>PLEX01000153.1 GCA_003136575.1 Bryobacterales bacterium | reverse complement strand
GTCATGCTGGTTACAAAACGAACTGCGGCCCAGGCTCGCGGAACGCATGTGGAAACGTGCCTCGCAAGATTCCTGGACGCAGCATTGGCGTTATGCCCTCGCGTGGTCCTTTGTTCGAGATGTCAAAGATCAAGCCGCTCGGGTTGAAAATTTCCCCACCCGGCCCGGTGGCTGGCTGCCAGACGTTTGCGGGTCCGGCTATGCCGCCTGTTTCAGGTAAGGCGGCGCTGTCGGTTCTAAGGCCGCAGGCATCCTCACCGGCGCCGCCTCGGCCGGCTGGGTTTCGACCGGCGTGGCCGCGACCGGGCTGGTTGCAGCGAGTTTGCGCGCCAGCAACAGGGCGCGGCATTGTTCGGCCTCCGCTTTCTGAAAGGTGTTGAGGGGTTGTGGCAAATTTTGGATTGTGAACTGGCGTCGGGGCGTCTTCGGATTTCGGCTGGTTCCGGGATAGATCACCGGTGAATTCGTAATTCGGGTTAATGAATCTGGAAACGCGGCCTGGCGCGTTCAGTAAGTAAACTTGCCAGGGGTGATGGCCAGGCACAGGAACCCATTTCTGTATTGGAACGCGGAGAGACGAGGCGTTTGTCGCGGAATTGCCGCGATCGGCCAGTTCTGCGGTATCGCGCGGCGTGACCTCATGGGCGATCAATCGGGATGAACCGGTGGCGGTGGATTCAGATTCAAGTTGCCGGATGAGTGCCTTCCCCGGTCGAGTCACGGAGTTGGATGTAAGTGAGGGCATCGGAAGCGCTGAAGTGGTCGAAGAGTAATTGGCATACGCGGCCCACAGCCATCACGCAACCGCTTAATGCGAATGGCGCGGCACTACTTCCCGCAGATCCCGATACCCCACGGCAAACTCCATGCAAGCCCCGGTATCCAGTTGCCCCACGTGCGCCCGGTACAGTTCCTGCCACGGCGAATCGTTCCGCAACTTCGCGGGCGGCAGCGTTTTTCTTCTTGCTTCGATCTCCTCGTCGCTCAGCAGCAGATCCACGCGGCGATTCTTCAGATCCACCTTCACCATGTCGCCCGTCTGCAGGATCGCCAGATTTCCGCCCGCAGCCGATTCGGGCACGGCATGAAGAATCGATGGGCTGTCCGAGGTGCCACTCTGTCGCCCGTCGCCCATGCACGGCAGCATCCTCGTTCCGCTCCGTACCAGCGCGCCCGGCGGCGTCATGTTGACCACTTCCGCCGATCCGGGATAGCCCAGCGGCCCCGTCCCGCGTACCACCAGCATGCAGTGTTCGTCGATATTGAGCTTCGGATCTTCGATAGTGCGCCGGTAGTCTTCCGGTCCTTCAAATACGATCGCGCGTGAAATGAAACACTCCTCCGATCCCGGCGCGGATAAGAACCGCCGCCGGAATTCCTCGCTGATCACCGAGGTCTTAATGAGCGCCGAAGTGAACAGATTTCCGCTCAGAACCATAAAGCCGCTCTGCTTCTTCAGCGGGCTTGAGTAGGGCCGGATGACTTTTTCGTCGAGTATTCGCGCATCGCGGCAATTCTCGCCGACGGTGCGGCCATTAGCGGTGATTGCATCTTCGTGCAGTCTCCCGGAGCGCGCCAGTTCCCCCATGATCGCGGGCACGCCGCCGGCCCGATGGAAGCCCTGTCCCAGGTACTCGCCCGCGGGCTGCACATTGGCCAGCAATGGAACGTCATGGCCTACGGCTTCGAAGTCTTTCACGTCGACGTCGACGCCCATATGGCGCGCGATCGCGACAATATGGGGCGCGCAGTTGGTCGAACCGCCGATCGCCGAATTCACGACGATCGCGTTTTCAAACGCTTTTCGCGTCAGGATCTTCTTTGGCGTCAGGTCTTCCCGCACCATGTCGACGATGCGGCGACCGGTTTCGTACGCGATTCGTCCGCGCGCGCCGTCCGGCGCGGGAATCGCCGCGCAGCCTGGCAACGACATGCCCAGCGCTTCAGCCACCGAGTTCATCGAGAGCGCCGTCCCCATCGTGTTGCAATGGCCGGGTCCGGGCGACGACTGGCAATTGATTTCGATCAGTTCGTCGTCCGTGATCTGCCCCGCCGCGCGCAGCCTGCGCGCTTCCCAAAGCGCCATGCCGGAACCGGCCAGCTTGCCCTTGTAGTAACTGTCGATCATCGGTCCGCCGGACAGCACGATAGCGGGCAGATTCACCGTGGCGGCGGCCATCAGGCTCGCCGGTGTCGTCTTATCGCAGGCGGTAGTGAGAACGACTCCATCGAACGGGTAGCCGCAGAGAATTTCCACCAGACCGAGGTACGCCAGATTGCGATCGAGAGCCGCGGTCGGACGGCGGCAGCTTTCCTGCATGGGATGCAGCGGGAACTCAATCGAAATGCCCCCCGCGTCGCGAATACCGTCTTTGATGCGGGATGCGAGCGAAAGGTGAATCCGGTTACACGGAGTCAGTTCGCTGCCCGATTGCGAAATGCCGATGATCGGGCGGCCTGACTGGAGTTCCTTCCGGGTCAGTCCCCAGGTCATGTAACGGTCGATGTAAATGGCGGTTTCGCCGGGTTCGGCCGGGTCATTAAACCAGATTTCGCTGCGAAGCTTTTTCTTCCCGTGCGGGCGTTCGACGGTCTGGCTCGTGCTTTCGGTGCTCAATAAAATCTCCCGAAACCACTTTACATGAGGGGAATTGAATCAGCAGGCTTTCGGGCGCGCGACGGACGGAAGTGGAACGCTTGTTCTCGTGCCGCTCAGCATTCGTTTCATGCCCGGTTTTTGTAATAGACTGTTGTCGGGAGTGTGGATGAACCGAGGAACCGTCCGGGCCACGTTTGCCATTGTATGGTTGCCCGTTTCGGGCATCGCGCAGCAGTGCAGCCGCCACGGGAGCTGACTGCGGCGGCGGCGAATCTTATTTTGCCGAAGGCGCTTCGGATACAGCGCCGCCCGGAAGGTTCCTCGGACCGGAATGGTTCTCCCCGCAGCGCGCTCCCGTCAACGAAGCGCGGACGGTTTTAGCTGAATTCTGACATGGCAGCCCGCAATGTGGCGCGGTCTCGGCGATTCGCCGCGATTTCTCCGCACAACAAAGCTTGCTGTATCAGGTAATCGATGCCACACCATATCGCGGCACGTTGCCGACCTTTCATGCGGACGTTCGGGTCGACGACGCTTCCGGCAGCATCGCCCGATTACTGGTTCACGTGCACAGGAACGATTGCAGCACCTGCTTCCGCAACGATATGGGTTGCTCATCCAATCACCTCTGGAAAGTGGTCCCCGTATGAAATCCTCGCGCCGATCGGGCCGGAGGCGCGCGATATCGAATTCGGCATGCAGTTCACCGGCCCACGGCTCTGCCTTCGACAACATCTCGATGACGTTCGCCGATTCCCCGAAAGTTCGGCATTCCCGCAGTTCCACCGGTAGCATCTTCAGCCTCGCGGTAGCATGTTAGTTGACGCTTAAAGGGTCGCCCCTTCTCCCCATCTTTCTGATCGTCCTTGTCGATGTTCTGGGCATGACGATCATGATTCCGCTGCTTCCCTTTTACGCGGTACACTTCGGCGCGTCGGCCACTGTGGTCGGTCTGCTGATGTCTAGCTACGCGTTCTGCCAGTTGATCGCCGGACCGGTTCTCGGCAACTGGTCGGATCGTATGGGACGCCGGAAGCCTTTGCTGATCGTTAGTCAGCTCGGCACGTTCGCCGGCTTCCTGATTCTCGCGTTCGCCACGTCCCTCCCGATTGTATTTCTGGCCCGGATTATCGACGGCCTCACCGCTGGTAATCTTTCCCTGGCACAGGCGTACATCGCCGACGTGACCGAGCCGAAGAACCGCGCCAAATCCTTCGCGCTGATCGGAATCGCCTTCGGCATTGGCTTCGTTGTCGGGCCGGCGATTTCCGGATTTCTCGCGCAATACGGCTACACATACCCCATCTTCGCGGCCGCCGCGCTTTCCGCGACCAGCGTTATCTGCACGGCTACACTGTTGCCAAAGGTGGAACCTCGCATCGCCAATGGAGCCGACCCGGCCGGACCGGCGGGCAAGCGTCTTGGCTTGCTTGAATGGAAGCGCTACGCCGAATATTTCGCCAGGCCCGGCCTGGGCCGGTTGCTCTGGGAGTTCTTCTTCTTCGCCTTCCCGTTTTCCCTTTTCTTCGGAGGCTTCGCCCTGTATGCCAATCAGCGCTATATGTGGCACGGCCACGCCGTCGGGACGCACGAGATCTCGTACGTGCTTCTTTACGTCGGGGTTCTCGGCGTTATTCTCCAGGGGGGTCTGATTGGCAGGCTGGTGAAGAAATTCGGCGAACGGGCGCTGGTCCGCTCGGGATTTCTTTGCGCCGGCATCGGTTACGGATTGCTGGCCTGGACCCGCACAATCGCGCAACTACTCGGCGCGAGCACGATCAACTCTTACGGCATGGGCGTGCTGCGTCCGTCGATCACCGCGATGATTTCGCACAAGGCGGGGAAGCACGAGCAGGGCGTCGTACTCGGGCTGACGCAATCGATCACGTCGATTTCATCCGTGATCGCCCCGGTGATCGCGGGCGCGCTGATCGACCGCCATATGCTCTCCACCTGGGCGCTGCTGATCGCCGCATTCTCGTTCTCGGGACTGGTTCTGGGCCTGATTCGAGACGACGCTTAGCTGCGGATTCCCTTTTTCCGGCCTGCACATTCAACCGGTTGATCGGGTTTCGGAAGCCGCAGGCTTTTCCGGGCCTGGCTTCTCGCGATAGCCCTCGCAACTGAGCACCGGGAGGCGGGGGTACTTGGGATACCGGGGGTCGGACCGCGAGAGCTGGCAGAGCAGAAACAGACTACCTCTGTCGTTCCCCGTCTCTTTCATGTGAATGCAGGCAGGGCAAAGTCCGGTCATAAGCCACTCGGTTGCCGATATCCGCACAATTCCCGCCGCATGAATGCAATCTAGCAAAGCGTGTAGATTCGCTGAACTGTCTTAAAGCATTCCCCGGAAACTGCCGATTATCCACTTAGCACCCAGTTGATCTCGCTTAATCCATTTCTAAAGTCTCCGGGAGAGCAGCCGGTTGACGGGCCTCGCGCCGTTTCGACATTGCTGGACGGCATAGCCCTCTATTCGTTTGGTCATAACCCGGCGGAAGTCGAGGCGTTTCGGCAATCGCTGAGAGAAATCGGCGACGAAATCGCGCTCGCCGGCGACGAATCCGCTTCCGTGCTCGCGGCTTCGGCCGTCCGGATGCTGAAGGAGCATCTCGAGGCCGTTGAGCGGCACTTCGCGGCGCGGCATCAAGAGATGGAAACCGCCCTCGCGCTCGTTTCCGGCTGCCTTATCGCGATCGGAGACGTGGACGGGAAACTCTCGCAGGAGCTCAGGGAAAGCCAGCGCGACGTTTCGGCGGCCCGCAATGCCGGCGACGCCGAGGCCGCCAGGACGCGTCTGTCCCTTTGTCTCGAAGGCATTCGCCGTTATGTGCTGCGCAGAAGCCAGGGAACGCCGCTTTCTTCGCAGATTCGCTCAAAGGACGAAATCGACGCTTTGACCGGCCTTCCCGATTCCCGCCAGGCCGTGGAGGCCATTATTACGGCGTGGGATCTGCGGGACGACTACAATGCGGTCGCATTCGCCGTACGGCGGCTTGACACTATTAACGCGCGCTACGGATTTCAGGCGGGCGACGAAATGCTTCAGGTGATGAGTAATCACGTAAAGGAAATCTTCGCCGACAAATGCCTCTTGTTTCGGTGGCGAGGTCCCTATCTGCTCGCCCTGACCGACAAGCACTCGACCGAACTCGCCATTCTCCCCCAATTGAAACGCCTGGCCTATACGAACATACAGCGCACTCTCTCCGTCAGGGACCGCGAAGTGCTCCTTTCGATTTCCATTGCCTGTAAGCTGGTGCCGCTCGAGGCGCCGAGTATTGAGGAAATGATTCAGGCTCTGGACGAGTTGACGACCATGGGATTGCGTTAGGGGTTGGTCCGGTGCATCTGTTCGGGTTTATGACCGGTCGTGGACGCGTGGAGGACATTTCGACAATGACGAATGTGCGATTTCGCCCACGGGAAACACGCGAATGCTAAATTCGTTTATTGCGGCGCATCTGTGCGAGGGGAATGTGACAAGAGAAGTCAGTTTCGGGATCGGGACTAAATGAAGCGAGTTGCAATCTCCGGCGCGGCAGGATTCATTGGATCTCATCTCTGTGACCGGTTGCTGAGCGAGGGCTACGCCGTTCTGGGCCTGGACAATTTTCTCACTGGCGCGAAGCGCAATATCGCCCATCTGGTCGGCGTCCCCGCGTTCGAGTTCCGTGAACGGGATGTTACGGCCCCGTTTGATGTGGAAGGCTCGGTCGATTTCGTCATCCACGCGGCCTCGCCCGCCAGCCCCAGGGACTACCTCCTGTATCCAATTGAAACGCTGGATGTTGGCTCGCTCGGCACGCGCCGCATGCTGGAGCTGGCGGAAAAGAAAAGCGCGAAGTTTCTGGTCACGTCTACTTCGGAGTCGTATGGGGACCCGAACGTTCATCCCCAAACCGAGAGCTACTGGGGCAACGTCAACCCGGTGGGGCTTCGTTCCTGTTACGACGAAAGCAAGCGTTTCGCCGAGGCGCTGACCATGGCGTGGCATCGCGCGCGCGGCCTGCGCACCAGCATCGCGCGCATCTTTAACACGTTTGGTCCGCGGATGAAGCTGAACGATGGCCGCGTTGTGCCCGCGTTTCTGGATCAGGCGCTCCAGGGACTGCCAATCACAGTATTTGGCGATGGCTCCCAAACGCGCAGTTTCTGCTACGTGAGCGATCTGGTGGATGGCCTCTATCGGCTGATGCTGTCTGACGAGCCGATGCCCGTGAATCTGGGTAATCCGCGCGAGATGACGATTCTGGAATTCGCCACGATCATCACGGAGATGACCGGGAGCAAGAGCAAAGTCATCTGTCAGCCGCTGCCGGAGGACGATCCGAAGCAGCGTTGCCCGGATATCTCGAAGGCGCTTCGCGTTCTCGGATGGCAACCTAAGGTGAGCCTTGAAGAGGGGTTGCGGCCGACTATCGAGTATTTCCAGGGAATTCTTCAGTCGGCGTGACGTCTCGATTCAAGATTTCCGGCGTCTGCATTAGGCGGAACACCGGGGCATCGTTCAATTCAGCCGAATTCCCGAGGTGCCTGCAAACCCCGCGCTTCGGCGGATGCCGCGTCTTGCTTACGGGTTCCCTGTCATTTGGAGCGGAAGATCTATTTCCAGGCAGCCGAGCGTGAAGGCAAACGGAAAAGGCCCCGGATCGCTGGTTCGATAAGAACCGTCAAAGAACACCAGAGCGCGGTCTCCCGTAGCCTGCTTAAACTGAACCGACGGCTTCCACGGGCCGGAATGCCACCCGTGATCCTCAGCGGTCATGATCTGAATCGGTTGGCTCCAGTCAGAAAGCGTTGCGGATGGTTCGGGGCATCTGCACCACCACAATCCCGACTCGGGCGGCGCTGAGCCCTCCCTCACCCAGACACGCGCGAAGACAGCGTCAAATGATCCTCCGCGTTCACGGACGCAGAAATCGAACATCCTCATCTCAGGCGGCGCAAACACTCGGGGCTGGCTCCAGTTGATGCCGTCATCGCTTTCTGCGTAGCCTTGTGCGAGGTGATCTTCGTAGTTTGATCCGGCTACATACCACATCTTCCACTTGCCATCGTGGTAAATCAGGTTTGGTTCGTAGACGCTTCCGCGTTCCCAATCCTCCGTTGCGATAAAGACAGGGCTTGCCCTGTCGATCCAACGCTCTCCGTCCCATTCCAGAAAGCCGATTGTGTACGGCCCCCAAAGATTCTGCGCCGCTCCCGCGTAGTAGATGCGCTCCCGCCACTCGCGGCCGCCAGGGTCCCAACCCCTGACGTAGCAAGGGCAGTGCCGTCCGCCTTTGCCGTCCCAGGCATCGCTGAGGCTGCGCCCTGCAACGGGCAAAGGTTCTTCCCGGGTGCTCCGGTTGATCTTCCATCCGGTGGCGGAGAGCGCCGCCCCCGAGGGGAGCGATGCACTGTACAAATCCGTGGCTCCAGATCCCTGTGCCTGCCCGGCGAGGTACATCCACCATTGTTCGCCTCGCCGCGCGACGCTCGCATCGACCAACTCGGCTCCGCCCGAACCAGTGGAGACGTCGCGAGGATCGAAGATCTTTGTCTCACTTTTAGGGAGAGGACCCGTGGAATTACCCATTTAGTTATTCTAAGGGCGTTGGTGGTAATTCCGGTGCAACTCCTCTCTGGTCGCGCAGCGTTCACCGACAGTACCCGCCCGCCAACGGTTTTGGTACCTCCGGCGGATCGCCCCAGGCCAGAGAGCCGGTAACGCCACCGGTGCAGTCCGCAACCGCCCGCCGAATGCCGACACGCGAATCATGTCCCGGCGTCGACAGAACCCAAGCCCGACGCGCACTTCGCCAAACGCCATTCGTGGACACCAAAAGGCGGAATCCGGCTACGGTCTCTGTCAGACCGGGTACTCGATTTCGGCATTGGCGAGCGCTTAGGTACTGCCTGAAAGTTGCGTTGGATGAAAAACAGCTATCGCTTGCAATCGTCCCAAATCCGTCCTACCGTTAAAGTGTGCCATCCAGCAGAACCGAACTCAACGCCCTGAAAAACCTCATATCCGAAGCGGACCTGATCCTGGAGACGACTCCGCCGTTGCCGCAGAACCGTACTGGCGCGTGCCGGGAGAACCTCCGCGCGGCGCTGGGCATCGTCAATGACCTGATCGGGCAGGAGCATCTTGCGCCCGCTGCCGTGCTGGGACACAAGGGCGGCTCTACGACCTCGTTGCGGCACGGCGTTGAGCACTACCGGCAGATGGCGGCTGCACGGAAGACGCGGGGTGGCGGAAGGCCGCGAAAGAAGCCGTAGCGGCAAGATGGTCTGATATGCTGCCGGGATGGATAATTTCATCTGGATCGGTGATCGCCTAGTCAACCTTGCGAACATCGTTCACTTCACTATTGAGGACTCTGGCAGTCGGATAAACGTACTGCTCACAGCGGGTATTCCTGGGCAAAATACGATCACCGTGGACGGCGAAGATGCTGAGGCGCTGAAAGCCGTCCTTGATGAAGTGAAACTCGGAAAGCCACAAACTAGCGGTGCCTACGCTCCATTCGTTCCGGTAAATATACAATTCGTTGTGCCTGATGTCGGCACAACTGGGGAGTTGCAGGAAGAGGCCGACGGAGTGGCTGTAATCGCCTCAGATCCGAATACCAGAAGGTAGTGCTTCGATATGGGCCGAGACGGCCCGCAGGACGCACAATGCCAAGTGCGTGTTCGCCTCCGCTTCACTCAAAATTTCCAGGATTCTGCGTTCCAGCACAAGGCCAAGTTCGGTCTTGGAATTGATCCCGCGCGCCATATTGATACCGCTTTCCATCTCAAGTTTATTTTATCGTAGGATTCGGTAGCCATCGAAGATTGCGAATTCCCAACCGGTGCAACGTAAACCGATATCATAGTCCCTGAAACGAAAAACCCCGGCTTGCGCCAGGGCAGTTCGATGTAAGGACTAGACACCCCCATCGTACCGCTCCGTCGCGCCGGTTTGCAAACGGTCGCTGATGGCAGATTCCACCTCTGAGTTCTGGCGCAAACTCGCAGCAGAGTTTCGCGCGATTAACCGTTCCGAGACCAGTTATACGTGGGCCTTATTTGGCACTGATCTTGAAATGCAGGTCAACTTTGAAGACAGCGACATTGGCCGGAGCACGAAGGCGCAATTCGAAGCACTTTGCACCGACGCTGGACTAAAACTAAAATCGGACGCAGTTAACCCGTGGTCTATTTGGCTCGCTGCATTGAAGCACGAAAGCCCAAATGACCTTCCAGGCGAAGGAAGCGCATGGCGCAATGGCGTTCTGTGTAAGTCGCAAACGGGGCGCATAAACAATCCGTGCCTTGCGTCTGCAAACCTCTGTCACGTTCTTCAGGCGGGTGCCAGAAGACTGGAGCAGCAGACTATTCAAGCGGAATTTGCGCGCCAGATCGATGATTTCACAAAGAGAAACGAACAGACTGAGATCGAATTTGAGGCGCAAAAACGACTTGCTATTGAACAGAAGGTCGAGGAACTCCGACTCAAGGCGCGCAGCGGTCTCCCAACAAGCGAGTTACCTCAACGCGAACCGCCCAAACAAGAACCGTTCAGGCACGAAAGCGAAGATGCTCCGTTTCCCCGAAGGGCTGCGTGGTTCCGAGAACGCCTTAACGAACGCGGATGGGACCACAACACGCTCGAACAGCATAACGGCCCAGACCACAAGACCAATCTGAAAATACTCGCGGGGCGGAAAGTCATTCCGAAGGTTCTAACCAAGGTGGTTATGGGGCTAAACTCGCACAGGGACGCTCCAAGGATAAAATATTCATCTATTCCAACTGATTGACTTTCAGTCACATACGATAGATTTTCCCAAAGTTTCCCAACTTTCCCAAATGTTACTTTTGGATTCCCACATCCCCCCTGGGGGTGATTTGCTAAGCTCCAAAATGAAACGGCCCGAACTCACCGCGAGTGAGGCCGGGCCGGGTCTTGAGGAAGGCGTTCGGTCTAAAGCCGAATGCCTTCCGTCCAGTTAAAGGAGCCGCGCATGGTGTCAATCAAGCGGGCCAACGGTAGAATCACGATCCGCGTCCAAGTCGGGGACGTGACGATCACCGTTGTGATCCCATCATAGGCCGAAAGGCCATAAATAACAATCAGGGGACCGCAGGGAAATACCCAGTCCCCTGATTTTCCCCACGCATTTGCCCTTGCAAAACAACTAGCGATAGCTGTATAATGAATCATGGTCAAGACAGTAAAGTCCGCAATCAGTATGGTTTGCCCGCAGTGCCGGGTACGGTGCCATGCGCACGGGAAAAACCGCAATGGATTGCGCCGGTTTCTCTGCCCGGACTGTAAAAAGACACTCACCGAACCGCACCGGCTTACGTTGGGCGAGATGTACGTGTCGGAAGAAAAGGCGATCATGGTCGTCAAACTTCTCGTTGAAGGAAATTCGATCCGCTCCATTCAGCGGATTACCGGCGTCGATCAGAATACGATCATGCGGATTCTCGTGCTGGCAGGCGACCGCTGCGAGAAACTCATGGGGCGGCTGATTGTGAACGTCCCGGTGAAGGACGTTGAGGCTGATGAGATTTGGGGATACGTGGGCAAGAAGGAAGGCCACAAGATGCCGCGCGAAGCGAACAACCTCACCATCGGCGATCAATATTGCTTCGTCGCAATCGAGCGCCACACGAAACTGGTCCTGAACTTCGCCTTGGGGCGTCGGGACACAGCAACGACTCAGGTATTCATCGAAGGGCTTCGCGCCGCCACGTCGAATCAGAGTTTCCAGATCACGACCGATGGCTTCAAACCCTACGTTCCGGCCATTTGCGACACGCTGGGCGACCGCGTGAGTTTCGCGCAACTCATCAAGGTCTACCGCAACGATCCCGACTCCGAACACCGCTACTCTCCCGGTGAAGTGGTCGATACGGAGGTGGTCCCAATCATGGGCGACCCCGACACGTCCCGTGCCTGTACCAGCATCGTGGAGCGCCAGAACCTCACCATCAGAATGCAAATGCGGCGTCTGACTCGTCTGACGAATGCGTTCTCAAAGAAGTGGGAGAATCTCTGGGCTGCGTATTGCCTGCACTTCGCCTACTACAACTTCTGCCGCGTGCATCGGTCATTGCGGGTGACGCCGGGTATGGAAGCGGGGATCACCGATCACATCTGGGAAATCAAGGAACTGCTGGCGTAGCACGGCCATTACCCAACCGCACGCCACTGAGAAATGGCGACATTCTTTACAGGAGAACGAACGGGTGGTGCGATAATCTGGCTTATTCAGTGTATGAGAGTGCCTGATACTTGGTGGTCGGAACAGCCATGCTTCTACTGCGAAAAAACCTCTGGTCCGGATGTTCTTCAACACAAATCTACGTATGCTTTGGTTTGCCCACGATGCAGGCGGCTGAACGAGATTAAGGAGTTCGCAGAGGGACTCTGTGCGTGGGTCGGAATTCCGCTAGTAATGCTGTCTACAAAATTGTGGGCATATATTGCCAATTGGCTAACGGACAACTTCAAACACGTCGTAGGGGGTAATGCGTGCTTTGTCCTCTCGTTCGCTCTCCTCCCGATCATGGTGGCCGCAGCGATATGGATTACGGTCCTGTTTTGTCGGCTTGTCAGGCCAAGACGACCAGAATCGCCGAGTTGGATTTGGAGCTACGAATCGCCATTCACCCTCGAAGAGTCCGGGAAAATATACATGGTCGAGCCTCCCTTTCGTGACCGTCCAGCAAGGCTGCACGTTGGGAGTGATGAGATAGAGCAATTCATCAGTAGCGCCTCGAAGGTCAATACAGGCTCCGTGAAATGAAGGCACCCTTCGGCTGCCGATTTACCGACGTAAAAGGCGCTATAATTTTCTTCAGGTGGTCTATTCATGTCAACAAAAGCCGTAACGTCAAAACGGGTCGCTACAGAAGCAAGTGATGTACTGAGGACACCATCCTACCGATCCAAGCCAAAGAGCGTTGCCGGATCGGCCTTGGCACAAACTCCCGACGCTAACAAAACCAGGCCGCGTCGCTACTTCGGGCAGAATAAATCAGCACAGTGAAACTCGTTCTTATCGAATGGCGTGACTCTTTTGGATGTTCTCCAGACTGGCAACCGTTGGACGGCGTATCGCCGAAGCCGCTGACGTGCAAGTCTGTCGGTTGGCTGGCATACGACGGCGAAGATTGCAAACTTGTAGTGCCACACGTTTCGGGGAACCACGCGAACGCCGGTGATCAGGGCTGCGGCGACATGACGATTCCGACTTGTGCGATTGTCTCAGTTTCGGAATTGCGTCCAATGCAGACGAAAAAACGAATCGCATCCTAAGGTGTTCAAACTCACCGATACGTGAACCACTCAACCGTCCTCCAGATCAAACCGAGCGCGAGCATCGTCAGCATGAGGTCGAAGAAAACACGGAAGAATCCCCGCTGACGCCCTCGGACAGTGAATCGCCAGACCAGAAACACAACAGTAGCGGTCAACAGCCAAACGAGCATCCCGGCAGCATATCACTGTGGCTCACAGGACGTGCCATCATAAAAGACAGATGGAGCCGCCCAACCCGTTCGTCCAGCAGATAATCGCTCACTGGCGGAACAATTTCCCGAAGCAGGCGGCGGAACTGGATCGGACAGGAGAGATGGTTCCAACAGCGGAGTCAGCGGCGGAACGATCTGGGCTGGCCAATGAGCAGGCGCTGAGCAATGGCCTCAGTTGGCACCAGGCGCAGGAACTGTCCACGGAGTTGTGGGGTACGTCGCCGAACGCTTAAAAATCACCCCACGCAACTTTCAGGCACTACCAGCGCTTACTGGAGCGCTCCTCGCTGCGTTAAAATGGAGAAGTGAAACTTTCCCTTATTTCTCTGGCGTTTTGCGCCGCCCTGTCCGCCCAAATGCCAACCATGAGCACAGGCGCGCCTCCGGCTCCCGCCGCGCCACCAACCGATCCCAACACCGTCGTCATTTCCGTGGGCGATCACAAGATCACCGCCGGCCAGTACGAACAATACATCAAGGCGCTCCCTCCGCAATACCAGGAAGTGGCCCGCGGCCCCGGTCGGCGCGATTTTGCCAAGAATCTCGTCGAGTTATCCGTACTTTCCACCGAAGCCCTCCGGCTTGGGCTCGACAAGGATCCCGCAACCAAAGTGCAATTGGACTTTCAGCGCGACAACATGCTGGCGCAGGCGATGTTCCTGAACCTTCAACAGACGATCACGGTCCCCGATGCCGATATCCAGGCCTTTTACGATGCCCATAAGAGCGAGTACGAATCGCTGACCGCGCGGCACATTCTGATCCGTATGAAAGGCTCCCCGATGCCCGCGACGCCGGGCAAACCGGAACTGACCGACGAAGAAGCGAAAGCGAAAGCCGAGTCGATCCGAAAACGGATAGTGGGCGGCGAGGATTTCGCCAAAATCGCAAAAGAAGAATCCGACGACACCACCTCGGGCGCTCAGGCCGGCGATCTGGGCGAGTTTGGCAGAGGCAAGATGGTCCCTCCGTTCGAGCAGGCGGCCTTTGCTCTGAAACCCGGCGACATCAGCGAACCCGTGCAGAGCCCGTTCGGTTACCATATCATCCAGGTGCAGACCCACACCGTCAAGAGCCTTGCCGAAGTGACGCCGGAAATCGTCGCCAAGCTGAAACCGGAGTTGGCGCGAAAAGCGGTTGCCGCGCTTACGGAGAAGACGAAGTTCGATATCAGCGACTCGTTCTTTGGCCCGGCTCCGGCGCCGCCCGCGTCCGCCGCACCGTCACCTGCGGCAAAATAGCCGCGCCACCAGACCTTACTGGGATACCTGGATCTGTACAGTCGGACTCGAGATGGTATTGATCGTCAGGTACATATCCGCGCTCCCCGCTGGAACGCCGGCGGGGACCTGCACATTGATCTGCATCACGCCAGCCACAAATCCAGGAGCGGCGCCCGCGTATCCGACCACCGCCTGAATGCCTCCGATGAACGCGGTTACCGGGTTAATGGGCATCGGGAAAGGAGCGGCGCCAAGTCCTGGCTTGCCATCCACGCCGGCCGGCGAAGTCTGGCCTTCACCGGTCGCATAGATCAGGACGTAGTCGCCCGCGGCAATCGGATTCGCCGCGCTGTTCAGGTCGTTGGTCCCATCGAGATTAACGGCGAGCGCCTGGCCCGAACCCGTCGAATTCAGAGTAAAAATGCCGGGCTGGCTCGGAACCACAGGCACCACGTCGACTTCGGATTGTTTCCCCTGGTACGTGACCACGAGATTGGCGGACGTCAGGCCGTTAATCTCATAGGGCACAATGGCCGAAACCACCGTGGAGGACGCATAAATCAAAGGTGCGGCGGTTCCGTTAAACGTCACGGTCGTCCCGCCCAGCTGCGTGCCGTAGTAGCCGTTTGCCTGCGGTTGATTAACGACCAGATTGGCCGGACCCAAGCCAACCCCGAATATCGTTACTATCTCGCCCGGCGCAATGGGGACGGTCGCATCGCCAAAGCCGGCGGGCGCAACTTCAAACGGCTCGTTTGAGGCGCTGTTGGCGATTGCCCCCACGGAAAACGGCACGGGCGACAATTCCCGGATAATCGCATTAGTCACCTCGGCCACGTAGACATTGCCCGACGGGTCGACGGCTACGCCGTAGGGTTGCGCCATCTGCGCCATCGTGCCGGGGCCACCATCGCCCGACCATCCGGAAACGCCATCGCCGCCGATCCACAGGTCGGAGCCGTTCGGAAGGATTTTATGAACTGTGTGGGTGACCTGGTCCGCGGTATAGAGATTCCCTGCGGCGTCGAACGTGCAGTTTTGAGCCACGAAGCCCGTATAAACCGTGTGGATCAACCCGTCGCTCCCGATGCGAAACAGCCGGCTTAATCCCGTGTCGACAATGTAGAGATTGCCCGCGCTGTCAGTCGTCAGAGAGGAAGGCTGGCCGAGCAGTGCCTTCGTGGCCGGACCGCCTTCACCGGAGTATGCGCCAAACGAAAGAAATCCCGTTCCCGCGATAGTCGTGATGATGCCATTCGGCGTCACCTTTCGGACCGTTGCATTTCCAATGTCGGCGATGTAGACATTTCCGCTCTTATCCACGGTCAGTCCTGTCGGCAGAATCAGTTCCGCGCTCCTTGCCTGACCGCCATCCCCCAGATTCGCGCCCGCAACGCCGCGTGTGCCATTGCCCGCGAAAGTATTGATAATGCCTTTGGAAATGATGCGGATCCGGCTGTTTCCCGTATCGGCGATATAAAGGTTGTTCGCGGCATCGAACGCGATATCGTGCGGCGAGGATAGCTGCTTGCCACTCGAGGCTTGGCCGTCGCCGGAGTAGCCCGGATTGCCATTGCCCGCAACCGAATTGATCTGGCCGTTGCTCGGTGTGATCACGCGAATAGACGAGTTCATCAGATCGGTGATGTAAATATTGCCACTGGAATCGAGGGCGACGCGGATCGGAGTATTGATCTGGGCGAGCGTAGCCGGTCCGCCGTCGCCCGACCATCCGGGCGACGTGGCAGTGCCACCGATCGTGTTGATAGTGTACTGCTGGGCGAACACTGACCCTGAAGCGATCAACAGACCGCAGGCGAATGATAACTTTTTCATGAATCCAGTAGTCTATGGACGCAACTCAGGTCTGCGGCGTTGCGGCAGATGCTCTGCCAGCGCTTCTGGTCGGACCCGAGAGCTTCTATGTGATGATACCAACCGGGTTTCGGCAGACCCGATGGCGTTGCGGGGCGCGCAGGGGTGGACCCGGCTGCCCGGTCAGTCGTCGGAAGGCTCGTCGTCCGGCGGAGGTTCGTCGAGCAGTTCGGGATGAGCGGCGAATCGTTTCAGGACGGTCAGCGTCGCCCCGGAAGAAAAACCGGCCCGGCGCAGCTTCCGGTAGGCGGAGGCCAGTTTTCGCTCGTCGCCAATATGCCCGCCCGCCGCAATGCGGGGCATCCGCCGCTCGATGTACGCCGCTACCAGATCGTTTTCGTCCTTGTCGACGAACGCCTTCGACACGGTTTGTTCGGCCAGTTTCGAGGCCACGCGGCGGCCGCGCAAGTCCTGCAGAACCCTGGCTCGCCCAAACCCGTCGTTTTCGACCCGCATCGCGGTGTACAGTTCGGCGAACCGCTTGTCGTCGAGGTACTTCAGCTCCCTGAGCCTTGTAATGATGGGCTCGACGTCGGAAAGCTTCGCCGCGCGGCCGCGCAGCTTGAAGCGCAGTTCGTCCGACGAGCAGGCCCGATTCGCAAGGCTGCGAACGGCGTAGTCGAACAGTGCGTCTTCCGCCAGCTTGACCGGCGGCTTCCTGGATCGCATGATTTCAATAGAAGTCTAACAGGACCTTGCGGGAGTTGAAGCGCTTGATGGCACGCTACGCAAGTCGAGCCTGTTCCACGAAGCCGAAGGCGCACGGTAGCCGATCCGTCGCGGCGCTTGTCCAATGTCAGGCACGGTGCCCCGAGGACAGGTGGCAATGCCGGTTCCGTCCGGCCGCCATGATTGAATTCTCGGAAGCAGGTGACCGGGCTTCTCGGCGGACAAATACGTTCTGTATTCGTTTACCGCCGCAGTGCTGATCGTAAAATAACCACGTGACAGAAGCCAGCGAAGCTGTGGAAATTCCGCGAACCTGCTTTGGGATCTCGGCCGAATTCTTCGATATCCTGGCTTTAATCCCGGCGTTTTAGGCCAACGGGTATAGAATACAGAGAGATCCACCGCCTTTGCATGGTCTCCATTTGATCCACAGTCGGGCTTTGGGACTGAGACGGCGGTAGCTTTGCAAAATTAACGCCTTTGGTATGCGCGCGATTTCATTTCCGTAGCCGACACTGGGGTTTCTTGTCAATGCCGCGCGCGCACGTCCACTCGATGGCAGGCCTTGCTGAAACGCGGCGAATTAGCTGGCTCGATGGCGTCCGCGGAATCGCAATTCTTGCCGTCATATTGGTTCATTCCTCCCAGGAAGTGCGCTTCCTGCCCCCTTTTCTCCAAAAGGTATGCGAATCGGGACAGTACGGGGTCCAGTTGTTTTTCGTATTGAGCGCCATCACCATCTCGACCACGCTGCGTTCGCATTTGGGCCGCGGCGAAAGCATTCCTTCCTGGTGGGCACGGCGCGCGTTTCGCATAGCGCCGATGTATTACCTGGGAATTGCGGCCTATTGCGGCCTCAAGATAATCACAACTCGCCTCGGGATGCACGAGTCCCTCGGGAGCACCGACCCGATCGCGATCCTCACGAATCTGCTGTTCTTAAATGCCTGGTTTGCGCGGGGAAACAACAACGTAGTTCCAGGTGGCTGGTCAATCGGCGTGGAAATGTCCTTTTACCTGGCGGCCCCCTGGCTGTACCTCGCCACGCAGAAATGGCGCAGGGGCGCACTTTTCCTCGTCGTTTCGGCACTGGCCCTGCTGTTCGCGGCGTATCTCCGCTACGGCAATTCCGTTCCGAACAACAGCTTCGCCTATTACTCCCCACTCACGCAGTTCCCGGTCATGCTGACGGGAGTCGCCTTCTTCGCGCTGACGCAGGAATGGTTGGTAGCGTCCGGATTGCCGCCCGGCCGGACAACAGCCCTGTCGCTGGCGGCACTTGCGCTGGCCGGGCTGATTTTCGGGGAGTGGTGCGGCGTGTGGGCGGAGCAGTCGCACTTGCTCGCTCCTTCCTTGTTCGGGTTCGTCTCATGCGTCTTTGTAGCGCTTGCCAGCGGACCCTTGCTCCCGCTGGTTACGCACCCTTTTCTGACCCGATGCGGCGTTTTGAGCTACAGCATGTATATCGTTCACTTCGGGCTTCTGCTCCCCGCCCGATGGCTCGGAAGGTCCGATTCGTTCGGGCGAATCCTCCCCCCATCGCTGCAGTTGATTGTTTTCTTTCTTCTTGCGGTCGCAGCGTCGGCGATTCTTGCGGGAGTATTACGTGACCGCGTTGAAAAGCCAGGCATCGAATTCGGCCGGCGTATCGCGGCCCGAATCAACCGATACCGCTGGCCGGTGATCGGAACTGCCTCCGTGACTTCGGCTGGTCGTTAGCTCTCAAGCGCAGCAGGCTCTGCCAAGTGCAAACTACGGTCACGATGAATCCCCGTTACAAGCTTGCCCTGTCCGACAGGCTCAGTGGAGTTTCGCTTCGCGTCCGCCGCGCCAGCATGACGACCCTGATGAACGGCTCGCTCGCCGCCACGAGATCCCTGATTTCGATTTTCACGATCGCAATACTCGTGCGGTATCTGGGAAAAGAATCTTACGGCCTGTGCCTTACCATCACCGGAATGGTCAACTGGCTCGGACTGACGCAGGGCGGACTGGGGCAAAGCCTCAAGAATGAACTTATTCATACGCAGATCGCGCTCGGCGACGCCGGCGGCGAGGCTTGCGAAGGCAATGTTGCCGCGACTCGCCTGTTTTCGACCGCCTTCGTTTTCCTGGTGATTCTAATGACGGGAACCGGACTCGTTCTCACACTCATTGCCGGCGTTCTTCCGTGGCCCCTGATTCTGAACTATCCGGACTTCTATCAGGATCCCAGATATCTCCATCTGATCCTTACCAGCCTTTGGATCATCCTGATAACAATCCCCTTCAGCATGGTACGCGCCGCCTATTCCGCCTTTCAGCTGGAATACAAGCTCTCGCCATACTTGATCTTCGGGTTATTTGCCGGCCTGCTCTTCTTTCTGATTGCCATTCGCACCAATGCGGGGCAAACCGTCGCCATAACGTCGCCTCTGATCGCGAACCTGGTTGGCCTGATCGTGGGCGCGGCTTTCATGCCCAGGGCTCTTGGAGTGAGGTTACGGTGGAGCCTCGTTCAATTCAGCGTCCTGCGGGGCCTTTATCGGGCCGGCGTCTGGTTTCTTATCATGGAAGCCAGTTGGGTCCTGATTGTGCAGGCCGACATTTTCCTGGTCAATCTTATCCTCGGTTCGGGCTACGCTACGGTGTTCGCCCTGCACGCCCAGATGTTCTCCTATGCGCAGGCAGCCGTGTTACTCCTGATAACGCCCTACTGGTCGGCTTTCGGCGATGCCTGGCGGAAGGGCGAAAGAGCCTGGCTACGCTCCTGGGTGCGTCGGTTGGCCGCGGCGTCGGTCGGCGTGACGGCCTGCTGGCTGGCAGCGATGCAACTGGCGGGGCGCCCGCTCATGGAGCGCTGGTCTCACGGGCAGGTGGAATGGAATCCGCTGCTCGCCCTGGCCATCGGCGCAAACGTATTGGTTCAATCCGTGACCGGTGTCTATTCCACGGCCCTGGGTTCGCTGGGCATCGCTCGCGATCAGGGGCGCATGATGGTCCTGCAGGCGATCCTGAACGTGATGGTTTGTTACCTGTTGATCCGCCGCCTCGGAGTTATTGGAGCCGCACTCGGGTCGTTCATCACATACAGTTTGACTTCGGCCTGGTACATACCGTTCAGGCTTAGACTGGCGCTCCGGACATCTTTGCGAACTCCTGGCCGGGCTGGACAATCGGCGTGAAGTGGAAGAATCCCTCGGAACTGATCGCGCGCCTGAATATCTCCCCCGTGTTGGTAGACGTCGGCGCGTCCGGAGGCCCTCCGGAGATCTGGCAGAGAATCGGCGCATCGTCCATATACGTAGGATTCGACCCCGACCTCCGCGAAATTAAGACGATAAGAGACGGGGCCTTCCGAAAGTCCGTAATCGTGAATCGGGCGGTCGCGGGAAGCGGCGCGAACGAAACCGTCGGATTTATCCTCACGGCAAGTCCTTATTGTTCCAGCACGCTGGAGCCCGACGCCAAGTCGTTGGCGGATTACTTCATCGCCCCTTTCTTCGACGTCGACCGAAAAACCACTGTGCCGGCGACCACCCTCGATAAGGCTTTGGACGATCTCGGTTTGCCGGCCGCCCACTGGGTGAAGATCGACAGCCAGGGAACCGATCTGCGAATCTTCATGGGACTGGGTTCAAAGCTTCGGGACGTTCTTGCCGCGGATCTGGAGTCAAGTCTCTTCAACATGTACCATGACGAAGATATGTTTCCGGAAACTCACCGGCAGATGATGGAAAACGGATTCTGGCTGTCGGATCTGAATGTCGTCGGTGCGGTTCGGATGCGGCGGAAGACACGGGTGGCGCTGGAGGCCCGGGGATTCGGTTCAGGCGCGGTGCATGCGTCGATCCGTACAAGCCCCGGCTGGTGCGAGGCACGGTATCTGCGGACGATTCCGTCGCTCGAAGAGCGCCACGCTCCACTCGCCGACTATGCGCTGCTGTGGACTTTCGCCATGCTGACGGGGCAAGTGGGGTTTGCGCTCGATCTGGCGATAGCGGCCGCCGAACGGTTCGGGCAAAACGAAGAATCAGTTGCGCTGATGCATCGCCGAACAACTGAGGCTATGAGGTTCGGGGTCGTGTCGAGGCTCTGGCCGATAGTGCGTCCGCTCAATTCCCTGGTGCCAGGAGCTGTCAAGCGTGGAATTCGTCAGATCTTGTCGTCTTAGGCAAATGCCCACTAACGCCCGCAACTGTAGCCAGCCTGGCACGCACGAGACCCGCAGGCTCCGGCCACCACCGAGGCCGTCGCCGCCCGGCTCTCGGCCAATATGAGCGAGCGAAGGTTACCAGAACTCGACGGAGTGCGCGGAATCGCCGTTGCGACCGTGATGTTGCATCACTTCAGCTCCACGACTGTACCTCCGAAAGGCATTCTCCAGAACGCCGCCGCGATGCTGTTGAATTTCGGCTGGGCTGGTGTCGATTTATTCTTTGTCTTATCCGGCCTTCTGATTACCGGGATACTTCTGCGGACTCGCCTGGCATCGAACTACTTTCGGTCTTTCTATGCGAGACGATGTCTGCGCATCTTCCCGATTGCATATCTCTCGATAGGAGCATGGTTTTGGGTCGTCGCACCGTTGTTCCGTCACTTCCATGTGCCGGAGTATTTCAACGGCATTCCTTCGGGAGTGTCTTACCCCTCGATCGACCAGTTCTGGTTCTGGCTTTACCTCGAAAACTGGGGAATCGGGC
The DNA here is from genome assembly GCA_003136575.1 of Bryobacterales bacterium. Classification (GTDB taxonomy): domain Bacteria; phylum Acidobacteriota; class Terriglobia; order Bryobacterales; family Bryobacteraceae; genus BOG-234. The sequence goes on along the minus strand of PLEX01000153.1, from coordinate 24,250 downwards.
ACAATCCGGTCGCGATTGGACACTTTTGGTCACTCGCGATAGAAGAACAGTTCTACACGATATGGCCCCTTGTCGTGTTCCTGTACGCCCGTCGGATGAAGCCAATTTGCATCGCAATAATGGCAGTGGCGCTCATCGTTCGCGCTTCGTTATTACTGTCCGGCTTCAGCTCCGATGCCCTTTATCACTATACTTTCTGCCGTTTCGATGAGCTTGCGGCGGGCGCGTTGCTGGCCACGGTGCTTTTTGAGGGAGGTGCTACACAGGGATTCCGCCGGGCATCGTTGATGGCAATTTCGCTGCTCTGCGCCGTGGTGATTCTTGAAAGCTCCTCCATCTTCGCCACGCCGGCGATGTCGGTCTTTGGCCCATCCCTTCTTGCCGTTTCCTTCGCAGGGCTTCTCTCACTTGCCATGGCGCCGCCGCCATGGCTCACTGCAGCGCTTTCGGCCCGCCCCCTTCGTGCATTGGGCAAATACAGCTACGCCATGTACGTTTTCCACTATCCGATCATACTCGTCGTGAGGCAGGTGGTCAGGGCTGAATTTCATGGATTTTGGGGACAAATGCTGTTGACCATGGCCGCGGGCTTCCTCATAACCTACCTGGTTGCCGTCCTCAGCTGGAACCTGATCGAGAAGAAAATGAGCGCGTTTAAGGAACACTTTCGGGCGAACGTATCGGAACCACGCGGAACCGCGGCAGTCGCGGTTTAACATCCAGGCGGCGTGATTGGACCATATTGAGGATAGAGGCGTCGCGGGCGGTAAGGGGACGAACAGGGCGGCGCAAATAACGGAAGCTATGGGACCTGCTCCCTCGGTTCCCGCAACGGGCAGCTTCGAATTGATCGTCGTCGAACCGCTCGGGCGCAGCACAGGGCACCAATCGTGGTTTGCCGGTAACCTGGCGTCGAGCCTGGCCAGGGCCGGACTTCGGCCGACGCTGCTGACGTTCGACGGAATGCACGACGATGCGGACCTCGTTCTTGAGAAAACGGGCTGTGATGTCCGACGCGTTTCGTCGGGTTTCCCGCCTTGGCTCAAGAGGCTTTTCGGCAAAGTCAGTGGCGTACCACACGGTGGAACCGCCTCGCCGTCGAGCGTCCGCTGGCGGTGGCAGATCTACTTCTATAACGTCGCCGCCACCGCCGTCACCGTCTTGTTTGCAACCGGAAAAGCCCAGTCCGGCAACGGCCTCCGCGTCATTCACCTTCTTTGCCCACCGTCCGGACTCGTCATCGCGTGTCTCGCTCTTGTTCTCCGCGCACCCGCGCGGATTGTGGTCACTACGTTTGCGCCGCCTGAGGCCTTTGGCTGGAGCGTCCGGAAGTTGCGTAAAATGTGTCGCCAAAGCAAACTCACGCTTGTCGTCCAGACGAGGGCGCTGGAGGCCGGTTGGGCCAGGGCTGTCGGGCCAGGGGCCGTCCGTATTATCCCGCTTCCGGCAGAGGAATCGCCGGAAGCGACGGCTCAGGAGAAGCGCAGCAAGTACAGAGAGTCGCTGGACTTGCCAGACGACGGCCCGATTGTGGCCGTGATCGGCTGTATTGCGCCCAGAAAAGGCTATATCGAATTATTTCAGGCCCTTCGCGGATTACCACAAGACTTTCGGGTGCTCCTGATCGGCGACACTGCAAGATGGATCGCCCCCGACCCCGAAGAAGTAGCGAGAGAGGCGGGTTGGGCCGGGAAAACCATCATCCGGAGAACGTTTGTTCCTGAGAACGCAATGTCCGGTCTGTTTGGCGCAGTGAACGTCGTGGCATTACTCTATCGCGACAGCGACGGCTCAAGTGGCATCCTCTCATTGTGTCAAAAGTACCGCGTTCCAGTTCTGGCCACCTGTTTTGGGGAAATTGGGGCCAGGGTTGAGGCGCAGAATCTAGGCGTGACAGCCGACCCCGGCAATCCGGAGGAAGTGCGCCAGGCACTTCGGGAGCTTCTGGCCAACCACTCGGAATACGTCAATTGCACAAGAAGAAGCGAAAGGGACGCTAGTCTCGGTGCATCCCCGCCGACGCTCTCATGGACCCAGGTGGCAGAGACTCATGCCGATCTCTACACGGACCTGCTGCCATCCCGGCGGAGCCACACCGAAAAGAGCGCCAACAGTGAATCTGACTCACGTAGGTAAGGGAGAGCGGGAGAGGTCAATTCCATCGCTCGACGGGCTGCGCGCATTCTCGGTTTTATCGGTCATCCTGGGCCACCTTCGCTCGCCGCAGCTTGACGCGATACCGTTGCTGCAACCGTTCAGGCAGGGGGAGTTGGGTGTGGCGATGTTCTTCGTCATCAGCGGCTTCCTGATCACGCATCTGCTGCTGAAGGAACGGAGCGAAGCCGGCGGGATCGACCTCCGCGCCTTTTATCTTCGAAGAACGCTTCGAATCTTTCCGCCGTTTTATGCGTTCGTCGCGATCGTGGGAATCATGACGATGGCAGGAGCCTGCGTCCTTCCTCGCGCGGCATTTCTCTTCGCCTTGACGTACACGTGGAACATCGGCCCATATAGCGGCATATGGATCTTCGGCCATCTTTGGAGTCTGAGCCTGGAAGAACAGTTCTACCTGATCTGGCCGTCTTTTGTGAAGAGGCTGCGCTCCGCGGCGAATCTCCGCAATGTGGCGGCGTTTTTCTTCGTCGCGCCGCTGGTGCGCATCGCCGCCTTTTTGCTGGTGCCGCCCGTGTACCAGCAACGGATTCATACGACTTTACTTCTGCTGCCAGACCATTTTCTCGCAGGCTGCGCCATCGCCCTCGCGATGGATGCGGATAGATTCGACCGGCTCTTGCCTTCGCTCGGAAGGCTACGTTACGCGGCGCCGTCAGCCCTGTACTTGTATATCATCGACCCGTATCTGGATCGCAACTACCGGGCATTTCGCCCCCTGATCGGATACAGTACAGAGGCACTCTGCATCGGGATCATTCTGGTCTATGTTGTTCTCCGGCCGAATTCCGTAGCCGGCCGGCTGCTGAACCTTCGGCCGGTTCGCCACATCGGCCTGATTTCATACAGCCTCTACCTTTGGCAACAAATGTTCACCGGCCTGGATACGGAACGATTCGTGAAGTTTCCGGCGAATTTGATCGCGATATTCCTGTGCGCGGAAGCATCGTATTGGGTAATCGAGCGCCCCGCACTCGCGCTGAAGCGAAGGCTGACGCCGGGCAAGGGCCCTCTGATCGCCCTGGTGCCCGTAGTATGAAGCCCCGGAGATGATTATCCGATCTGCGATCCGGGCGACCGTGCGCCAGAGACGTGATGCCCGGACTTAATGTCACACTTTCTCTGCCTGGCCATCCCGCGATGGCCGAGATGCGCAACATTCTTAGCGGCGACGTAGCCTATAGCGTTCTGGGAGCACAGGTCCCTGAAGCCGGAAACAGAGCGGGCGTCGCAATGCGTGCCGTGCCATTCGCGAGTCGCCTGGCCGCCCAGGTGCGCCGGTCCAGCCTGGGAGCGATCTCGTACCAGCGGCTCCGCAGCGGGATCATGCTCAGGTCGGCCTCTCGGGGGCGCCTGATACATTGCTGCAGCCACCTGATTTACGGCGATTCGCCGTGGATTGGCGACTACGAAAATGTGAACGTCCTTGGCTTCTACTCCCCTCGATTGCTAAGCAATGCACGTTTTGTCGAACATTTGCGGATGACCCTGTCGCAGCCATCTTGCCGCGCCATTCGGGTCTGGTCGGACAGCGCCAGGCAGTCGTTCTGCAAACTATTCCCGGAGGCGCGGCTAAATGACAAAGTACGCGTCATTTACCCCACGCTGGCATTTCCGGCCGAGGCTCAGCCGATTCGCAAACCTTCCACCAAGCCGAGACTCTTGTTTGTTGCCAGAGGATTCTGGGTAAAAGGGGGCGCTCTTTTTCTCGAAGCCGTGAAGAAACTGAAAAACGAATTCGACTTCCGGGCTGACTTTATTTGCGACCTGCCGCCGGAATGCCGCCACTACCGGGAAGAACTGGCCGGGATTGTCGATTTTTACGAGCCGAACTTCAGCCGCCAGGAGCTATTCGCGCGCTTTTACTCTCGCGCCGACATATTTGTGATGCTCGGTATGGCGGACTCATATGGCTTGGCGCTGCTCGAAGCATCGGCGTTCGGCCTGCCGATCGTTGCAATGCGCCTGAATTCGGGACTTTCCGACCTTCTTCGCTTAACAAACAACGCCATCCAATTGGAACCGGATCACCAGATATTCGACGAATTCGGTATCCACCACCTGGAACCGGCCGAACTGGTGCGCCGTATCCGGGTGGAACGCCGGGCGTCGCTCGTGGACCGGGTCGCCTCCGCTCTCGAGGAATTGATTTCCGACCGCGACCGTCGCGCCGAATTGGGGAGTCGCGGGCGGACTGTAATACTGGAGGGAAGCCTCTCGGCAGCGGCCATGCGTGGATCGATGCTCGAATTTTACTCGACTGTGACGAATTAGATGGGCTACCTTCGCACTTTATTGCTGTGGAATGCTTCGGCAACCCACCCTTTTTTCCTGGCGCTGGTGCTGTGCATTATGGCAGGGCTGACCATTGCTTTGGTTTTAAGGCCTGGCCTGTATCTGCCCCTCTTGCTGTTCACGTCGCCGCTTCCAAAGCTGTTCACCATCGGCAGCTACACGATTGAGAGCGCTGCCCTGACGGCCGCTCCGGGGTTTTCTGTCGTAGATATGGTCTTGGCGGCGGGCATTCTCGCACTTGCATTCCGGCGTTGGAGAACCCAGGCAGCGCCCGAGTCGCGCGCCTTCGGGCGGGCTATGGTCCTGTGGTCTTGTTCCGTGCTCCTCTCGGTCTTCATTGGCATCTTGGTATGGTCGGAGATCTATCGGATCATCTATCTCGCCTACGCGATCCGCTACATCCTCACTCTTGCCTCGTTCGGCGTTGCCGCTCAGTTCGTCGGGAGGTGTGACGAAAGTTCGCTTCGAAAACTGCTGCGCGGTTTGGCGCTTGCCGGTAATACTACGATCCTTTTGGGTCTTGTTTATTACTTTGAGTTCGGTTCCGCTGCCGGCGGAGCGCGAGGGATCAACCTGTTCATGAGCGCGGACGCCTCCGCAGCCCTTGCTAGGTCCTACTTTTGGTTCTTCGATTACGGTAACGACATGGGCTACTTTGCGTCCCTGGTGGGAGTCCTGAACGCTATTTTGTTATCCGACAGGCGGAACTCCGCGCTCGGAGTCCTGAACGCGGCCGGCTTGCTCGGTTGTGTAACGACGTGCCTGCTGATCGGGGAGCGCGCGGACCTGCTGGTAATGGCAGTTGCGTTTGGATACTTCATCTGGGAAACATCCAAACTCAGGCATCGTTCGGTGCGTGTCAGTGCAGTGTTTCAGGTCGCATGCGTCGCGGCCATCGTCGTGGCCTGCGCGGTCACCTTTAGCGTCATCGCACCGGAATTCATAAACAGAAAGCTCCAGGGGAGCGTGGGCCTGAACGCCAACCTGGACGACTCAGCTGCTCTAATGGCAAGCGTCGGAGTTCCCGAAGGCATTGTAAGTACCGTGATATCGCTGCCAATCGGCGATTTTGCCGGGCGGCTCTCACTGAACGTCGCAGGCCTGTGGTACTTTTCCCGTCACGTCGAAGGCGTCGGTTTTTGGGGCCAGTTAGAGGCTGCCGGCTTCTATTCCCACCATGAATTCGTCACGATTGCAATTGAGCAGGGGGTGCCCGGCATCGCGGCACTGGCGTTCCTTCTTGTCAGGCTAAAGCGTCTTTTGTGGTCCGGCCGGAACCTGCCCGGCTCGGCGGGCCAACTCAACGTTCTATTGCGCGCCATATCCCTGGGTCTGTTTACGGCGATGGTTATGGCCAACACGGTCCTCCTGGATATGAAATTCATGTTGGTTTACTGGACCCTCGTTGGAGTCTGGAGCGTCGTTCCGCGCGAACCAGGTCGGCTCAATCCGACGATCACACGCTCCAACCAAGTTCCCCAGAGAGAAATCGCAAGTGCCCGCATCTGATCTCGACAGGATCGTTGCCCTTTCACACGTTCCGAACGATGCGGCAGGTTACGTATTGCCCCGCGTCGCTGGAATCTCCTTACCGGAACTCCCCGACTCCGCTGCCCCGACAGTTGCCCTCGCCGCCGTCCGGCAACTCTTTCAGATATGGGGACTAGACCGGCCCAACCAGAACACAGCCCTCTGGAATCCGCTGGCCGATTTCATTTCGCCCGCATCCCGAATCGCGATCAAGCCGAATTGGGTCTACCACGCTCCACAGGGACCGGCAACCCTGGAGGCGCTGATCACCCACACCAGCGTCATCCAGGCCGTTCTTGAATATGTGGCGCTGACGAGTCCCGCCGCGATTACTGTCGGCGACGCCCCGCTGCAAAGCTGCGATTTCCATTTGCTCCGCGAGGCAGCCGGACTCGGCTCGCTGGAGGCTTGGGCTCGCGAACGCAACATTCCGCTCGAAATCGTGGACTTTCGCCGCACGGTGAATCCGGACGGCCGCCCGGCAGCCAAACGGCGGGAAGATGTTCGCCCGATGGATCGCTTCGTCTTGTTCGATCTCGGCGACGAAAGCGCGCTGCAACCCCTCGACGCCGATGCGGGCAAGTTCCGCGTGACGGTGTACGATCCCGACCGGCTTACTGCGGCTCACCACCGGGGTTCCCACAAGTATCTGATCGCGCGCGAAGTTCTGGACGCCGATGTCGTCCTGAACATTCCCAAGTTGAAATGCCACATGAAGGCGTGCATCACCGGCGCCCTCAAGAATTTGGTCGGCATCAATGGACACAAGGAATATTTGCCCCATCACCGCAAAGGCGGAAGCGATTCCGGCGGAGACTGTTACCCGGGAGCGCCTTCCTGGAAAGGTTTGACTGAAGACGTCGCCGACTTTGTGAACCGCGAACAGGGTTCACGGTCCGTGCGTTACGCGCTCGGGCGAGCGTTGGCTGCCAGCCGCAAGCTTGCCGCATTCGCTGGCGCGGACGACAACGTCGAAGGCGCGTGGTACGGCAACGACACCGTTTGGAGGATGTGCCTCGATCTGAACCGCATTCTACTGTATGGCTCATCCGACGGCCGACTCCAATCGACGCGGCAACGCACACTCATCAACATTACCGACGCCATTGTGGCGGGAGAAGGGGAAGGACCGCTGAAGCCGACGCCCGTCGCGGCCGGATTTCTCACGGGGGCACTGAATCCGGCAGTAGCTGAGTACGTCCACGCCCGCTTGATGGGTTTCGACCCTGAGCGCATCCCGCTGATCCGTCGCGCTTTCGATCCCGGTGCGCGGCCGTTGGTGGATTTTTCGCCTGCGGATATACGAGTTCTGTCTGCCCTGGGTGAAACGCCCGGCACAGAGGTTCGACCGATACGGCGCTTTACCGCTCCCGTTGGCTGGCGTGGCCATTGCGAACTCCGCCCCGAAAATGTTCCTCACGAAGCTCACCTGGCAAGCGTATAAATGTTGCCTGGCGCGCCCCTGCGGCGAACTCGATCGCTTTCAATTACTGGACCCTGACCGGCAACGGCGGGAGATCGCGAAGCTGCTGCTCGCGCAGATTCGTTATTTCGGAACGCGCGCCGACGCGTTTCCGGAGTGGCGGGAGGCTGCCCGGGCTCGCGAGCCTGAAGATCTCTGGAAGCTTTGGCCGTCGCTGCCTGTGATGACGAAAGCTTCGCTGAATACGCGCTTCGATCCGGCGGAAATGCAGCGTCGCTTCGGACTGCGAGGGCGGACAAACGCAACCGGAGGATCGACGGGCGAACCAACGCGGTTCTTTCTCGACACACCCATGCTGCGGGCTTCCCGTGGCGGAGATTTCTACACCCGCATAAAGATGGGCTGGCGTCCGGGAATGTCGACGATCATCGTGTGGGGATCCGATCGCGATATCGGAAGGCAATCGAAGCCGCTGTATCGTTTGGCGCACGCACTATATGGCAATCGTCTGGTACCGGGCTTTGAAGTGGATGACCAGTCGATCGCGAGGATTCTCGCGATCGTGCGCTCCGAAGCTCCCGTGGCGATTTACGGCTACTCGTCGCTGCTGGAGCATTTAGCCGAAAGGACATTAGCTGCAGGCACGCAGCCTCCGGCCGGCAGTGTTGCCGCAGCCTGGAATGGCGGCGAAATGCTGTACGACCATCAGGTTCAGTCATTCAAGTGCGCGTTTGGGGTCCCGATACTGAACCGCTACGGTGGACGCGAATTGTCGACGATGGCCTTTCAGGAACACGAAGGTGCGCATTTGCGTGTGTTGCGCCCCTGGGTTCTTGTCGAGATCCTGGACGCCAGCGGCAATCCCGCCGCGCCAGGCGAACCAGGCCGCTTGGTTGTGACGAGCACGATTTGTCGGGGCACCCCATTCCTCCGTTACGACGTCGGAGACCTGGGCATCTGTAGCGAAGCGGACATCGACGAGAGCGGCGTTCGCACCATCGCCAGGTTGGAGGGGCGTCATGCCGGGGCTATGCGACTGAGCGGTGGCCGGTTCGTCAGTGCTCTCTATTGGAACCACCTGATGAAAGATTACCCGGAAGTGAATCAGTTTCAGGTTCGCTTAAAGGCCGAAGGGCCCATCTCGATACTCCTTGTCGGAACGGGATTCACGTCCACGCGGGCCGATCAACTGCGCGACGCTCTGCGGATCGTCTGGAAAGACCAGCCTGTCGACCTGGTTTGGACCGAATCCATTCCACGGTCGCCGCAGGGTAAACTCATGCAGGTCATCCAGGAATCGTGAGTCGTATCCAACTCAGCGTCGTTGTCGCGACCTGGAACCGGTTGCCGGAACTTCGGATCATGCTCGATAGTCTGCTCCCGCAAGTATCCGGAAAGCCGGTCGAGATTCTGATCGCCGACGATCGCTCGACCGATGGCACATGGGAGTGGCTTCAGACCCGGTTTGCCGGCGACCCCGGCATTCATGTCTTCCGGATGGAGCAGAACGGTGGCCCGGGCCCGGCGCGGAACCTGTGCCTCGCGTCGGCAGGCGGAGATTATTTTCTGCCCATCGACAGCGACTTCATCGTGGCCGAAGGCGCGATTGACGTTGTTCTCGGCGCGATTCGCGAGCATGGTGAATACTCGCTCCTGTTTTTTCCCTGCCTTCACTACCCGGACATGCGCAGAATCGACGGAGTGAGGAGACCCGGCGAAATCGGATACGGAGAATTCGTATTGGAACACGTCGGTGAGTTGATTCCGGTCGCCAGGCTCGATTGGCTGAAAACCCGCGGACTCGGCTACCCGCAGTTACGGGCTGGTGGAGAAGGCTTGTTATGGGCTGAAATGCTGGCGGATCGCCCCGGTTTCTTTGTGGACCAGCCGATCATTCTGTACCGCACAGACGTGACGGGAAGAATCTGCACCCTCGAGTATCAACTGGCACATCCGGCGGATCTGGCCGCGATTGCCGACGCAACGATTGAATTGCTTGCCCGGAACCCCTCCCCTATGCTTCGATCGACGCACGCGAGAAAATGTCTTGCTGCAGGTGCCTATCATCTGCTTGCGGGAAACGCCGGCACGGGACGACGCCGTCTTGTCTCGGCGATAGCATTGGGTTGCCTGCCCGCGCTTGGAGCTTTGTTGGCATCGTTCACGGGCAGGGGCGTTTTTGGAAGCCTGTTTCGCGTTTATCGCACTCGTCTCGCCAAATCTTATTTGTGATGTCACCGCAATCGCCCGGCCCGCGAACGGACGTCGCGCGCAATCGCGTCCGGGTCATGCATCTCATAACCGGCCTGACGGTGGGCGGGGCCGAAACCATGCTTGCAAGGCTCGTCTCCGGCATGGATCGCGATGAGTTTGAGAATGTTGTGTACTGCATGATGGACGGGGGACCCGTGGCCGAAACGATTCTGCGGCACGGCGTCGCCGTCCATTCGCTTGGAATGAAGAAAGGTCTCCCGGATCCGCGCGTGCTCCTGCGCTTCGCTCGCGCTGTTCGTAGTTGGAAACCGGCGATTCTGCAAACATGGATGTATCATGCGGATCTTCTGGGCGGCCTGGCGGGAAAACTATGCGGAAACATTCCCGTCGTCTGGAACCTTCGGCAAAGCGATCCCACGCTGAAGGATGAAAACAAGATGACGCTGCGAATCGTGCGGATTTGCGCTTCGCTCTCGTCCATATTGCCGGCGCGTATCGTCTGCTGCGCGGAAGCCGGCCGTCGGATTCACTCGCGTTTGGGCTACGCGGCATCCCGAATGCTGGTCATACCCAACGGCGTCGCCGGCGAAGACTACCCCGCGGTTCCGGATCCGAACGGCCGGTGCCGGGAACTGTTCGGTATCCCTGCCGACGCCGATGTCGTGTCCATGATTGCGAGATACCATCCTGTCAAAGATCACAAGACCTTTTTCGCGGCGGCGAAGCTGTTTGCGAATGACTTCCCCGGCACTGTATTCGCGCTGTGCGGCCACGGAATCGACGAACGGAACGGGGAACTGATGTCGATGATTGAGCAAAGCGGCGTTCGGCGAAACACGCTTCTTCTGGGCGTCCTCAAACCTTGGGAAATTGCCGTGCTTTTGGCCCGTTCCACGCTCACGACAAATACGTCGCGTTCGGAAGGGTTCTCCAACGTCGTCGGAGAGGCGATGGCATCGGGGACCGTCTGCGTGGTTACGGACGTCGGCGATTCCGCATACATTGTCGGCGATTGCGGAGTCGTAGTTCCCGCCGGATCCCCGCGGGAACTCGCGGCTGGATGGAAGCGCGTCGTGCGGATGGGAGAGCATGACCGCGAAGCGCTGGGACTCGCCGGGCGTCGCCGATTGAATGAAAACTTTTCTCTGAAGACGGCCGTGAAACGCTATCAGAACCTGTATCGGGATATCGCCGGCCGGGTAACGGAAACTCATCCACTGAATCCACAAGAGGGGGACAGCCATCCGTGTGCGGAATAGTCGGATTCATCGGCACCGAACCCGGGGAATCCTCCGATTCCATCCGCGACACGGTGTCACGGATGACGAACGCTCTGCGCCATCGCGGGCCCGACGACTCCGGCGTCTGGTTCGACGCAACCGTTCCTGTGGCGCTTGGCCACCGCCGGCTTTCCATCATCGATCTTTCGGACCAGGGCCACCAGCCTATGGTTTCCGCCAGCGGGCGCTACGTTCTTGTTTTCAACGGGGAGATTTACAACTACCGGGAACTCCGTACAGAATTTCCCAACTATTCGTTCAGGGGCGCGTCGGACTCGGAGGTCATGCTCGCCGCTTTCCAAAACTACGGCATTTCGCTGGCCGTGAAGCGTTTTCGGGGAATGTTCGCGTTTGCCCTCTGGGATCGCGCCGAAAGGACTCTTCACCTTGCCCGCGACAGGTTCGGAGAAAAACCGCTTTACTACGCGATGGCCGGCAGAACGTTGTTATTCGGTTCCGAACTGAAGGCGGTCACCGCTCACCCGGCCTTCAGTCCTGCGATAGACCGCAGCGTCATGCCGCTGTTCTTGCGCTACGGCTACGTTCCCCAGCCCTATGCAATCTACCACGGCACGCACAAACTCGAGCCCGGAACCTGCCTAAGCATTACCTGGAATCGCCTTCCGGATCTTCCCACGCCCGTGGCCTTTTGGTCCGCGCGCGATGCCGCCGCCCGCGCCATGCACCAGCCGTTCCGGGGTACGCCCGAAGAAGCCGAAGACTATCTCGAGAAGCTCCTAGGAGATGCGGTGCAGGCGCAAATGGTGGCGGACGTTCCGCTCGGGGCATTCCTTTCCGGCGGGATCGACTCCACCATGATCGTCGCCCTCATGCAGAAGTATGGCACGAGAAAGGCGCGAACCTTCACGCTGGGTTTCAGCGAGAAATGGTACGACGAAGCCGTCCACGCCCGCGCAGTAGCCAGGCGCCTCGGCACCGACCACACTGAAATGTACGTGACCCCCGCCGAAGCCATGGCGGTGATTCCTTCGCTGAGCTCGATCTACGACGAGCCATTTGCCGACTCTTCGCAGGTACCCACCTGCCTCGTCTCGCAGTTAGCCAGACAGCATGTTACCGTTGCGCTTACCGGCGACGGCGGGGATGAAATTTTCGGCGGCTATAACCGTTACGTTTGGTCGGGCAAGATCTGGGATTGGATCGGACACTATCCGCAATTCATGCGGTCTGCCGCAGCCATCCTGGTTACCGCCATCTCGCCGGTTGGCTGGGATCGGCTGAGCTTGCTTTTGCCCAAACGCCTCGCCGTGCGGGCGCCGGGGGACAAAATGCACAAACTGGCGGGAATATTGGACGCGGCAAGCCGCCAGGATCTCTATCAACGGCTCGTTTCTCAATGGCCCGATCCGGGCAAGGTGGCTCCCGCGACGGTCGATTTGCCGGTGGAAATCGACGATCCGTTAAATTGGAAGGCCGGCAATAGCTTTCTCCGCCAGATGATGCTCCTCGATTCCATCGGTTATCTGCCCGGCGATATCCTGGTGAAGGTCGATCGCGCGGCGATGGCGGTCGGTCTCGAAACCAGGGCTCCCTATCTCGACCACCGGCTGTTTGAATTCGCATGGTCTTTGCCGGACGAGTGGAAAGTCCGCAATGGCGAAAGCAAGTGGCTGTTGCGCCAGGTTCTTCACCGGCACGTCCCCAAAGAGATGATGGAGCGGCCCAAAGCCGGCTTCGGCATTCCGATGCACGTCTGGATGCGGGGCCCGCTACGCGACTGGGCGGAGAACCTGCTCGATGAACGGCGCTTGCGTCAAGAGGGCTTTTTCGATCCAACGCCAATCCGCCGCAAGTGGGCGCAGCATCTGGCTGGCAGCCATAACTGGTATCCGCAGTTGTGGGCGATACTTATGTTCGAAAGCTGGCTGGAGACGCGACGCGACGCTGCCGAGTCGACGGCAGCCCCGCGGATCGCCGCGAGTACGCACTCCTGATCGAAATCCTTGAGGAATCGCCCGCCACGCATCGTGCTGGTCACGACCTCGCATCTGACCCTCCGTACATTCTTCGCGGGGCAGGTGCGGCTTCTGCGTTCTTCCGGATTTCGAATGCACACGATCAGTTCTCCCGGCCCGTTGACAAACGACACAGCAAGGCGTCTCCCGATGCATCCGCTTACCATGCAACGGAAGATTAGTCCCTTGTCCGACCTGCTCTCACTGTTCCGCCTCTGTCGCCTGCTGTTGCGAATTCGACCGGCGCTTGTCCACACTCATACTCCGAAGGCCGGCTTGCTGGGAATGATCGCGGGCAGACTCGCCGGCGTTCCGGTGCGCATTTATACAATAAACGGTCTCGTCTGGGCAACGCATACCGGCTGGAGTCGCCGTTTATTGAGCGCGACGGAACGGCTCTCCTGTCGGCTCGCGACGGACGTGCTGACTGTCAGCGAGTCGCTTCGGCGGACTGTGATCGAGCAAGGTATCTGTCCCGAAACCAAGGTTCGCGTGCTTGGCTGGGGCGGAAGTCACGGCGTCGATCTTTGCCGCTTCGATCCGGCGGCAAACGTGGCGCGCGGCGAGGACGTCAGAAAGCGTCTCGGCATACCGGCCGATGCGATCGTCCTGATTTTCATTGGGCGTTTCGTGCGCGAAAAAGGGATCGAAGAACTCGCGCACGCATGGCGCGGGCTTCGCGACGAATTCCCGCACGCACGTTTGTTACTTTGTGGCTGGGCGGAAGAAAGGGACCCCGTGAGAGCCGGAGTGATGGCGGGTCTCAGGGAGTGTCCACGAGTTGTTTTCAGCCGAGGCTCGCCAGTCGAGATGCCGGCGCTTTACGCCGCAGGCGACGTCTGCGTGTTGCCATCCTGGCGAGAGGGATTGCCGAACGTCGCACTGGAGTCGGCGGCCATGAAACTGCCCATCGTTGCGACCCGAATCTCCGGCTGCGTTGACGCGATTCATGACGGCGTGACAGGGCTATTGGTTGAGCCCAGGGATGCAGAATCTCTCGCTTCGGGATTGCGCACGGTTTTGAAAGACGCGGTCATGCGCCGTCAGATGGGAGAAAATGCCCGAAGGTTTGTATCGGAGCGTTTCTCGGAGGAATCCGTATCCGGACGTCTGGCAACCGAATATCGCACGCTGCTCGGCCTTGCAATGCCCGATACTCGCACGGTACCGGCGAAATCGTAATGCTGGCCAAAAGAATCCTCGACGTAGCATTGTCGCTGACGTTGCTCCCGTTCGCGGTCGTTCTGTCCCTCCTTACCGCGATCGCCATTCTCCTGCTCGACGGCCGTCCCGTCCTCTTTTCCCAGGAGCGAATCGGCCAGTTTGATCGCCTTTTCAGGTTTTACAAGTTTCGCTCCATGTCGAACGCCGTCGACGCCCGGGGCGAATTGCTCCCGGACGCGGTCCGGCTCACTCGCTGGGGCCGCTTCCTGCGCGCCTCCAGCCTCGACGAGTTGCCCCAACTCTGGAACGTTCTGTGCGGCGACATGAGCCTGGTGGGTCCGCGTCCGCTGCCGGTGAAATATCTTCCCCGCTACTCTGCGTTCCAGCGCCGCCGTCACGAGGTGCCGCCCGGCATCACCGGCTGGGTGCAGGTGAACGGTCGTAACGCCTTAACCTGGCAGCGGAAATTTCAGCTGGACGTATGGTACGTCGATCATCGCAGCTTCTGGCTGGACCTGAAAATTCTCTGGATGACCGTGCTCAAAGTCGTTCGACGCGACGGCATCAGCCAGGAAGGACACGCCACCATGCCCGAATTCGAAGGGGAGCGCCCCTGACACGCAATGTTCTGCTATCGTCCGCAGGCCGCCGCGTCGGCCTTCTGCGCTGCATTCGGGAATCGTTGCATGGAACCGGAAGTATCATGGCAATCGATTCCTCCAAAACCGCGCCGGCCAGCCGATTTGCCGACAACTCCTGGCTTGTGCCGCGCTGCGCTTCGCCCTCCTTCGTCGCCAGCGTCCTCGAACTCTGCAAACGGGAGCGGATCGACCTCGTGATTCCCACGATCGATCCGGAGCTTCCCGTTTATGCGGCTATCGCAGCGCGACTGGCGGAAGCGGGAACGACAGTTTGCATCTCCAGCGCCGAAACGGTCGGCATAGGGGCAGACAAGGCCGCTACCAACGCCTGGCTGATCCGCAACGGGTTTCCTGCGGTACGCCAGTCGTCACCCGAAGACGTCCTGCGATCCCGTGAGTCCTGGCAGCTGCCGCTGGTTGCCAAGCCTAGGAGCGGCAGTGCGTCCATCGGGGTTCGTTTGGTCCACGGTTGGGACGAACTTGAAATCCTCGCTGCAGCCGAACCCGATCTGATTGTTGAGGAAAAGGCCGCCGGACGTGAATTCACCATCAACGCCTACGTGAGCCGTGACGGTCGCTGTATCTCGGCGGTACCACATTGGCGGATCGAGGTGCGCGCGGGTGAGGTCGCAAAAGGCGTCACCATCAAGGACCCGGCGCTCGTGTCGCTCGGACGGAAAATTGCCGAGGCGCTCCCCGGCGCATGGGGGCCGCTGAACATCCAGTGTTTCAAAGACGCACCCGGCGACATTCGGGTATTTGAAATCAACACACGTTTCGGCGGAGGCTATCCGCTCGCACATCGCGCCGGGGCAACATTCACGTCGTGGCTTCTGAATGAGCTGGAGGGGCGCGCGCTTTCAGTGTTCGACGACTGGCAGGACAATTTGGCCATGCTGCGCTACGACGAAGGAGTCTACTTGCCGGGCACCGAAATCGGATTGGACGGACATGCATGAACTGTGCGTAGTCTTCGATGTCGACGATACCCTGTACCTCGAGCGCGACTACGTGGCCAGCGGCTTCCGGGCTGTCGGCGAGTGGGTTTCCAAATGGCTTTCGATCCCCGATTTTGAATCCCGATGCGTCGGACTGTTCAACAGCGGCCGGCGGGGCAACATTTTCGACGAAGCATTGCGCTTGTGCGACCACGAGCCAGCCTCCGAACTTTTGGCCAGTCTGGTTGCAATCTACCGGAGCCACTTGCCCCGGATCGAAATGCTCCACGACGCAGCAAGGGCCATCGGGGAGATTCGTTCCTGTTGGCCGATCGCTGTGATTACCGACGGACCGGTAATCTCGCAGAGCCGCAAATGCGAGGCATTGGGCCTTCCGGGTGTCGCCGCCCAGATCGTATTGACCGGGATGTGGGGAGACAAATTCCACAAGCCTCAAACAGCTGCTTTTGAATTGGTTGCCAGTCGGATCAAAGCGGCAAAGTATGTTTACGTTGCCGACAACCCCGCGAAGGACTTCACTGCCCCGAAGCAACTCGGGTGGTACTCAGTGAGGATAAGGCGCAAAGGCGGTCTCCATTACGACAAAGACAACGACAGCGTGATGCCGGACCTCGGACTCCCCGATTGTGCGGATCTGGGGACGGTCCTGTCCTACATCGCCTCCGAACGGCGACAGTGGGCATCAATCTGAAAGTCTGACAATCCTATGGCTAGTCGTGTCAGAGCCGGGCTTCTTTGGGTGTTCGGTCGCGTTAATCCGGGCGACATTACGATTCGTCACCATTGGACCGGTGACCCGCTCCATCTGCACTCCTTCCCGCACAGGGGGTACTGGTGGCATGGCCGGAGCCGCGAACACGAGACGATAGAGATGTTTTCGGCGCTGATACAGAAGGGCGACATCGTCTGGGAAGTTGGCGCTCACATCGGCTACCTGACGGGGATCTTCGGCTCGCTCGCCCGCCATGTGACTGCGTTCGAACCCGCCTCCGGGAATTTGCGATATCTCAACCGGAACGTGCCGTCGAACGCGAGAATTATCCCGGCTACGGCAACGACGGAAGACACGGCCAGCGTGCCGCTTTACGTCGAAAATCTGACCGGGCAGAACTGTTCCTTGCTGCCCGATTACAACGTGTTCAAAATCAACGCCCGAAACGCCGGGTACTCGGCCGGTTTGGGCGTTGAACTTGTTAGCGGAATGTCGCTCGATAGCTACGCGTTGAAATCCTGCGAGATGCCGGACTTCGTAAAGATCGACGTTGAAGGTGCTGAACTCGAAGTGCTGGCTGGTATGAAACGCATCCTGGCGGACAAAGGGCCCTGGCTGATGGTCGAAATAACCGATAGGGAGGAAGAAGTTGTGGAGTTGCTCTCTCTCGTCGGCTACAAATGCACAGCCCGGTTCGGACCCAATACTTTTTGGGCTAAACACAGGGAGCCAAAACCCGGCCCGAACCCTTGGGTTCCCCCCGAAAGCCCGTTATCGTCGATTTTAAAATTCTAAATGACTGAAAACAAGTCGCTTACGTATTGGCCGTCTGCAAGTCGACCGACTCCTTCATGCATACTGTTATCGGAATGATCGCACTAAGTCCCGCTGGCCACTCGCCGATTTGCCGCTCAGCGCACGCGCCGCGACGTGCGGCGACCGGGAGCTTGGAAGCGCACGGGCCGCCACACGCGGCGATAAACGATTCAGGAACACCAACAAAGCCGCGCGGCGCGGCTAGGTCGTGCGCGTGTTCCTCAAAAACACCCGCTTCAGCTGGACGGCGTGGTCAGTCGGTGCGCTGGTTCCGGAGCGCCGCTCACGCTTATCCCCAAAACACATTTGTTTTCGCCAAAAGCCACCAAACTACTGAAAACAAAGCTCGACCCTCAAAATCTAAACCCACGCGAAACCCACCCAAACCCACGCGAAACCCACCAGCAGCCACGCATAACCCACCCAAAAGCCACCGAAACCCACCCCGGATCCACATTTCCGCCACGCCCGCCCAGCCGTTCGTGCGCCTCGCGCCAAATCCCGCCCGCTGGCCTCCCCGCTCGGGCTTTCTCGCCCCATCCGCCACGCGTTTCCGCCTGGAAAGAGTGTTCTTGCAGGACGAAGCCACCGAAGTCACTGATAACAATCGACCGCCAGCAAAAATAACGCCGCTTTTCACCCACTTCGAACCCACCCCAGAGGCCTTCGAACCCAGCTTAACCACGTCTCGAACCCACCATTTCCACCCCGTATCCGCGTTTATCTGCAATCATCTGCGGCTAAATTGCCTTCCCCCACGGGCCACAGGCCGCCCATGACCCCCCGCATCCTTCTCTCGGTCCCCCATATGGGCGGCGCCCAGCAATCCTACGTCGCCGAGGCCTTCGCCACCAACTGGCTCTCCACCGTCGGCCCCAACATCGAAGGCTTCGAAAACGAATTCGCCGCGCACATCGGCATGCCTGTTATTCTGTTGAAAACAGACTTGCTCCGTGCGCCCCGGTTGGCGCATCGCGAGCGAGCCGGGGACCGCCACGTTGCGTTGAACCGTCTTGAGCGGAAGTGTAATCCGCCCATCGGCGGAGGAAGGACGACGGCAGCAGCATGAATGCGATCGCAACACAATCCAGGGCCATCCTCGTTCCGGAAGGATGCAGTCGATGACCCGCGTCGAAGACATGTCCATCGCCGGGACGAAACTCCTGCGCCTGCTCCATCTGGCGGATTCCGCTCTTCCGATCGGCGGCGCCGCGCACTCCTTTGGCCTTGAGACTCTGGCCGACGAAGGCGTGCTGATGCCAAACGGCGTGGAAGCTTTTCTCGACACTTATCTTGAAGAAACCGGATCGCTGGAGGCTGTCTTCGTTCGCCGAGCCTGGCGGAATGGCGAGTTGCAGCGCGCTGAACTTCAGGCGCTCAGCGCGGAACTAAGCGCGCGCAAGCTGGCCAGGGAGTCGCGGGAAGCAAGCCTGAAGCTGGGACGCAGATTCGCGGAACTCGTGAACGGGATGCTTGAGGAGCCACTGCTCGATGCCAATCTCCACTACTGCGTCGCCTTTGGCGCGGCGGGAGCGGCTTTCCGTATCCCGGCCGATGCCGTCGTGCTGGCCTGGCTGAATCAGTCGATCAGCGGGCTGGTCTCTTCCTGTCAGCGACTCATGCCTCTGGGCCAGGCGGCGGCGGCCAGGATTCTGTGGAATCTCAAACCGGCAATGGCCCGCCTGTCGCATTCCGAGGAGGTCTCGTGCTTCAGTCCGTATCTGGAATTGGCGTCGATGCGCCACGGTTCGATCCAGACACGCCTGTTCATCAGTTAAGCCTGTGCTTCGAGCGAGAACGTTTCCGGGTGTTGCGTCAGGATCCTCCGTGGAAGGTGGTGCGGGCGTTTGCGCTGCCGGGATCCGGCGCCATGGTGCATCTGAACAACGTGTCGGGCGGCGTGGTTGCGGGAGATCGCCTGGGGCTCGAGGTCCAGGTCGAAGCCGGCGCAGCCGCGCAGTTGACTACAACGGGTGCGACCCGTTTGTATCGCCATCGCGCCGGCGCGGAGGATTCCGAACAGCATGCCAGATTTTCGGTGGGCGATGGGGCGATGCTGGAATACCTTCCGGACATGGTGATCCCTTACGCGGGATCGCGCCACGTTCAGCGCACGGAAATTCGACTGGGACGCGGGTCGACTCTGTTCTGGTGGGAGGTTCTCGCACCCGGCAGGCTGGCCGCCGGCGAGCGGTTCGCGTTCGAGCGTCTGCGCGTCCGGACCGAAGTCTACGCCGCGTCGCGGCCTGTCTTGCGGGAAGATTATTGTCTGGAGCCCGCACTCAGGAGCGTGTCCGCCACCGTGCGGATGTGCGTTTACTCGCACGCCGCCAGCCTGTGCATCGTTCAGGAAGGACGCCCTGCCGCATTCTGGCGAGCGCTGGAGGATCGGTTGAACGAAATGGCCCGGGAACGGACAGAGCCTGGGCAATCCGTTTGGGGCGCAAGCACCCTCGCCTCGGACGGAGTTATCGTACGCGGATTGAGCGTGAGCGGGTGTTTTGTTCACCGGACACTGGTCGGGTTCTGGACCGCCGCACGGTTGTCCGTGACTGGAGCGGCCTCGCTGCCGCCGAGAAAGATCTACTGATTTATTCTGAGGAAAAGCGATGCACCTGACATTGAGGGAACAGGAGCGCCTGATGATTCACGTTGCGGCCGACGTGGCGCGGCGGCGGCGCTCGCGAGGCTTGAAACTGAACTATCCGGAAGCACTGGCGATTCTTACCGCCGAGATACTGGAATGGGCCAGAGACGGCAAAACCGTTGCCGAAATCATGACTTTAGGCGCAGGGGTACTCGGCGCCGCCGACGTGATGGAAGGCATAGCCGGAATGATTCACGAAGTTCAGGTCGAAGCCACGTTTCCCGACGGCACAAAACTGGTGACCGTTCACGACCCGATCCAATAAGTCAATCCTATGAAACCCGGCGAATATTTCCTTGAAACGGCGCCAATAGAGGCCAATGTGGGGCGAAGGACCGCCATGCTTGTAGTTCGCCACACCGGCGACCGGCCCGTTCAGGTCGGCAGCCATTACCATTTTTTCGAAGTCAACGACGCGCTCGATTTCGACCGAAAGGCAGCCCGCGGTATGCGCCTGAACCTCCCCGCCGGCACCTCGGTGAGGTTCGAGCCGGGTGAAGAAAAGGAAGTTCGCCTGGTGGAATTCGCAGGCGAACGGCTGGTACTTGGCCACAAAGGCAGGGGAAGCAAATGAGCCTCTCAATTCCAAGGAAGACCTACGCCGATTTATACGGACCCACCCTGGGCGACCGCGTGCGTCTGGCGGATACCGACCTGATCGTGGAAGTGGAGAAGGACTACGCGGCCTATGGCGATGAGATTACCTTCGGCGGCGGCAAGGTTATCCGCGACGGTATGGGACAAAGCGCCCGAGCCACTCGATCCAGGGGCGCTCTCGATCTTGTCGTCACCAACGCTCTCATCATCGACCATTGGGGCATCGTGAAGGCGGATATCGGCATCCGCGACGGGCGAATCGTCAAGGTGGGGAAGGCCGGCAACCCGGACACGATGCAGGGCGTCGATCCGGACCTCGTAGTGGGCGCCTCGACGGAGGTGATCGCCGGCGAAAACATGATCGTGACCGCGGGCGGCATCGACAGCCACATCCATTTCATTTCGCCCCAGCAGATTTACGAGGCCCTGTCGAACGGCATCACGACCATGATTGGAGGCGGAACCGGGCCGGCGACCGGAACCAACGCCACCACCTGCACACCAGGCGCCTGGCACCTGGCGCGTATGCTCGAAGCCGCCGACGCGTGGCCGATGAACTTCGGATTTCTCGGCAAAGGTAATGCCAGTACGACCGAGCCCCTGATCGAACAGGTACGCGCCGGGGCCTGCGGCCTGAAACTCCATGAAGACTGGGGAACGACTCCGGCCGCCATCGACACCTGCCTGTGCGTTGCGGACGATATGGACGTTCAGGTCGCCATTCACACCGATACAATCAACGAGGCAGGCTTTGTCGAGGACACGATCGCCGCAATCGCCGGACGCGTCATTCACACCTATCACACGGAGGGTGCGGGCGGCGGCCATGCGCCGGACATTATCCGCATTGCCGCGCTGCCCAATATTCTGCCGTCGTCAACCAATCCGACGCGCCCGTACACGGTCAACACCATCGCCGAACATCTGGACATGCTGATGGTCTGCCATCACCTGAATCCGTTGGTGCCGGAGGATGTCGCGTTCGCCGAGAGCCGTATTCGCCCCGAGACGATCGCAGCGGAGGACATTCTGCACGACCTCGGCGTTTTCAGCATGATCTCCAGCGATTCTCAGGCGATGGGCCGGATTGGCGAGGTGGTCACTCGCACGTGGCAGACCGCGCACAAAATGAAGACGCAGCGCGGCGCGCTGCCGGAGGATTCCCCGCGCAACGATAATGCCCGCGTGAAGCGCTATGTCGCCAAGTACACTATCAATCCGGCGCTGACGCACGGCATCGCGCATGAAGTCGGCTCGATCGAGCCAGGCAAGATGGCGGATCTCGTATTGTGGAAACCGTCCATGTTCGGCGTCAAACCCGAACTGATCGTTAAGGGCGGATTCATCGCGTGGAGCGTCATGGGTGACGCCAACGCATCTATCCCGACGCCGCAACCCGTGCTCTACCGGCCAATGTTCGGATCGTTCGGCGGTGCCACAGCGTCCACGTCGGCGACCTTCATTTCGCAGGCCGCGCTCGAAGCCGGGATCGGCAATAACTTCCGCAAGCGCGCGGTTGCGGTGCGCGGCTGCCGAACCATCGGCAAACGCGACATGATTCACAATGCCGCGATGCCCGCTATCGAGGTGGACCCTGAGACTTATGAAGTTCGCGCGGACGGACAACTGTTGACTTGCGAGCCGGCCAGTGTGCTGCCGCTGGCACAACGATATTTTCTGTTTTAAGGAGAATTGCAATGAGGGCGTTTCGAGTGGGCATTGCCGGACCCGTTGGCTGCGGAAAGACCGCGCTGCTGGATCAACTTAGCAAACGGCTCTGGCCGGACGTGAATCTGTGCGTGGTTACCAACGACATCTATACCAAAGAGGACGCGGAATTTCTGGTCCGCCAGGGGACGCTTCCGGCCGATCGCGTGCTGGGTGTCGAGACCGGGGGCTGTCCCCATGCCGCAATTCGCGAGGACGCGTCGATGAATCTCGACGCCATCGACGAGTTGGAGGCGGCTCACACGGGCGTTGAGCTGATCTTCGTCGAAAGCGGCGGCGACAATCTGGCCGCGGCATTCAGCCCGGAACTCGTCGATGCGTTCATTTACGTGATCGACGTTTCGGGTGGCGACAAGATTCCGCGCAAGGGCGGCCCGGGAATCCGGCGCAGCGGATTGCTGGTGATTAATAAAATCGATCTGGCGCCATATGTCGGCGCATCACTCGAAGTGATGGACCGCGACGCGAAGCGGCAGCGCGGCGACAGGCCGTTTGTATTCACGAATCTGAAGACTGGCGAAGGCCTCGATCTCGTAATCGAATGGCTGAAGGAACAGCGGGCGCATGGCCTGACGGCTTCGGGACGGCCTCCGATTACTCCTCACAGCCACAGCCATGACGAAGACGATCATCACTCACACGACCATCACGTTAACCACCATGGTCATGACCATGGGCACACCCATCCTACGGGCACAGGCGTCAAAATGAGCCTGTAACTGATGTCGACTGCGCTCGGTGTTCACTTTCGTACAGAGTCCGCCGGACCCGAATCGGAGTGGTGCCCGAGTGGCCCCGAGTGCGGCCATTGCCCTGAAGATCCACCGTGATGACCGAATGGTTCGGTGTCAGGGCGGGAAATGATTGCAGCCCGGCAAATCCGAAGGCAGGAGGGATGAAAACCAGCGGATCGCCGTTCCCTTCGATTTCATAATGCATCTCCAGATCGTTGACCGGCGCGAATCCGTGGGTTCTTGTTGTATTGCCATTGTGTGAATTCATGACCGTGCGTTTTCCCTGGGTCTTAGCCTGTGTTTGGTCGGCCTTATTTCCGGCCATCGCCTGGGCACTCGGCAGCCGGCAGGAGAGTTACCTGCATTGCGTCGAAATAACGGTGGCTTCCGCCTGCCCCGACGCCTTCACTGCCCTGACGTCCTCGAAAGCTCCTCATTCCATCGCCTCTTCCGGATGCGCGCCTTCCAACCGGTAATTCCTGCGTGGCCCATTTCTGAATTGCTAAACTGAGAACTCCCGGAAAGTAGCTCCAACCTCTCTCATGCCCCCGTGCCAGTTCATGATCCGGCAGGCCGAAGTACACGAGGGTCATGAGCGTGTCTTCTCCCTGTTTCTCAAAGGTCACCGTAACTACTGACTCTTGTCCCAAAGTATTTGGCGACACCCAGGTATGTTGAATGCGGCCCGGCCACTCGATCGCTGTGAATCGACCGTAATGGGACGTCCCCTTAAGTGTCCAGTAAAAGAGCCCATCCACTTTCGGGTTCAGTAGAAACTCTTCCGCCGCATTCCAGGGATTGCCAGGGATCGCCGGATCCAGCCATGCATCGTAGACCTCGTCCGGAGGAGCCGGGATTTTCCGCTCAAACGTGAATTCAATGGTCTTATGTGATCCTGTCATTTCTTCGCTTCGCCTTATTCTTGTCCTTAAAATGTTGCTCAAACTGGTCGAGCCGCTCGTTCCAGAACTTCTCGTATTCCTGCACCCATCCTGCAACCTCGCGAAGCGGCTCACCTCGAAACGAGATGAAGACTTCGCGCCCCTGCTTCCTGCGTTCAATCAGTCCCGCCCTTTCGAGCAGCTTAAGATGTTTAGTCACCGCGTTTAAAGCGGTGTCGAACGGCTTCGCGACGTCAAGGAACCTGGCGGGTCCGTTGGCCAGGTGCCCGATGATCGCTCGCCGACTCGGGTGCGAAATGGCCGTCAGGACGTCGCTGAGGTGATCCATGTTAACATTACATCATAAGGTGTAACAAAGTGCAATAGATTGCCTGCGAGAGCAGCCTCGGCGGCGTCGGAGCTTCCAAAGCGCCGCACCCGGATTCGCACGCCGTAGTCCGGTGCTGTAGAATTGCCGATG
>PLEX01000210.1 GCA_003136575.1 Bryobacterales bacterium | reverse complement strand
GCCATCAGACCGTCCTTGACGATGGACGAAAAGGTCGCGGCGTACTCGGAGGCGCGCACTGCCGGGATCAGCTTGCCCGCGCGCTCCTCGTATTCCAATTGGGCGGTTCGAGCCGCGAAGCTCTCTTTGACGGCGCGCGCCCGCAGGTAAGCGATAACCGGATCTCCCGATCCCACCGCGGATTCGTGAACTGGCGGGAGGCGATCAGACGATGCCGCGCTCGGCTTATGGATCGTCTGNNGCCCACTCCTGGTTGGCGCGTTCGGGATCGATGGTCCCGTCCGCGAGCGTCGTGATCCGCTTGCTGGAGATCGCCTTCTGGACGGCGGTCAGGCTGCACCCGCGCAACCGTGCGTAAGCCCTGAGAGAGATCCCCATTTGTTCCTGAAGAATTGACTTGCCTTCCGGGCGCGCCGGAGTGATGAATCGTGGTGCGGAGACACCGCGCAAGCTACTGAGCGAAAAGGATTAAAGCCAAATGAAAACCAACGAAGCC
Organism: Bryobacterales bacterium; assembly: GCA_003136575.1. Taxonomy (GTDB): domain Bacteria; phylum Acidobacteriota; class Terriglobia; order Bryobacterales; family Bryobacteraceae; genus BOG-234. Next base: position 11,662 of record PLEX01000210.1, on the reverse strand, counting down.
ATCGAAACCACAGAAACCGCCGCCGTTGCGGAACAGGGCGCGTCCGTCGCGCCGGAGAAGGCCCCCTCGAAGAAGGGTGCCAGCCAGAAGAAGGGCGCGCCCAAAGGCCAGAAGACCGCCAAGGGTACCAAAGCCAAGGCAGCAGCGCCGAAGAAGGCAGCAGCCACCAAGAAAGCCGCAGCGCCGAAGAAGGAAGTCAAAGCCACGAAGAAGGCTGCCAAGCCCGCCCGAGCGAAAGAAGCCAGCGCACCGCGCGCCGAGAGTAAGGGCGCGATGATTATGGCCCTGATCGGACGAGCCAAGGGCGCAACGCTCGCCGAGATCATGACCGCAACTGGCTGGCAGAAGCATAGCGTGCGCGGGTTCATTTCCATCGCCGGTAAGAAGCAGGGCGTCAAGATCGAGTCCTCGAAGAACGAAGCTGGCGACCGGCTCTACAAAATCGTCAAGTAGAAACTGCCCACCTGCCTCCACCAAGCCGCCGCTGGGGTTCAACGATCCGGCGGCGGTTCTGCTTCTGCTCGCTCAATAATCCTCAACTCGGCCCGACTAGTCCGAAAAGCGCCAAGCAAAGTCCCTCGACGTCCAGGCATACTATTAAGGATGTGAACCGGAAATCGCTACTGGACGCGGGTTTGGGACTGTGCACCGTCGGAGGTGCCGTTTTTGCCGTTGGCGCTTCAAGGGACCCGGTGTCTAAGGTTGTCACAATGCCTGACGCGGCGTTTGGTCTCATGATGATCGTTGGGGGAGTTCTCGCAGCGGTCGGTGTGATTGCGTTCACCCTATCTTTCCTGATCGACCGCATCGACCATGCAGTATCGCGGGTCGCATACGGGGATCTTGATTCGAGGTATCTCTGCACGCATGCCCGCCCGAGCGATCTTGCGGGTCTACACGCGCTGTATGCAAGATATTTTGGTGACGACGTGCCAGATATAGAGTTGATGCGCACATGGGTAGCGAAGTGCGATTCAGCCTTTACGATTGTGCAAAAGGTGGTCGAAGATTCTGGCCTGCCAACGCGGCAGGAGTTGGTCGGCTCTTTCAAGCTCTTGCCCCTCACCGTCAAAGGTGTCCGCGCGATCGACTTGGGCCAAGCGACTGGATCGACTTTCAGACCCGAACATATTTCTGGCGGCCGGTCCGGTCCGGCCGGGTACTACGTCGGTGACGTCGTTGCGACAACGAGATTTGCCAGAGGGGTCGTCATGGCCCAACTCAACGCGGCCGTTTCGCCAGCAATTAGAGGCGCGGTGACGGTCTACGCGCGACCCCTTACAAAAGACGGCCTTCGGGTCATGACGAAGCATGGGTTTGTTCAAGTTTCGGATGGTAGATCGGCACCGCAGATTGGTCGAGCATGCAAGTTGCAAGTGGGAAACCATCTCGACAGCGCCGTGATTTCCAAAGCGAGGCACCGCCGACTAGTGCCAGTAAACGAGAAACCGAATGCCCAGTAGTGGCTTGAAGCCTATGGCACGGTACCGCTTGGGAATGCCAGTTCACTGGTAGGAGTGGATGCCAAATCCCCAGACCATACCGCCTCCGCAAGAGCCCAGGGCCTGGCTCTTCCATCATGCGCTTCGACTCTTCAACGCACTACTGCCGCGATCAGCACGTAGCTTCGTGAAGCTCTTATTGTTCCAAGTCTCTCCAGATGTTCCAGTATCACTTACGTGGGCATGGCGGGACGCAAGTCTCAGTGCCATATTCACGGTTGCTGCTTCGTTGACGTTCATCATGTGCTTCGTAGTCGTGTTCGTTTGGAGTGCGATGGTCGGCACCCTCATAGGCAGCGACCCCACGCGTCTCTACTTTCTCAAAGACTGGGTCAACCTGCTCAACTACACGGTGTGGTGCCCGCTGTATATCGGTTTTGGTGCCGTTCTGATTGCCACGATAATTCGGGGGTCCGGGGAACTAAAACAGCTGGTTCGGCAAAATGAGGCCGGAAGCCGCCCAGTCGGCAGCTACCGAAGCATATTTTCGATCCTGCTGCTCGTCCTTGTCGTATCCCTTTTTGCAAACGCGAAGTTCATGACCGAGAACCTGAATCCAGCGATCTACCCGCGCAACTATTGGTTCATAGATCATGTAATGCCGGACGGTAGCAGGGTGATTGGAGCCTTCGGGTTTTACTACGGACTCCTGAATTTCTGCCTCCTTCTCTTTTCGCTCTTGGTTGCTGCTGCCTTTGTCTCTGAGTTTCGGTTAGTTCTCCAAATTGCAGAATCGCTCGACCACGTGAAGGCCGGGTCATCCATGACGACCGAAGTACTACGAACGCGATTGACGACCTTCACGCAGGCCTATCTTGCGGGGAAGCTTGCAGTAGCGTCCTACATGGGGAACGCGCTGGTTTGGAAGACTTCGCAGGCGCAGCATTCAAATAATCTGGCGGTCCTGGGAGGCGCGCTCACGCTGTTCGGTGTAGTGCTCCTCTCCATTCCGAGGTACTATATCGAGCTACAGTGGTTCAGGCTGCGAGCAGCGATGCCATCTGCTGCTGAGAGCGACCCAGAATATGAAGACCTAAGACTGTGGGAAGTTGATTTTCTCGGTGGTTCCTGGAAGCCCAAACTTGTGGCACATGTCCTTGACACACTCATGATCGGCGGATTCATTTCAAGTTTTTGGCTCTAATAGCTGACGAGGGCCCACGGAGACGGTCACACTCGCGGCGGCTAAAGTGGACCCCGTTGTCAAGACCATTTTTGGCCCGCAATAAGCTAATGTTCGACGGGTCTGAGTTTGAGTTCAGGGCGACCTCGGCATCGAAGCCGCCCGTTGCCATTCCGGCGCTCGAATTGGCGCTCAGGTCGCATCCCTGCGGAGCCTTGTCTGCCGTTCGAGTTCTTCCAGTGTAAAACCAGCCATTCTGGCCGGAAAGCGCTAAATCCCAGGGGTTCGGGGACAGAGTCCCCGACTTCAACAAAGCTCCGTTCCTTATTGACTGTTCGGTCATCGGATTCAGCCTCGTGCCAGCCATACCGCCGCCGGCGTCCGGTACTGGAGACTCTGATGCAAACGGTCCTGGTTGTAGAACCGGAAGTATCGCTCGATCCCGGCCCGCGCTTCTGCTACCGACTCGTAGTCTTTCAGGTACACCTCCTCGTATTTGAGCGACCGCCACAGCCGCTCGATGAAAATGTTGTCCATGCATCGTCCCCGGCCGTCCATGCTGACGGCAATTTCCCGCGCCACCAGTTCACCGGTAAACTTCTCGCTGGTGAACTGCGAACCCTGGTCCGTATTGAAAATCTCCGGCCGTCCCCGCCGCAGGGCGCACTGCAGCGCCTCGACGCAGAAGTCGAGTTCCAGGCTCGCCGACAATCTCCAGCTCAGAACATACCGGCTGAACCAGTCCATTACCGCCACCAGGTACACGAAACCCTGCGACATCCGTATGTACGTGATATCAGTGCTCCAAACCTGGTTGACGCGATCCACCCCGACCCCTCTCAGCAGGTACGGATAGATCTTGTGCCCCTCTCCCGGCAGACTCAGCTTCGGCTTCGGATAGACGGCTTCGATACCCATCACCGTCATCAGCCGCGATACCCGTTTCCGGTTCACCTCGAATCCCTTCGTGCCAAGCCACGCCACCATTCTCCGGCTCCCGTAGAACGGCGCCCGCGTGTACTGCTCGTCCAGCAGCCGCATCAACGCCAGGTTCTCTTCGCCTTCTCCCAACGGTTCGTAATACAGCCCCGACCGGCTCACTCCCAGCAGTTCGCATTGCCGCCGGACACTGATCTCCGCATGATCGCGGTCCACCAGCCGCCGCAGATCCTCAGTCGAGCATGCCGACTTTTTTTTTGAGCCAGTCCAGCTCCACCTTCAGCCGACCGATCTCCTCATAGAGCGCGTCATTACCGGCTTCGCCAGACTGCTCCTTGCGCTTGCGACCGTCCACGAAAAGCTCCGGAAGCTGCTCCATAGCCGACTTCCTCCACTTCGCGATCTGGATCGGATGCACCTTGAACTGCGAGCCCAACTGGCTCAGCGTCTTCTCGCCCCGGATTGCCTCAATCGCCACACGCGCTTTGAATGCCGATCCGAAGAGTACCGATACTGTGTATATTGCGATGTCCGATGTCGCCCCACCAGAGCGAGATCCTGGACAGCGGATGATCGAAATTCTGAACGCCATCCGCGAGGGTATTTTCTTGCCCCCAGTCGCGGTCTACGAAAAACTTTCCCCTCCGTATCGGTACGAGGTCTATGACGGCTACCATCGATATTACGCGTCCGCCGCAGCCGGGCTTGTGGATCTGATCCGCAGGGTGAATGACCTTGAAGCGTTCTTTTCCGATATGCTTGAATGCAACGGCGATCATCGAAAGTAACTGAATTCATTGAAATCAGCGTTCTCGGCCCCACCTACGGGGACCGACGGCAGCATCAACGGGCGGCTGCAGAGAGGCCCCACAACAACCGGCCCATTCGATTGCCTCAGTGACGCGCGTAGGGAATAAAACCGGAGTGGCAATACTCTTCGAACTCGTTGTAAAGCTTCCAGATGCGATGAGTAAATCCTGCCTCAATTGGAAATGCATCGGATGAATTGTCGCCCGCACTGCAGGCGTGCACTTCCATCTCGCCAACAATCTCGGCCTGTTTCGTCCGAAAGTACTGAGGAATGTCGGGGTCATCGGGAACGTTGGCGAGGACCAATTCGTCGGTAATCGCGGGCCCCAAGCGGTCCCTTACATTGCCCACGCCCGTCGCGAGGATCTCGGTGGCATTTCGCAGCCGCACGCGGAAATTGCTCATGGCCCATAGTGTAATACCCGGATCCTCTTAGCGCGTTTGCCGTCGAGTTGTACTGGAATCAACCGTCATGGATTCCGGCATGGCATTGCAAATCCGGCGTTTTCTCGGGGAGGTGACCGAGGCCGTGGACACGATGAGGTACTCACCGATGCCGTGAAGCTTATGTCGAAATGCGACGCCGCGGTGTTCCGCCTGCATCACGCTCCTTATTTCCGATAACACGGGCGAACTGCGCCTACTGATAGCGCGGATCGGCCTTTTCGATGCTGGCCGACAAGCCAATGAACCGGACTCGGGCAGCGACCACGGATGAGATGGACTTAGAATAGAAGCAGCCGAACACAGAGACGATGTCACTGCAACTCACATCCGAACAGGAACAGCGGATTCGCACCGTGGTCAGGGCTGGCGCGTACCGATCCGCGGAGGAGGCGCTTGACGCCGCAGTCGCCGCAGTGGAGAATGCAGCCGCTCCCGGTTTTGATGGCACGACGGCAGAACTGGAAGAGCTTCTGCTGGAAGGCCTGAATTCAGGCGACCCAAGTCCCGTGGATGAGACGTTTCTGAATCGCCTACGGGTGAAAACGGATGGCATGGCGACCGAGTACCGCAAGTCGGGCCGTGAAAATTGAGATTTACCCGCAGGCCGAAACCGACATTATCCGGCAGTTCCGTTATTATCTGGTCGATCAGGATGCGCCCTTAACGGCGTTTCGCTATCGGGAAGCGGTGCTGGAGAGTATCGACCAGCTCAAACCTCATCCGCACATGGGTGCGTTGTTTTCCGGTTCCATCTCCGGGCTCCGTTCGTGGCCGGTCAAGGGGTTTGAGGCTTTTCGCATCTGTTACGTGGAGTCTCCGGGCGTTTTGCGCGTGGTCAGAGTGCTGCATGGCAAGCGCAATATCAGACGGATATTGCGAAATTCGGAGCCACGCCGGCAATAGTCCTGTTGAGATTGGCAGAATACCGTATAAATGGCGGGGGCGAATACCTGTAGGACCATAAAACCGAGGAGCGACGGGAGCGACCGATGTATGAGTTTGCCGCAGCGAATCTCGCCGACGAGGTCTGGGACGCGTCCGCCGCGTAAGTGTGCCCGGTCTTCATCGCCACTTGCTTCTTCTCGATCAGGGAACGCCGTTGACGCGGCACAGCTTTTTCGTCGGCTCGGATATGAGTGCCTGCACGTTTCCGAGTTGGGCATGCAACGGGCCGAGGACGAAGAAATTCTCGCTTTCGCCCGGGATCAAGGGTGTGTAGTGATCACTCTCGACGCCGATTTTCACACCTTCGTGGCGGTTTGGGGTCTCAGCGCTCCGTCGGTCCATCAGGCTACGCCGTGAAGGTTGCAGGGCGGAAGCTGCCGTTGCCATTCCCGGACCCGTGCTGGAGCGCTACGCCGGGGACCTGGAAACGGGTGTCCTGATTTCAGTTAAAGAACGTCGCGTAACCCGTCACCTCCTGCCTGTGGGCAGCGGCGGGGATGACGGTGTTTGAGCCCCCGGATTCATAAGGGATGTCAGCGCCCGCTCATTCGATTGAACCTTCTCTCTAATATCTTATACAATTATAGAGAGAGTAGAGAAATGATCGCCGAGTACAAAACATCTTCACTGCGCAGAGAAGAGGGCTGGAATGAAGCCGCCGAGGCGAACGACCCGGTTCTGGCGATGCTAGGAGTTGGAAGGCAACTGTGGGAATCCGAGCCTGGAGACCGTTTCGTCGAACGTCTCCGATCGGAGGACCTGCCTGTGCCGCCGCCTGCGCAGCGGCCTTCCAATCCGGCGGAGAATCTGCCGGAGGCCGTCTGGCGGCGCGTGGCCGCCCACCAGGGAGAAAAGTTTAAAACGGTAACAGGACTGCCGTTCACCTTCGAAATGGAAGGGGCCGGAATCTGGTTCTTCCGCGACGGGAAGCGAATCAACCGTAAGCTGACGCGGAAACAATTTGAAGTGGCGCTATCCCGGTGTCCGCTGAAGAGCACCACCGAAATCAACGACCTGATGGACTACCCGTACGTGTTCGCCGTTCTCATGGACAGGCGCATACGGGAACAGGCGTGGTGATCGGATGGCGAGAGTTTTTTGGGACACCAATCTCTTCATTTATTTGTTCGAGCAAAACGCGGAGTGGTCGCCTCGGGTAATAGAACTCCGTCGAAGAATGCTGGCGCGCGGGGATTTATTGCTGACGAGCTATCTGACAGTCGGCGAGATAATCACCAAGCCAAAGCAAATGAACAATGCCATGCTCGAGAGGAGCTATCTCAACTTTTTCTCGAGTGGTTCGGTGGAATTGATCGGCTTCGGCCTGGCCGCGGCCGAGCGGTATGGAGATATCCGCAGTCGCGAGCGTGTCCGGCCACCCGACGCCATTCAACTGGCGTGTGCCGCGGCCGCGGGGACCGATCTATTCGTGACCAGTGACAACAGGCTCTCAGAGCTGGTCGTGTCGGGCATCACGTTCGTTACGGGTATCGAGCGTGTGCCGTACTGAACTCCCTGAGACGTCGGTCAGACTGTGTTGCAATAATCTGCGGACGCGCGTCACGGCCGCAATTCTCAGGGAACGGGAGCAATAAGACATCCGTACCTTGCGGACCGCGACGCGGGGATCACCAGACACCTACCTGGCGATCAGTACCGTTGGCCCGCACGGCCGCGAGTCAGTTGACACTGGAGTCCATCTTTCGAATCAACTCGCCTATCGCGACGGTGAGGTTTGCAATTCGCCGATCCGTTTCGGCACCGAGGTCCGAAATCCGACGGTCGGTTTCGGCCATTTGCTGTTGAGTTCGGATCTGTGCCTCGTGTAACCGGATATGCGATTCAGCCAACGTGGACAAAGCCTCATCAAGGCGGTTCTGATTCGTCGCTAGAATGTCCAAAGTCGTAACAACGTGGGCCATATGGTCCTCGATGGAGGACATTCTTCGTTCCATATCTGCCATGTGATCTCCGGCGGTTCCAGCGTCAGTCGGACGATTTCAGTATCCCATGATCGTTGTGGAATTCCGGATGACGGGTTCGACGCTTCGACAGAAGTCCCCGGCCCGTCATGATAGAGGGGGCCGAAAACACAGACGATGCTGCAACTCACATCCGGACAGGAACAGCGGGTTCGCACCGTGGTCAGGGCTGGCGCGTACCGATCCGCGGGGAGGCGCTTGACGCAGCAGTCGCAGCCGTGGAGAACGCAGCCGCTCCTGGTTTTGATGGCAGGACGGCCGAACCTGAAGAGCTTCTGATGGAAGGCCTGAGTTCAGGCGACCCAATCCCGTCGACGATACGTTTCTGAATCGACTGCGGGCGAAAAACGGACGACATGGCGGCCGAGTACCGTAGATCCGGCGGTGAAAATTGAGATTTACCCGCAAGCCGAAACCGATATTTGAATAGCGGCGCCGCGTGAATATTCCCGGTCTTCATCGCCATTTACTTCCTCTCGATCAGGGATGTGAGGCGGCACCGCTTTTTCGTGGGCTCGGATATGAGTGCCAGCACGTTTTCGAGCTGGGCATGCAACGGGCCGAGGACGAATAAATTCTCGCTTTGGCCAGGGATCAAGTGTGTGTAGTGATCACTCTCGAAGGAGATGCCTGGGCGGCAAGGAGGCGCGTCCGACCGGCCGACGCCATTCAACTCGCGCGCACGCCCGTGCGGACCGGTCGGTTTCGGGATAGATCGTAACTGGCTCTCGGGGGGGGCGATGGCCTCTTCGTCAGGTTCGCAATGGGTATCGAGCGCGTGCTGTATTGAACTCAGGACGTCGCGCGCATTGAAGTCGCAGCTGGCTCGCCTGCGTGTAAGATCTACGCAGGCGGGCATCCGGTTCCCGAACTGACCGATCCGAGGACGCGCAGACTCTCGCGGCGATACAAGCGGGACGCGCAACGTGATGAAGGCCCTGGGGATTCCACTTGAAGACCTTCGCAACGAACTCGCACGCCGCCGCCCACGGTGATCGGTTCGACCGGAGAACGGCAGGCGGAACCGCCTGCCCCACAGGTTTCCCGCAGCCAAACGCAGATCCACTGTCATGCAATAAACTGGCTTTGTGCTGCGTATAGACCGTATTGAAACCGTTCAGGTTCCGCCCCGCTGGGGCCTGCTTCGAGTTGTCGTGGATGGTGGCCTTGAAGGCTATGGCGATTACAGCGTCGAAGGCCAACTGAGTTCCACCGAAGCGCTGGTGCACGAGCTTTCCGAGCACTTCATCGGTCAGGACGCGCGCGACCTGAAGCGGCTCGTGCGCGGCTGCTATGACCAGAATTTTTATCACGGCGGCGCTCACTACATGTCGGCGCTCGGCGGTATCGAGATGGCGCTTTGGGACATCCTTGGCAAGAGCCTGAACCAGCCGGTTCATCGCTTGTTGGGTGGCCGGGTGCGCGACAAAGTGAAGGTCTACCGGTGGGCCGGCGGCAACAATAACTCTCCCGGCGCGGCGGCGGAAGAGGCGGCGAAGGTGGTTGGAGAAGGCGCGCGGGCTTTGAAGATGAACGCTTGCCCTCCGCTCGCGGCGATCGATACTTATGGCGGCATCCGAATGGCCGTGGACCGCGCGCGCGCGGTTCGCGACGCCGTGGGGCCGGAGGTCGACATCGCGTTCGATTTCCACGGACGCTGCAATGTTCCGATGGCGCGGCGGCTGGCCAAAGAGCTTGAATTTGCCAATCCGCTGTTCTACGAGGAGCCGGTTCGTCCCGATTACAACCGCTGGCTGCCCGAGATCGCGAGCATCACGCACGTGCCGATCGCGACAGGCGAACGCATGCACACGGTGGCGGAGTTTGCCGACGTGGTCGCGGCGAAGGGCGCGCATATACTGCAGCCGGATCTGGTGCATATTGGCGGCATTATGAACACGGCGGAAGTGGCGTCGCTCGCCGAAGCGAACGGCATCGCGCTTGCGCCGCATTGTCCGCTTTCGCCGATAATGTTTATGGCGTCGCTGCAGGTTGTGGCTCAGTCGCGGGCGGGCTGGATTCTGGAATGGTCGAAAGGGATTCATTACAACTCGTTCGGCGCGAAAGGATCGGTGGACCCGTGGATGCGGTACATTGCGGAATCGGACTGGCCGTTGTTCGATACGGATGAGAGCGGGCACTTGCCGGTGACGGAGAAGCCGGGGCTGGGTGTCGGGATCGATTGGGCGGAAGTGCAAAAGGGCGCGGAAGAAGGCACGAAATGGCGGGATCAGCTGATGGAACTGCCGGACGGGACGAAGGCAAACTGGTAATAAACGTTTTGCGTGGCACAGGCGTCATATCTGCCGTGATGCTTCGAGTGATGCTGGCTGCGTCGTTTGCGATGACGCTCGGTCAGGCTCAGATTCCGGCGCAGGCCACTGGACACAGCCCGGCGTTCGAAGTTGCGTCCATACGAGAGAATCCCGGACCATGGCATGTGCTTCTCGGTTATTCCGCCTCCGGGCCGAGACTTACGCTTGAAGCTTACGATCCGGGTGGACTCATCATGGAAGCCTACGGACTGAAGAGATATCAGATCTCTTACGCTGCGTCTGTGCGGCGGCCGGATCAGCCGGAGTACTACGACATCGCGGCGAAAGCCGAGGGCAGCGACACCCCGACGAGGGCTGAGTTCAGGCAGATGCTGCAGGCGCTGCTGACCGACCGGTTCAAGCTCGCGGTTCATCGCGAAGTGAGGGAAACGCCGGTGTACGCGTTGGTCGTCGGCAAGAACGGACCGAAGTTCCGTGAGAGCAAGCCCGAGTCGGTACTGAAGCGGAATCACGGCGTAAACGGGCGAAACCAGTACATGGATTACGTTCAGGCGACGATGGAAATGGTCGCCGACGGGATCGATGTCGACAGACCAGTTATCGATAAGACCGGACTTACTGGTAATTACGACATCCGGCTGGAAGCGACGCCGGAATTCCGGATTCATAATAATCCGCAGCCGGACGACCTCAGTATCTTCGACGCCATTCAGCAGCAACTGGGCCTCAGGCTTGAAGCGCAGAAGGCCGGGATCGAGGTTCTCGTCGTCGATCACATCGAGAAGCCGTCGGCGAATTAGTAGCCTGCAAAAGGCAGGCGGAACCGCCTCCCACAAAGCAGCATAGATGCATCCAAATGGTGGCTTGGGGCTCCGGGCCAGGGCGGAAGGTCAAGGCACAGGCCAAAGACCTACTCCACATGGGGGCTGTACAGGGGCGTTACAGGATGGGGCTTTACAGGGTTCAGCTATGCTGAAGCCAGTGGGCCGGATTCTGATTACCGCCGGGATCGTTCTCGTGGCCGCCGGCCTTGTTGTCGCGCTGGCCGAGCGCGCGGGCCTGCGCCTCGGACGGTTGCCGGGCGACATTCGCATCGAAGGCCGGCACGGGGGCTTCTACTTCCCCGTCGTTACTTGCCTGCTCGTAAGCGCCGTGCTGTCGCTCATCGCGTGGCTGTTTGGCAGGCGTTAAAGGCGTCGCTCCGAACTACTTCTTCACGGCTTCGCGGAACGACCGCTCCACCATGTCGTTCGGATCGGTGGAAATCGGTTGCGCGTCGCGCCAGAGCCAGCGCATCATTTCCGGCATAATCGCGCCGCCGAATTTCTGCCCGTGCAGATTCATGCCGAACGTGTAGTTTATGTCGTAACCCTTCGCCGTCATGGCCCTCACCAGGCGCACGTTTTGCAGGAACCAGTCGCGATTGGGGTTGGCGTTTCGGTTATCGTTTCGTCCGTCGCAAAAGAAGACGCGGATGGGCTTCTTCTCGCTCTCCATCACTCGCTCCGGATAGACGTATCCGCCGCGAATGTCGGTAAAGCTTCCGACGTTGCTCAGCACCTTGCGGAAATCGTTCGGCCGCTCCCATGCGACCATGAACGCGGCGATCGCGCCGGAACTCGACCCGCCGATTCCATG
>PLEX01000141.1 GCA_003136575.1 Bryobacterales bacterium | reverse complement strand
GCGAAGCACCACCAGATCCGCCGCCTTGCCCACCGTGAAATCGCCGATCTCGTCCTCCATCGAAAGCGCCTCGGCGCCGGCCCGGGTCGCCATCCAGAGCATCTGTGCCGACGTCAGCACCACCGGCTCCGGCGCCACTCGTTGCAGCATGTAAGCCTGCATCGCCTCTTTCAGAATGCCGAAGCCGGTGCCAGCGCCGATATCCGTCCCCAGCGAGAACCGAACCTGCGCCTCCAGGTGCCGCCGCATCGGAAAAATGCCGCTGCCCAGCGCGGCGTTGCTGCACGGGCAGTGAGCCACAGACGCTTGGCGCTCGGCCAGCCGTTTCAACTCGCTCTCTTTCACATGGACATCGTGCGCCAGCACGGACTTGCGGCCGATCAGTTCGTATTTCTCGTAAACCGACAGATAGTCGTCCGCCCAGGGAAATAACTGCGCCACCCGTTCAACCTCGTCGGCGCTTTCATTAATGTGGGTAGTAAACCGCAGCGAAGCGTCTTCCCGCATCAGCGCCTGACAAACTTCCAGTATGGCCTCGCTTGCCGAAATCGCGAACCGGGGTATGACGGCGTAGCTTAGCCTGGAATGGCTGTGAAAACGTTCGATAAGACTCTTCGATTCGCGAAAAGCCGCGTCCGGCGTCTGATAGAGCGTCGGGAGCAGCAGCCTGTCGGAAAGCACCAATCCGCTGACCACTCGAATCCCGCGCCGCGCGGCGGCATCGAACAATCCGGCGGTCGCATCGGAAAAGTGCGAGCCGAACACAAGCGCGGTCGTCGTGCCGTGCGACGCGATGCCGTGGACAAATTCCCGCGCCAACGCGGGGACCCGCGACGGATCTTCGAGACGGGCTTCTTCCGGCAGCGCCAGATTGTCAAGCCATCCCCGCAGCGAATAACCAATCCCGCCCACAATCCGCGACTGAGGGAAATGTACGTGGGTATCGACGAGGCCAGGCAGAATGCAGCCGCCGCGCATGTCCCGCACCACGGCGTCCGGGTATTGCGCGCGCACGACGATGTAGTCGCCACATGCCGCTATCCTCCCCGAGTGTATGGCCAGCGCGCCATCGGCGAACATCGCCAGTGCGTCGGAGTGCTGAAACGGGTTCTTCGGTGTGTGAAAAACCGCCGCGCGTAGAATCTCGACGTTTTCCCGTCGCGGCGTAACGGCTTTTGTTCGCGCGCGCGGAACCGTGACTGTGGCCACTTAACGGATCTCTCCGCGCGCCATAAGATTCCCGCCGAAGGCAGCGCCACGGATTCTGATCGGCGTTCCGCCTGAGGCCGGACCGGGATAAGCGTATGCGGACGCCATACCGCATTCTACTTCAATCGGGGACGCCGGTGAGTTGGCCCAGTCGGTGGGTATCGGTGGGGAATGCGGATGGGCGAATGAACCAATCGTAGATCGTCGCCGGCGCACTACCAGGGCATCTGCCGATTCGTGTACCTGCGGCCAATCTCCGCGGCCTTCTCACTTGCCGGCCCTATCATGACGCCTTCTTTGATCATGTCGATCACATCGGCTTCAGTCATTGTGTTCAGGAAAAACTTGTGGTTCGCCTTACATGCCCCAAGCACAGTAGCGCGCACATCCTTCATGCGCGGATCGTTCGTGGCGCCCCTGCCCAGGATGCCAAGAGAGAGCGCCATGTCGCCCGGTCCCCACTCGGCGAAGGCAATACCCGGAATCTTCAGGTTGGCATCCGCGTTTGCGACAGCGTACTTGTCTTCCAGTTTCAGGCCCAGCAGCAATTCGCCGTCCGGATTGAGGGGCCACGCGTCCGCCTTCCTGAGATACTCATCCTGAGATATACCCCAGATCTCGGCCGCAGTGGCGTTCCCGTGGACGCCGCGCCGTCCCTCCTTAAGTCCGTTCTCCCCGACTCCCTGCTGATGAATGGGAAAGCGTATCGCCTCCACAAAGGCCCTCACCGCGCCAGGATCGTCCGCGTGGGTCAGAAGAACTCCATGGACGCCGGTGGCAAGAACCTGCTGGAACATCCAGGCGTTGGCGCGGACGGTCACTTCGTCAAGGCCGTTCACGGGAACGTTGACGATCACGGCGGGGGTGCGGTGTCCGCTCCTTGTGGGTCCGCCTTTCACCAGACCCTTCATGTATTCGGAGAGTCCCTTGACATCGAACGGAGCGTGCTCCATGTCGTAGCTGATGTAGTCGGCGTAGGTCTGGGCGTCCTTAACGCCTTTCAAAGGTGCCCGTCGTCCCCGAGTGCGATCCAGTGTAGTAAATGGGCTGGCCAGCCGCGAGCAGTTCTATAGCCCGATTGATCCTCTTCGCCCTCGGCGGCGTGGCCTGCTGTGCGACTATTGTCGCCACTCCGATAGCCAGGCACGCGGCCATGGACGCTTTGAGCAATGTCGTGCGAGAGTTTTTCATGGAGATCAGCCCTTTCGGGATCGGGCGGCGAAATATACCAACGATGAATCAGCCGGATTTCAATCCTGCACCGAGCCGAAATCAGTATACTCCCGATTGCCTCCCTGATTGGCGATTACACTCACCAGGTTTACACCCTGATCGGTTTGCGATGTCCGTTACTGCCCCCGCCATCCGCGGTCACCAGCAGACGAGAGGCGTTGGGGTAGCGGTCTTGTCCCATTGTCAGCCACCAGCGGCCGATAGCGTGGACTGCGAAACTGGCGGTATCGTAATCGCCGCCGACACTGACCCACCCTTTATTATCGCCAATGCCGTAGATGCCGTATGGGACGGCCCGCCCCGGTTCCGGGTCGATAGAGTCATGAACCTTGACCGCCTCCGGCGATCCCTTCGGACGCCACTCCCGACCGTTATTCCTACGTATCGACCGCGGCCGAGGCTTACACAAAGCGTGCCACCCACTCGCCGGAAGCCGCGATGCAGACGCTGATTTCCGACGATATCTACACCAAATCCGGCAAGCTATCAAGGCATTATCGTTAGATCTTACATCGACCTCTTCGGGATTCATCCTTGGCTACCATGGATGGGATCGGGCGGTCGGGGAAAGACTGCTGGATGGCGAGCCGTTTCAGCCGAGCAACAACGAGTACGACTGGCTCGGCTCCGGAATATACTTTTCGCAAACCAATCCGGAGCGTGGCCTCGACTTTGCGCTGGAAACCTCGCGGCGCAAGCCTTCGACTGTCATGCGACCATTCGTGATCGGGGCGGTGCTCCAGATGGCCGTGCGCAACCCGAACTGTATTAAGGGCGTGTTCCGCGTATCCGGTGAATCTGCGGAACGGCGCGAGGCGCGGCGCCGCGCGAAACGGTGAGGCCGCAAGAATCCTACTTCGCGTCCCTCATCAGATCCACCTGAAGCTGTAATTCCTGGACGGCCTTTTCCACCGTGTCGATGGTATCCTTCTTTACCGTTTTATCCCGCGTGTAGCCCACGTAATCGAGCCATCCCTGCGAGCGCTTCTCGCGGCGGGCCTTCACGATCACGTAAAGCGGGTCGGACTGCACGCGCGCCGCCTCCACATCGAGCGGCGTTTGCGGCACGTTGACTTTCAGCTCCCTGAGCAGAGTCCGAGCCATCAATAAATGGCCGGCCAGGTCGGGATGGATGCCGTCCTTCGTGAAGCTGAACTTCGGGTCGGTTGCGCGCTGTTTCGCCAGGTACGCGTTGATCGGAGTGTGCAGGTCCACGACCGTCACGTCGGCCGCTTGTTGCGTTTTCTCCCACGCGGCGTAGTCGGCAAGCACGTCGTCGTACTTCTCATATGGCGCTTTGAAGCTGAAATCGGGAGCGTGCTCGTCGAGCGTGGTTGTAATGGCAACGCGGTCGAAGGGTGGAGGCGTCAGCAGAATCAGGCGGGCGTTCTTCGCCCGAACCGCCGCGATCAGACCCTGAATACCCTTCTGAAAAGCCGCCATGCGCGCGGGGCTTTGCGGATGATAGATGCCGTCGTTCATTCCGTAACACGCGATCACAACCTGCGGATGAACGGCTGTCAGCGCGCGATCGAGACGTTCCGACAGGCATGGCCGCGGAAACGGATGGTCCTTCTCCGAAAGGCACGAAACGTTTTCGCTCGCAAGCCCGATACTGACGAAATCGAAGTGGCTCGAAAGGTATTGCTTGTTGAGGTAGTATTCGACAATCGAAACGTAGTCGCCGGCCTGCGTGATGCTGTCGCCCAGCCAGAGGATTTTCTGCGCGGAGAGCGGCGCCCCCTTCTGCGCGAAGGTCGGGAGGCAGGCGCCCGACAGCGCTATCGCCAACGCCAGAGTTGCACCGAATCTCATCGCGCCTGTCCCCTGCCACCACTGGCGGCGACCGGGCCACGTCCGCCGCGCGCCGGCGCGGGAATGCCGCCGAAGTTGTAGACGTTACCGGCGTGATCCACGGCAAATACCGATCCGCCGGAAATCGCGAGTCCGCTGAAGTGCATCCACGATTCGAACGCCGAGCCGCTGTTCCACAATTCCTTACCCGTTTTCAGATCCATCGCTTTTAATATAGCGGCGTGATTGGTCGACATGCGGACCGCGTCGCCGCCGCGCTGCACTTCGTTCGATCCCGTGCCCAGCGCGAAAACCACGCCGTTGGCAGAGACGACGCCGTCGGGCATGTCGAGATCGCCGGAGATCCATTCGGGATGAAGAGTCGGGTCGCCGGTCTTCGGGTCGGGCAGTACGCGGAATGCCATCACGCCGCCGTGCGTCACCGGCCCGTTGGAGAAGGCGAATTTCGGGCCATCCTGCGCAGGCGGACCTCCTACCGGAGCCAGCAGCCAGGTGTTGCCATCGGTATCGCGCGTCATGGAAAGGCCGCCCCAGATGCCGTGGCCGATCACGCCGTTCGCCGCGTCGTTACCGAGCCGGGGCGATTGATAGAGCGGCGTCTGGTGGTCTGCGCCGCCGAGGTTATCGGCGTCCATCAGATCGATGACGGCCTCTTTCGCGCCATGCGCTACGATGTTGCGATTTCGCCAGCCGAAGAAGACGGGACTCGCCGCGCCCAGATCGAAATCCTTTTGCTGGATGTAGCGCCAGTTCACAGGCAGGTAGTAATCGACCAGCTTGAGCGTGTCGAGCGTGAGGCTCAGCACGGCGTTTGAAAGAGTGCCGTTTTGCGGATCGAAATTGCCGTCGGCTGTACCGCCGTAGATGCGGCCGTTCGTACCGATCGCCGCGCCGTGGCCCCATGGTCCGGCCGAGCCGCCGTTCGCTGTCAGGCCCTGATAGAGCTTCGGGTTGTGGCGGTCGCGAACGTCGATGCCATAAAAACCGGAGAGCGCGTCGCCGCAGCCCTGGGCGAGGGTCGTGTAGACGATGCCGTTCACAAGCAGCAGATTCGAGACCTTGGAAAACGCGGGGACGAACTGCACGCCGCCGTAGCGAATTTCCCCGCTGCCGAGGTCGAGGCCGTAGAGTTTCCCGTATGGAGAGACGGTGTAAAGGAGATTGGTGCTCTTATCGGCAACCGGCGAGCCGGTGGGGCCGTTGGGGCACAACATGCTGCCCTGATACTGGTAGCCGCCATTCTGCTGGCTGATGGCTGTCATGCCTACCTGGAATTTGCGGCTCCAGAGCAGTTCGCCGGTTTCCGCATCGAGCGCGAACACGGTACCCGAAACGCCCTGCGTGTAGACAACCGGGCGCACGCCTTTGGCGGTGGAGATGCCGGTCATCACGATCGGCGGCACCAGGTTGTAGAGGCTGTAGGGTTCGCTCTCCAGCTTCGTTTTCCACTGGAGCGTCATTTGGGAAACGGATTCGGGCGATATTCTGGTTTCCTCAAAGGCCCAACCGGTGCGTTGCGGATCGTGCGCGAAGGTGTTCCAGTCGGCGAATGGCGCGCCGCCCCGGCCGCGTCCCGCTGAGGCTGCGGTCTGGCCTCCCGCGGAAGGAAGCGTCGAGCCGATGACCGCGATGAATCCCGCGGTGGCCAAAGCGGACACGACCCATTTTGCGGTCTTAGGAATATGTTTCATGCGACGCATGGTGCTCTCGATCCGACGCCAGAATATCACGTCCCGGCGCGGCTGCCGAATGGCCGGGAAAGCCGGCTGGGCGGCCTCCCTGCGCCGTAGGTTCATTTCGGTCCGCTTAATGAGCGTTGTAGTATTAAGAGGTTGAGTAATTTCCCCACGATCATCCAGGGCGGAATGGGCATTGCTGTGTCCAATTGGCGCCTCGCCTCCGCAGTTTCGCGGCTGGGGCAACTCGGTGTTGTTTCCGGCACGGCCCTCGATCAGGTCTTTGCGCGGCGTTTGCAGGATGGCGATCCGGGCGGACATATGCGGCGCGCGGTCGATCAATTCCCCTTCCCGGAAATGGCGAAGCGCATCTGGGACGCCTGGCATATTCCGGGCGGCAAGGCCGCGTCACAACCTTATAAGCGCCCGAAGGCGGCGACCAAAGACGGTCCGCGCGAAGTGCGCGAACTCTGCATCGTCTCGAATTTCGTCGAGGTTTTTCTCGCGAGCGAAGGCCACGAAAATCCAGTCGGCATCAACTATCTGGAAAAGATTCAGCTTCCTCTGCTGGCCTCGGCCTATGGGGCGATGCTGGCGGGAGTTTCTTACGTTCTGATCGGCGCGGGCATTCCTCTGAAGATTCCCGGCGTGCTGGATAACCTGGCAGTGCACGAACCCGCCGCATATCCGTTGCCCGTCACCGGAGCGCAGGAAGGCGACGATACGACGATGCGGTTCGCGCCGCGCGAGTATATGGAACGCGACCTTCCGCCGCTGAAACGACCCGATTTTCTGGCGATTATCGCTTCGAACACCCTTGCCATCACGATGGTGAAGAAGGCTAATGGCAAGGTCAACGGCTTCATAGTAGAGGGTCCGACGGCCGGCGGCCACAACGCGCCGCCCCGCGGCAAGCCGATCTTCAACGATGAAGGAGAACCGGTTTACGGCGAACGCGACGTGGTCGATCTGGCCAAACTGCGGGAGCTGAATTTGCCATTCTGGCTGGCGGGCGGATACGGGCGTCCGGAAAAAGTGCGCGAGGCTCTGGATAACGGCGCGGCGGGCGTTCAGGTCGGGACGGCATTTGCCTTCTGCAATGAGTCGGGCCTGACGCGCGAATATAAAGATCAGGTTCTGCGAGGCGTTTTGGCAGGCAGCGCGCGCGTGGTTACCGATGCGATCGCTTCGCCGACGAATTTCCCGTTCAAGGTGGTTCGACTGGAAGGTTCCGTCACGGAGCCGGATGTTTATGCGGGACGCCCGCGAATCTGCGACCTCGGCTATCTGCGGGACGCGTACCGGACGACTGAAGGCGCGATCGGTTACCGCTGCGCTTCCGAGCCGGTGACGGTTTATGTTTCAAAGGGCGGGAAAGCTGAGAATACGGTCGGCCGCAAATGCCTCTGCAACGCGCTGATGGCGAACATCGGCCAGCCGCAGGTACGAAACAAGTACGTGGAGAAGGGGCTGCTTACTTCAGGCGACGATCTCACGGAACTGGCGCCGTTCCTGCCGCGCGAAGGCCTGGTCTACACGGCCACCGATGTGGTCAACAAGCTGATGGGCGGACTCGCGGATCTGGGCGACGCTTTCACCAGCATGTACGAAGTCGCGGCGATGGCGTAGTACGCAGTTTTGGAAGTTCGCGTACGGCGCGACTGCCGTGACGCCCGCGATGCCGCCCGAACAAGCGGACCGCCCGTTCGAATAAGAGAGGCCGCAGAAGGGTAGTGTTGCTCTAGCGTGGAGGTGAAGTATGCCCGCGAGGTACTATCAGAGCGCTGGTTCCATATGTCGGAGCAAATCCTCATGCTCGTTTGTTCGGAGCGGTGCTGATGTGAAGTATCGAAACTGAGAGAATGGCTTACCGGCTTCGCGTTCAAACTTGAATGCCACGGGCTGAAAACGTGCGGACGCCGGGTCTATGCTCATCGCAAATCCGGCAGGCTGAAAGTCCTTCCCGCTGAGCGACCGAAGGCGCTCCTGGAATGCGGTGAGTGGCGCAAAAATGCCAGCTAGATCCTTATTTATTCTCACTATCATTTCGCTGACGTAGATCTTTGTGTGAACCATATCTGGCTGATAGGTCAGGCCAAATTGCGTAGACAAAAACGTCAGGGCGTCAGCAAGGAATGCATCGCCAAACTCCGTAGACGATGTGCTGTCCACTACGATGCCGTCTCCGTACATAGTCGC
The DNA here is from genome assembly GCA_003136575.1 of Bryobacterales bacterium. GTDB lineage: Bacteria > Acidobacteriota > Terriglobia > Bryobacterales > Bryobacteraceae > BOG-234. Next base: position 12,042 of record PLEX01000141.1, on the reverse strand, counting down.
CTTCGCAATCGCATGGCGACCGCTCCCGGTAGCGAACGAGCCGTTCGCAAATACTATCCCCTTCGGATCGTGCTCGTTCGCCTCTTCGACCCTCGTCGGGTACGTTTGAAAGTTGTACCGAACCCTAAGGGCATCCAGTATTGGGAAAATGTCGATCCCTCTCGGGTTTAAATCCCTCGAATCTACAAGCCAGATTGCACGGGCCGTTCTGATATTAAGTACCGTCATGCAGCCCCACCATAGCCGATGTTCGCCTGCGAACAGGCCGAACCCGGAGGCATCCTCGGAGTGGAATTGTTCCCCGCTGATGAACCCATTTCCCAAGCCGTGCCGCCAACATTCTCATTCCCGTTCGTCGTCGCGAAATAAACTGATGGCATCTGCGCTAGGCGGGGCCGCTGCTGGTTGGCTGCTGGCTGGAATACCGCATCGGCAGCAAACGACCGTCTTGACAGGCCATTGCGGTTCAGAGTGCGAAAGTCCCCCAGAAGGGTGCCAAACTCTTCAAATGAGATCTTGAGCCGCAGATCGAAGGCCTTGGCCAGTTTTCTCAACGTGCGAATTGTCCATGAACTGAAGTTTATGTCCTCCAGTTCGGAAACTCTGGACTGATTCATTCCTGCCTTTTCCGCCAGTTCAGTCTGTGTCCATTCACGCTCTTCACGCAATACCTTGATCTGTGTGGCAAGAGACGAATTTAGGAATCCTTCGTCATACACTGTCCTGTATTCCGAGTCTCTGAAATCCCTTTTGAGACGTTCAACGACATCCATCGTAGGGCAATCTCCGTTCGCGATCCAAAATAAGCACTTGGCGATTCTCCTCGGCCTTCACCACATCTCCCGGCGGAAGTACGTCCCCACGTTCAATCGCTCCCTGGAGCAGCGTGTATTCGGCATCCATCAAAAATGGTCCCTTGCAAAGAAGTGGACGCGGCATAACCGGCCCTCGAACCTTGAGCTTGTAAATGTGCCCACCGTCAATTGGTCCAGGGGAAAGCAGTTCTGGCGGCAACTCCGGCCCATGCTCCTTCAGGAGGTCGAGTTTCTGGTCAAGCAGGATTCTCGCCTTCTTCTGGATACGGGCCTTCCGAACCCACCTGACGATCATGCGCTCGCCGCGGCTATCTAGAAATTCGTATATTTCCCAAGCCATAGAATATCATGAAAACTAGATAATGTAAACAGGGCAAAAATACTTGGTCACTGGAAGCATGTCGTCAAACCCAATTCCCCGGTCGTTTGCGTGCCTGAACCCAGGAAGGAGTAGTACATTAGCCAACCTAACTGGCGCAGCGTCAACTGCGGACAGGATTTCAAATCCGGATTCTCTCCAAGGGGCGGGGCCGTCACGCCCACAGTCATTCTGGGCGCATTTGCCCGAGGAAAGCAAGGGTCAAACGGTGTGCCACAAAATGACGGATCGATATGGTTTGGGATTTTGAAGCCCGTACTCACGCGGCGCGGCGCTGTATCGCCACTACAGTTTCGTCGTCCATCGGCAACGTGCCCCCGCGAAACTCCGACACAGCCGCGCGTAATCGCTGGCCGGTAGCCGCCGGCGATCCGGTCGGCAAACCCCGAGCGATCGACAGAAGGCCGTGCAGTCCCATTTGCTCGCCGGATAGGTCGCGGGACTCGCTGACCCCATCCGTATAGAGAATGAGCAGGTCGCCGAACTCCAACTGCATTGCCGTCTCCGTGTAAGTGGTTCCCGTGAGCAGCCCAAGCGGCAGATCGACGTTTCTTTCATCGGGTTTCACAGAGTCGTAAAGCAGGCTCCAGGTCCGCGTTTCCGCGCGGTACCAAAGTGGAGGCAAATGGCCGGCGTTCGTGAACAACAATTCACCGGTACCTGAATGAAAGCTGGCTACGAAGGCGGTGGCGAACCGGCCCCCTTCCTCCGTCTCGAGAAAACTCTCGTTGAGTTGGCGGAGCATGGCCGCTTGCTCCCGCCTGTCCACATTCCGGCGAAGGGCGTTGCGAAGAGTGATCGCCGCGGAACTTACGGCATCGCCGTGGCCCGATACATCCGCGATAACAATGCGCGCAATGTTTCCCTCGCTGCATGCCGACATGTAGTAGATGTCCCCTCCGCCCGGAGAAGGTTCGAGCGGCTGGCAGGAGAGCCAGCCGGTCAATCCCGGCAACTCCGCGGCGTATGCGGCCAAATGGTTGCCGCCGCGCACTTCCAGACAGGAAAGACGGTAAATGCCTTCTGTATCTTCTGAGGAACGCGCGTAAGTTACGCCGCCGGACGCGGCTGAACGGGTCGCTCCTCCGACGTCAGGCGCCGCGTCCGGTGGCTCTTGCGCTTTAATCGGCCTAGTCGTCATATCGGCAGTCGTACCTGAAACACGGTCTTCCCCGGCTGCGAATTCACGCGAATCGAGCCTTTGTGGTTTCGGACGATCCGCTGCACAATATCGAGCCCGAGTCCGGTGCCTTCGCCCACCGGCTTTGTGGTGAAAAACGGATCGAAGATCCGCGCCTGAACATCGGCGGGAATGCCGGGGCCGTTATCGCCGATCTCCACCAGAATTGCGCTGGGTTCCTGGCACGTCCTCACGGAAAGAACCCGAGGCTGGTCATTCGGCATGCTCTCGATGGCGTCGAGCGAGTTATCGATCAGATTGGTCCAGATCTGGTTAAGCGCACTGCCATTGGCGCGAATCCGCGGCAGTCCTTCCGCATACCGCCGCGAAACCTGCACTCCGGACCTGGTCCGGTGCTGAAACATGCGGAGTGTCAGTTCAATTCCCTGTTCCACGTCGACCTCGGCGACCGGGCTCTGGTCCATATACGAGTACGTCTTGATCGAAAGAATCAGATCCGAGATCCGGCGGGAGGTTTCCTCCAGTTCGCTCGTCAGGCAAAGTATTTCGTGGTCGTCGACCAATGCCTCCAATACCAGCATGAGGGCACGGATGGTGAGCATTTCGGCAAGCGGGGCGATCTGGCCGGAGTTAATACCGGCGTCGGTCAGGCCCGATGCCAGTTCGCCCGGCAGGCCTTTTTTCTCCAGCCAGTCGGAAAGCTCGGCTTCGCGATCGTTTCGCTCCAGTTCATCGAGCGTGCCCGCCGAACGGCATTCGGTAACGCTGTCGGAAAGCCGCATTCCGATCTCGACCGCGGCCGCGGGGATCGGTTCCGCCCGCAGCGCGATGGCGCGCTGACGGCGCTCGTTGATCAACTCGCGAAGCCGGGAGGAGGAGCGGACCGCCGCGGCCGCCGGGTTGTTCAGTTCGTGAGCGAGGCCCGCCGCCAGTTTTCCGAGTGCCAGCAGGCGGTTGGAATTCTCCACGTTCCGCGCCGTTTCACGCGTTCGGTCCGTCATTTGCGACACCAGGCGCTGCGCCAGAACGGGCGCGCGGTAAACCAGTTCGCGCAGATGGGCGGCGTCCATGCGGGCCAGACGAGTGAGCCGAACCGCCTGCGCTCGGCCAAGTGCCGTCTTCAACCGCGAAAAGGGAAGCACGCCGATGGCTTGTCCCTCGTGAGCGATCATTACGGGGGACGCGGGATCGTCGGGGCGTCCATAATGAATTTCGCCCTCAAGGACGACCTGGAATTCATTCACGGGATCGCCCGGCTGCGACAGGATTTCGCCCGGTTCAAAGCTGCGGAGGGTCATCAGGCTCGCGATCCACTCAACGGATTCCCGGCTCTCTCCTTCAAACAGCGGCAGCCGGAGGAGTTCTTCCGGGGAACACGCGCAAGTTACGCCGCCGGACGCGGCTGTACGGGTGGCTCCTCCGGTGTCTGGCGCCGTGTCGGGCGGCTCTTGCCCTTCTCCCGAAACCATTCCAGGCGGACTGATCGTCGACATAAAATTCCTTTCCAGCTCTAGCGGTTCCGCATATATTGGCGGACAAAATAAAGCACAATCGAGCCCTCGCCGACACTGTTGGCGACGCGGCGTACCGCGCCGTCGCGAACGTCTCCCACGGCAAACACCCCCGGAACGCTGGTTTCGAGCAGATACGGATCGCGATCGGGAGTCCAGCCCGTCGGCCGCTTGCCGTCCCGCAACAGGTTCGCGCCGGTGATGAGAAATCCGTTCGCGTCCCTGCGGACCACGCCTTCCAGCCACTCGGTGCGGGGCTCCGCGCCGATGAAAATGAACAGCGCGCGGGCGGGAAGCTTTTCCGCATTGCCCGTGTCGTGATGCTGAACGGTGATTTCCTCCAACTGGTCCTTTCCCTCCACGGCAACCACTTCCGAGTTGGGAATCACCGAAATGTTCGGAATCGTGGCAATGCGCTCGACCAGGTAATGCGACATCGACTTCGACAGCGATTCGCCGCGCACGATCATCCTGACGGAACGCGCCACTTCCGAGAAATAAACCGCCGCCTGCCCGGCGGAGTTCGCGCCGCCGACGATATAAACGGCCTCATCCTGGCAGGAGGAAGCTTCGGTGATCGCGGCGCCATAGTAGATTCCCGCGCCGGTCAGCCGATCCATACCGGGGACGCCGAGCCGCCGCCACTGAACGCCGGCCGCGATCACCACGCTGTGCGCCGCCAGTTCCTGTCCGTTCGACAGTCTGACGATGCGGTATTCACCCTCGGCGATCAGCGCGGTCGCTTCAGCGGGCGCAAGCACTTCGGTTCCGAAACGGCGCACCTGCGCCACCCCTCGGCGGGCAAGATCGGCGCCACTAAGGCCCGAGGGGAAACCCAGATAGTTTTCGATGCGCGAACTCAGCGCAGCCTGTCCACCCGCCGCCTCGCGCTCCACCAGAACGGTCTTCAAGCCCTCGGTGCTGCAGTAAAGCGCGCAGGCAAGTCCGGCCGGACCCGCGCCGACTACGATCACGTCGTAAAAGCTCCGGCTCGGAACGGTAACCAGGCCCAGTCTTTCGGCCACGTGGCCCGTATCCGGCTTCTCCAGAACGGTTCCGTCGGGGAAAATCACGATCGGCAACACCGCGCGATGACTGCCGACCGCCGCCAGCACCCGCGCGTCGGTAATGCCCTCCGGCTCAACCCAGCGGTAAGGAACCTGGCTTTTCGCCAGAAAATCCTTCAGGCGATGGGTCTCCGGCGCCCATCGCGTTCCAACCACGTAGACGCCCTCGAAGGTTGCGGGATTGCCGACCCGCCAGTCCTCCATAAGATCGTTCAGGACGGGGTAGAGATGTTCCTCCGGCGGCTCCCACGGCTTCATCAGATAGTGGTTGAGTTTGACCTTGTTGATCGCGTCGATCGCCGCCGCGGAATCGGCATAGGCTGTCAGCAGGACACGACGCGCATCGGGCTGCAGCGGTTGGACCGCCTGCAGAAACTCCGTGCCGCTCATCAGCGGCATTCGCTGATCGACCAGAAACAGCGCAATCCGGTCGCCCCGCGCGGTCAGCTGGCGAACCAGCGCCACTCCTTTCTCCGGTGAATCGACGGCAAGAATGCGGTAATTTGCCGAGAACTTCGACTTCAGGTCGCGCTCCACGGCGCGGAGAACGGCGATATCGTCGTCAACGGCGAGAATGTAGGGTTTCTTCATGTGGCGGGTTCAGCTGCGCGCTCCATCATTTTCCCCCAGGCTTTGGACCCCCCGCGCAGCGGACGGACTCGGGTGATTCCCTTCGATCGAAGCAGAATCGCCAGGCGCGCGCTCGAGGTTTCGTTGGGGCAGCTGCAAAACAAGATGACTTCGCGGTCTTTCGGTATCGTAACCGCGTCGGAACGCAATTCCTCAAACGACATGCGGATCGCTCCAGGAACGGCGTATTCATTCTCGTCGGGTCTGCGCAGGTCCACGATGTAGAGATCCTCACCCGCGACCATGCGTTCCCGCAGTTCTTCCGGTGTGATGCGGGCGCCCTTCAACGTGCGGAGGAATTGCCGCCGCTGTATGTATTTCCAACAGATCCAGGCCGCGAACAAAAATACCACGAGAATGAGGAATCCCGAACCCATCCGCTGGACATGGCCAAGGACCATTTCCAGTTGATTGCTGAAAAGAAATCCGAGGCCCATAAACGAGGAAATCCAGGCGAGGACGCCGAGCGCGTCCATCAACAGAAAAGAGGCGACGCCGATTCCCGAATCGCCCGCCAGAGGCGCCGCCACGGCGTTGAACCCAGGAATGAACTTTGCGACTAACAGGGTTTTCAGGCCATACCGGATGAAGGCGTTTTCCGTCTGGCGCACGCACGAATCGGGCTCGAGCGAGACCCGGCAAAGAAACTTCAGCACGCGCTTGCCCCGATGACGCCCCAGTTCAAACCAGACGCTGTCGGCGATCAGGGCAGCGGCAACGCAGCAAGCGATAGCCGCAAACGGATTCAGGCGTCCGGCGCGAATGAGAGAGCCCGCGACAACGAGAAGCGGCGCCGATGGTACGGGGAGGGCGGCCTGTTCGGCCAGGATCCAGACGAACAGCAGCAAGTACCCGTACCGCTCGACAAACCCTAGAGCTTCAACGATTCCTAGATGGATCATCTGTCCCCGACTGACGTCATTTTCTCAGAGTCCCGGAGCGAGCCGCGAAATTCGCCTACACAACCCCGGGCGCAGGCGGCTGGAGGCGTGCCCCTCAATTGTTTGGCGCCGCGCGTCGCGGCCCCCGCCCTCGTGTCTTGGATTCCGGCCGAAGGGCTTTGGATTCCATGGTCGTGGAAGCTTCCGGTATTAGCCCATTGGGTTCAGAGGTGGTGTATCTTGTTGGCCGTGGGTTGTCAAAAGCCTGGAAGTTGAACTGCTTTCGGGTTGCCTCGGCGAAAGTTGATGATTGGACTCCGAGGCTTGGAATGGCGGCACGCTTGGCACGTGGCAGCGGGAGCGCCCCGGTGGTGCTGCGAAGACGGGCTGGACTCGGGTTAGTTTAGCTAGACGTCGCCCACGGAAGTCACAGAGGATGATGAGTGTTCCTCAACTGTTCGGCGCCGCGAGCTCTGGATCCGGCCGGCGCGGGCCGAGGTGCCGGGGAAAAAGGAGGGCACCGTCGGCACGGTTCCGCGCGCCACAGCCGTGCTGCCGGGGCTGGGAAGCGGATTTTCTGAATCCCTGCACCGCCCCGTCAACTCTAACAGTCCGTGGCGGTAGGGCCGCAGGGAAGACGCACTTGGGCGCATTCGTTCCGAAGATATCGACGCCTCTCAAACCGCCATCTCCTCAATGGTTTGGTGGAGATCCGCTGCCATGACGTCATCCGACTCCGAGTCCCTTCCCGAGCTGTTCCTCGACGCCAAAATCGTCATGTCGAGCGACGCCCGGCTGCTTGCGGCGCTCCGATCCGCCGTCGGCAACCTGACGCTCGAACTGGGATGGAGCGAGTCGGATTCCCGCGCCATTACGCTCGCCGTCGATGAAGCGATGACAAACAAGATCCGTCACGCCTGCAAAGGCAGGGCAGACGCCAGAATTCAGATTGAATTCCGCACCGAGCCAGGCGCGCTGGTGTTTCAGTTGACCGACCACGGGGAACCGCCCGATCCGGAGAAATTATGTGCAAGACAGAAAGGCAGCGCAGTACCGGGCGGTCTCGGGACGCATATCATCCGGGACGTCATGGACGAGGTTTCCTATGTCACCGACGACGCGGGGAACCATCTGATTCTGAAGAAGCAGTTGCCTCACGGGAGCAGTCCGGAGAGCCTCCCATGAACGTCTCGCTCCGCATTCAGGACAGCGCCCGCGTGGTCGATATCACCGGCGAAGTCGACCTGAAGGGATCGCCAGTCCTCCGCAAAACGCTCTTCGATGCGCTGCGGGAATTCAAGAAGGTCGCGCTCAATCTTTCGGGGATCCGCTACATCGATAGCTCGGGAATTGCGGTGATGATCGAGGCCCTGCGCGAATCGCAGCGGCTGGATCGCCGGTTCGTGCTCTTCGGCATGAACCCTGCCGTATACGATGTATTCAAACTAACTCACGTGATCCGGATATTTCAGGTGACCGAGACGGAAGAGCAGGCGCTGGAGGCGTGAATCCCCGATGGCAGTCGCCGCGACCAGCCGTTTGAATCTTCTCGCGCGGCTCGGCGGAGCCGCCGAGGAGTGCCTCGCCTATCTGGGCGGACTGGCTCAGCTTTCCAGCCGCGCCCTGTGGCTGGTTTTCGTTTCACCGCTCAAGCGGCGCCGCAGCTTCGATCGCGCCGCGGGGCAGGCGATGTCGGTGGGCGTTGGCGCCATTCCGATCGTCTCGTTGATCACGTTTTTCATCGGCCTGATTATGGCGCTCCAGGGCGCTTATGAATTGAGACGGCTGGGCGCCATGCAACTCGTACCTGCCCTGGTGGCCGTCGCCGTGACCAGGGAACTCGGGCCGCTGATCACCGCGATTGTCGTGATCGGGCGTTCCGGGTCGGCGTTCGCCGCGGAAATCGGCACTATGCGCGTGACCGAGGAACTCGATGCCCTCGAAGCCATGGCTCTCGACCCGATGGCCTTTCTGGTCGCGCCGAAATTCGTCGCCATGGCGGTGATGGTCCCGTGCCTCGCGGTCTGGTCGGACCTGATGGGAGTACTGGGCGGCTGCGCCTTCGGCGTCACCGCCGGCGGATTTACGACGCTGGGCTATTTCACGAGCACGAGGAACGCACTGACCGCCTCCGATGTCGTGACGGGCATCGTGAAGAGCTTCGTGTTCGGCCTGATCATCACCGCCGTTGGTTGCCAGGAGGGCTTCTCGACAGGCGCCGGAGCGCAGGAGGTCGGGCGTTCCACCACCTCGGCTGTCGTGCGGTCGATTCTGATGGTGATTTTAGTCGATGTGGTCTTCACGATATTCTTCTATATCACCGGAGGGCTTTCCTGACATGGACGCGGCGGTAGTCGGAACTCCCATTATTTCCGCGCGCGATCTGCGTGTTCGTTACGGCGAAAGGGAAATTCTGCACGGCCTGCGCTTCGATATCCTCCACGGCGAAACAGTTGTGATCCTCGGCGGTTCCGGCTCGGGAAAGAGTACGCTGCTGCGGACCATGGTGGGTCTTGAGAAATCTCACTCGGGCGAACTCAGGGTCAAGGGTGTCGATATGGGTAAGGCGTCGGAGCGAACCAAGGCCGAACTCCGTCTGAAGATGGGCCTGTCCTTCCAGGGAGGCGCGCTGCTGGGGTCTCTCTCGGTGGGCGAGAATATCGCGCTGCCTCTGCTCGAACACTCCGGCCTTGCGCCGTCCACGGTCGAGGTGATGGTGCGGATCAAGCTGGAGCAGGTGGGGTTGTCGGGCTTCGAAGATTTCAGTCCGTCCGCGCTCTCCGGGGGCATGAAGAAGCGCGCGGCTTTTGCGCGAGCCCTGGCAATGGATCCCGAGATTCTGTTCTTCGACGAACCCTCGGCGGGACTCGACCCCATCATGGCGGCGGGCATCGACAACCTGATTCTGAATCTGAAGAAAGCCTATACGGTCACGATGGTGATTGTGACTCACGAACTGGCCAGCGCTTTCCTGGTAGCCGACCGCATTATGGTGGTCGACAAGGGCGACATCATAGCCGACGGGCCTCCGGATCTGTTGAGGCAAAGCGACCATCCTCGCGTGCGCCAGTTCCTCGATCGGGTGCCCGATTCGGAAAGCGGAGACGACGAAGTGGATCACCTGCGCATGTACACGGAAGGAGTCCGATAGATCGATGGCTGCGACTCGCGAAAAAACCCTGGTTGGCTTGTTCGTTCTGGCCGCAATCGCAATCCTGTTCGGAGCGGTGCTGGCGCTCACGGGCGGAATCGGCGTGTCGCGTGCGCCATTTCACACTTTCCTAAAGTTCTCCGGCGGACTCGACACGGGAGGCACCGTTCGATACGGCGGGCTGAACGTCGGCAAAATCATCCGCGTGGGTGTCGACCCCGCCGATTCCACCCGTATCGAGATCGATTTCGCCGTCGACCCTAATACGCAGGTCAAGACCGACAGCGTGGCGCGCGTCTCGACGATGGGCCTGCTGAGCGACAGTTTTCTCGAAATCTCGCCCGGAAGCAGAGCCGCGCCGAGAGCGCCGGTGGGCTCCGAATTGCCCTCGATCGAGTCCATTCGCCTCGAAGAGCTCGGAGACGCCCTCGTGCCGATGCTGCCCGACGCGCAAAAGACCCTGAAGAGCCTGAATACGGATCTGAACGGCCTGCAGACCACAATCGCGCAGGCGAACGATCTGCTGAATGAAAAGAATCGCGCAACGATCGCCGCCGCGCTGAATAATCTGAACGGCGCGATCGCGGAATTGAGGCCGGAAATCGGCCGAACTCTGAAGCATGCCGACGATCTGATCGTGGATGCGCAGCCGAAGATATCGTCCACTCTGGCCGACGTTCAGGAACTGACGAAGAAAATCGCGCCGATGCTCGACGACCTGAAAAAAACGATCAAGACCGCCGACGACACTATCGCCCACGTGGACGGCACTCTGGGCGAGAACCGCGAGGATCTCCGCGCGTCGGTGACCGCACTGCGCCGGGTGCTCGATCAATCGAACGCGCTGGTTGGCCAGCTCAACGCCACGCTTAACGACAATTCAGACGACATCGACGAATCGGTCGAAAACATTCGCCAGGCCACGGAAAATCTGCGGCAGTTGACGGACATGCTCAGAACCTCGCCGGCAAGCATTATTCGCGGAACCGGCATCAAGGATCGCCTGCCCGGGGGGGTGAAGAAATGAAAAAGAGGGATAAAGCGATTCGCGCCATTGCGGCGGTGGCGTTATTGGTCACCGCCGGTTGCGCGACCCCGAAGATCCAGTACTATCAACTCGGCGCTCTGCCTGTGCCGCCGCAGACCGCGGGAGCCGGTCCCGTGCTCCTGGTGGGACGCATCGGAGCGGCGCAGGCATTGCAGGATAGCCGCATTCGATACCGGGAAGGCGCCAACGCCGTGGGAGCTTATGAGCGCCATCGCTGGACGGATCCTCCGGGCAACATGGTAAAGCAGTCGTTGATTTACGCGCTGCGGGCTTCAGGTAAGTTTGGCGCGGTTGAGGAATCCGGGAACGCGGCACCGGCCGAGTACGTGGTTCGGGGCACACTTCTGGAATTTGCCGAGGTGGATGGGCCCGAGGGCATTCGGACGCTCGTGTCCCTCGATCTGCAACTGCGCGACGTGAAATCCGGCCGGGCGGTGTGGGCGCGCGTTCTGACACGCAACGAACCGGTCGACGCGAAGAAGGTTCCCGACGTGGTTCGGTCGCTCGACCATAATCTTCACACGGTGATTGGCGAAGCGGTGGAGGATATCGTCGCATACGTGGGGGCGCATCCTCAGGTATCGCCTTGACGCGCGCTCCGTTTTAATTGTCTGGCAGAGATTGTTTATTACGAGGATTCGAAGAACGCGCTTGCAGACCCGGATGTGTGATAGAGGAAGGGCCGTTCAATGGCGAGATCGTGGAAGCCATGCTGAAGGTGCCCCGAGCCGACGTGCCCGATATGCCGGACGGGATCGTAGCGGCCACCGGGACGTATTTTGGAGTGCCGGTCATAAGCCGCGATGGTCGAATTCGGTCCTCGTCGGTGAAGACGATCTGGTAGACTTCGTGTTTCTTCCGGTCGCCGCCATCGGGTTGATTCCGCCGCCCTTTCGCGCGACATCCCATCCCGGCGCGCGATTCTCACGTCTTCCCGACCAACGACAAACCATCCACCACGGTCTGCACGACGGCATCTTCTCCCGTCGTCGAATTGATCATCTAGCGAGGTCTTCGGCCTCAAACCGACAAGCGAACAGTTTCGGGATCCCGTAGAATCTCGGTTATGGCGAACATGCCGGAACTGTTGGATGGACACGTCAAGGTCAACGGGCAGTTCCAGTTCAACCGCGCCAAGAATGTATACGTCAACCACTACTATTTCTACATCGACGACGAGGACTTCGGGCCGCTGTTTCTCAAAGTGTGCAGCTATGCGCCGTGGAGAATCAAACTCTGCTGACCACAGGCGCAGGCTCATGGTTCTGCTTGTCAGGGGATAAGGTCGGCGCCGGTCTTCGCCTCAGGGCCGATGGCCATGAGTGGGCGAAGCGGCAGCTGGACAAACGCGGGATCGGCTATGAGGCGCTCGACAACGGTTTCCTTTCCTGTGACCAGCCGGAGAAGCTTCAGGAGATC
>PLEX01000081.1 GCA_003136575.1 Bryobacterales bacterium | reverse complement strand
ACGGGAAACGGTGCTGGCATGCCTCCATGAAGAGCGCTTTCAGAACGCTTCGCCGGCCGCTGTTTACGCTACGCTGCTGGATGAGGGCGCGTATCATTGCTCGATTCGCACGATATACCGGATACTGGCCGATGAGGGGGAATCGCGGGAACGGCGCGACCAGCTGGTTCATCCGGCTTATCGGAAGCCGGAACTGCTGGCGACCGCGCCCAACCAGCTCTGGAGCTGGGACATCACGAAGCTGCTCGGACCCGCCAGGTGGACGTACTTCTACCTTTACGTGATCCTCGACGTGTTCAGCCGATATGTGGTCGGCTGGATGGTGGCCGACGGGGAGAGCGCGGAACTGGCCAAACGGCTGATTGCGGACACCTGCGCCAAACAGTCGGTCGAACCTGGGCAACTGACCATTCATGCGGACCGGGGTTCTTCGATGACCTCGAAACCGGTCGCCTTCCTGATGGCCGATCTGGGGGTGACCAAAACCCACAGCCGCCCTCATGTTTCCGACGACAACCCGTATTCGGAAAGCCACTTCCGGACTCTGAAGTACCGGCCCGGCTTCCCGGAACGGTTCGTCGACCTTGTCCGAGTCTTCGATAACTCGGATTTTAATTACGAACCGAGGCTTATGCTTGAGACAAGAGACGGACGAGTTGTCCTGCTGGCGCCCGATTTCCCTCGATGGCTGCAGAACGCGCTGCACTGTCCGATTCCGACTGGCCCGGGTCCGATCCGGCATCCCTCGCCATCACGCGTGAACCTCACATCTTGTCGGCGTAATACCCCTTGCGCGCCCTGACAATCAAATCCTTACGGGTTTTCACTCGTACCGTAATCGGGTGGTAGAGTCCATCGGTCTTCAATGGCTCCGGACGATAAAAAATGTTGTACTGGTGCCGCAGCTCGTTCGCGATATTCTCGAACGACTGATCCAGATCCTCCACCTTGAAAGGGAAAAACGCCTGTCCGCCGGTTTCGTCCGTCAGGTATTTCAACACTTCGTCGCCTTCCTGTTCGGCGCGCGTCTTGTTGGTGGAAATGGCGTAAATGACTGTATCCGCCTTCTGCGCCATCTCCAGCGCCTGGTCGCGCGTGTAGTGGCTGAGCGTGTCGTCACCGTCGCTGATGACGATCATGGCGCGCCGGAATTTTTCGCGCGGCTGATCGAGCATCAGCTTCTCTTTCGCCGCGAAATAAATGGCGTCGTACATCGACGTTCCGCCCGCCGGTCGCAGGGCGTTGATGCCTTTTTCCAGCTTCTGGATGTCGCCGGTCAGATCGGAAACCATTTCGGGAGTGTTGTCGAAGCTCATCAGCAACATGCGGTCCTGCTTGCGCATCACGTCGCGAACGAACGCGATAGCTGCCTGCTGCTCGAAGCCGAACTCCAGCCTGACGCTGGTGCTCGTATCGATAAGCAGCGCCAGCCGGAGCGGCAGGTCGGATTCCGCGGTGAACTGCTTGATGAACTGCGACCGCTTGTTTTCGATTACGTCGAAATCGTTCTGCGTGAGGTCGGTAACGAACCGGCCCTTCTTATCCGTCACCGTGAACAGAACGTTGACGAGGTTCACGTTTGAACTGAACCGGGGATCGGCGGGGTTGTCCACACCGCCCGCGGGGGCCGACCCGCTCTGTGCCCAGAGGGCAATGCCAAGGCAAACGGGCACGCACAACGCGGCGGACCTCAGGACAGCGGGCGAACGAAATCGCATACGGACCTATTCTACGCCAGACGGACGTCTTCACCTTGCCGGCGCGAGCGAAGCCTTCCACTCCGCCAGATCGGGCGGCAGCGGCGACTCCACCGCAACATCCGCGCCCGTCGCGGGACTGCGGAAGGCCAGCCTGTGCGCATGCAGGAAATATCGGTTCCTGGGTGACGGTTCCGCTCCGTACATCCTGTCGCCCGCAACCGGATGGTCGATCGACGCCATATGCGCTCTGATCTGATGCGTTCGCCCGGTCCCAAGATCGATCTTCAGAAAAGTGAAATCGGCAAAATGCTCAACCGCCTCCCAAGCGGTGAGCGACGGCCGTCCGAAAGCCAGCCGCGCGGTCATGCGGGCGCGATTGCGCGGATCGCGTGTGATCGGCCGGTCAATGCGACCGCTTCCTTCCAGTCGGCCCTCCACCAGCGTCAGATAGGTCTTCTTCACCTGCCTCGAAGAGAACTGCGCGGCAAGATCGCGGTGGGCCGCGTCGTTCTTTGCGACCAGCAGCACGCCGCTGGTAAACCGGTCCAGCCGATGCACGATTCCCGGCCGCAGTTCGCCGCCAATCGAAGAAAGCGCCGTGAACCGGTGCAGAAGCGCGTTGACGAGCGTCCCTTCATGTACGCCCGCGCCGGCGTGAACCACCATACCCGCCGGCTTGTCGACTACGATGGCGCCGGCGTCCTCGTAAAGCACGGTGACGGGGATGTCTTCAGCAATCGCGCGCATGGGCGGAAGCTGGCCGGGATCGACGACGATTGTCTCGGAACCCCGAAGCGAATAGGACGATTTCGCCGAAACGCCGTTGACGAGGACGCGCCCATCGCGAATCCAGCTTTGCAGGCGGGAGCGGCTGAACTCGGGCATTCGCTCGTGCAGAAGCGCGTCAAGGCGCATGCCGCGATCCGCTTCCGATGCCTGAACGATCATGCGGCAGCGGCGGTCGGTACCGGAACTTTTAACGTTGCTGTGCCACGTTCGCCGCGCATCAGGTTCGAACCGTGGACTTGCGGCCCGGGTCCGGATGGCGATAGTCGCGGAACTGAAGGCGGCAGAAGGTACAGTGGTAGATAGGTGCGCCGAACAATCCCAGAAAACGCCGCAGAATGCTGCCGCTCTTGCGGTCGATCCGATCGTACTTTGAAAGCTTCGTCAACCGGGTTGTGCCGCACTCGGGGCAAAGCGTGTACTTTTGAAAGGGAACGCGACGCCAATGCCAGACGGTATTGCAATAGGGGCATTCCATCCTGGCGCGGTTGAGAATTCGTTCTAAGAAAGTCCGGGGTCGCCGTTTTCCAAAACCGGCGCAGACGGGACACTGTTGCATTCTTGAAATGTCGCGATACGACTTTTAGATCCGGACCGAATCGCTTTGCATAACGTAACACACAGGCTTAACGAAATTGCAATATCGGGTGCGCGGCAGCACAACCTGAAGGATATCAGTGTCCGCATCCCCCGGAACTCGCTGACCGTCATCACCGGCCTGAGCGGCTCCGGAAAATCTTCTCTGGCCTTCGATACGATTTACGCGGAAGGCCAGCGCCGTTACGTGGAGACGCTCTCCGCGTATGCCCGGCAGTTTCTGGACCAGATGGAACGCCCGGACGTGGATTCGATCGAGGGCCTGAGTCCGTCGATCTCCATCGATCAGAAAACTACGGGCCGAAGCCCGCGCAGCACGGTCGGCACGATTACCGAGATTTACGACTACCTCAGACTGCTCTACTCGTCCATTGGAGTCCCGCACTGCCCTGTCTGCGGGAATGAAATCTCGCGGCAGACGACGGAGCAGATTCTGCGAAACGTCCTTGCGCTGGGTCCCGACGAGCGCATTCAGGTGATGGCGCCGATCGTGCGTGGCCGCAAGGGCGAGTTCCGCAAGGAAATGGAGAAGCTGGCGCGGCAGGGTTTTGTGCGCGCCCGGGTGGATGGAACACTGCGCTCGCTCGACGAGGAAATTATCCTCGACAAGCGAAAAAATCACACGATTGAAGTGGTCGTGGACCGCCTGCTCGTCAAGCCCGGCATAGAAAAGCGTTTGGAAGCGTCGATTGAGACCGCGACGAAACTGGCGAACGGACTGGTGCTGATTTCCGTCGTGGAAGGTGAAGAGAAACTCTATTCGCGCAAACTGGCCTGTCCGGAATGCGGCACCAGCGTGCCGGAATTGGAGCCGCGTTCGTTTTCCTTCAACAGCCCCTACGGCGCCTGCGAGACGTGTTCGGGCATCGGCAGCACGTGGGCGTTCGATCCCGCCAAGGTGATCGCCGATCCCTCGAAGCCTCTGCTTGACGGCGCGTTGGGACCGGCCGCGGCGTCGAGCCGGCTTGTGGCGCGCGTGGAAGCGGCTGCCAAGACCCTGCGGGTCAAGCTCAAGACCACGCCATGGGAAAAGCTGCCCGCGAAGGCGCGGATGCTCCTGATGGAGGGCATTCTCGCGGTCCTGGCCGAAATCTATGCCGACGCCCACTCGGACTACCGCGAGAACCTGACCGAGTACATGTCGCCTGTACCCTGCGCGGCATGCGGCGGCAAGCGGCTGCGGACGTCAAGCCTGGCCGTGCGCGTCCGCAACACCTCGATCGCCGAGTTCGCCGCAATGCCGATCTCCCGCGCGCTGCTCACGGCGCGATCCTGGGAATTTGCCGATCGTGAACTGCAGATCGCCGGGCGAATCGTCGATGAGATCCGGCGAAGGCTGGAATTCCTGGAGTCCGTGGGCCTGCATTATCTGAGTCTGGACCGCAGCTCTGGCACGCTTTCCGGTGGAGAAGCGCAGAGAATCCGTCTGGCCACGCAGATTGGCTCAAAGCTGCGCGGCGTGCTGTACGTGCTCGATGAGCCGTCCATCGGCCTGCATCCGCGAGACAACGACCGGCTGCTCGACACGCTCACGGAACTGCGCGACATGGGAAATACAGTCCTTGTCGTGGAGCACGACGCGGATACGATCGAGCGGGCCGACTACGTGATCGATCTTGGCCCCGGCGCCGGCCGACTGGGCGGCGAACTCGTGGCGAGCGGCACGCCGCGGGATATTCGGGCATCGAGGGAATCGCTGACGGGCCGCTATCTGGCGGGCGAGCTGGAGATTGCCGTGCCGAAGAAACGAAGGCCGGGAACCGGGAAGGCTATCCGCATCGAAGGCGCAACCGAGCACAATCTGAAGGGCGTCGACGTGGAGTTTCCGCTCGGCAAGCTGATTGTCGTAACCGGCGTTTCCGGCAGCGGAAAATCGACGCTGGTGAACGATATCCTGCATCGGGCGCTGGCCCGCGAGATTTACGGTTCGTACGAAGCGCCCGGAACACACGGCAAGATAACCGGTATCGGCAATATCGACAAGATCATTCGCATCGATCAATCGGCCATTGGCCGTACGCCGCGCTCGAATCCGGCGACGTACACCGGACTTTTCTCGCCCATTCGCGATTTCTATGCGATGCTGCCCGATTCGCGGGAGCGCGGCTACAAACCCGGCCGGTTCAGCTTCAACGTCAAAGGCGGGCGATGCGAAGCCTGCCAGGGCGACGGGTTGCGGCGCATCGAAATGAATTTCCTGCCGGATGTCTATGTGACCTGCGACGTATGCCGTGGCCGGCGTTACAACCATGAGACGCTGCAGGTCAAATACAAGAACCGTTCGATCGCCGACCTGCTGGAGATGACCGTCGAAGAAGCGCTGCCGCTGCTCGAAACCAATCCGCAGATTTATCCCAAGCTGAAGACGCTGGTCGAAGTCGGGCTGGGCTACATTCATCTGGGCCAGTCTTCGACCACACTTTCCGGCGGCGAAGCGCAGCGGATCAAGCTGGCGAAAGAGCTGAGCCGCAGGCAAACCGGGCGCACGTTTTACGTTCTGGACGAGCCGACCACGGGTCTGCACTTCGAAGATGTCAGAAAACTGCTGGAAGTACTGCAAAGGCTGGTGGATCTCGGCAATACTGTATTAGTGATCGAACACAATATGGACGTTGTGAAGAGCGCGGACTGGGTGGTGGATCTGGGCCCGGATGGCGGCGAAGACGGGGGGCGAGTCGTTGTCGCCGGAACGCCGGAACAGGTTATGCGCTCGAGGAAGAGCTTTACCGGCATCGCCCTGAAAAAAGTCATGGCCCCGAAAAAGGGAGCCGCGTGAGCGGCTACCACAACCGCGAAAGCGGTTACAGCATCGCTCCGATGGATCTCTCCGGCCTGCGCACCGTATCGCTGAAAGATCGCGGCGGCAAGGTGAAGCAGTCCGATTTCGCCCGGCCTTTCGCCGCCGGCTCCGGCGTGAAAGGGCTGCTCGAAAGCCTGCCACACATTCTGGCGGGAGATTCATTCCGCGCCGTTGTCGAAGCCATATCTGCCGCGAGGAAGCGACGCAAACCGGTCCTCTGGGGGCTCGGCGGGCATGTGATTAAGTGCGGCATGGCGCCGATCCTCATCGATCTGATGCGCCGGGGTTTCGCCACGGGATTCGCCATGAACGGTTCGGCGTCCATTCACGATTTCGAGATTGCGCTTTGCGGATCCACCAGCGAAGACGTGGAGGCCGTTTTGCCGGACGGGCGTTTTGGGTCGGCGGAAGAAACCGGCAGGGAATGGAATTCCGCGATTTCCGCGGACACAGGCGTTGGCTCCGCGCTTGGCGGCGCGCTTGACCGGCTTGCGCCTGCCGAACACCGGGATGCGAGTCTGCTGCTGCAGGCGTGGACCGCGAATACCCCGGTGACTGTCCATGTGGCGTTTGGAACCGATACGCCGCACGCTCATCCGGCATGCGATCCGCATGCGCTTGGCGCGGCGACCCACCTGGATTTCCGCCTGTTTTGTACGATGGTGTCTGAATTGAACGATGGCGGCGTCTACATCAATGCGGGCTCCGCCGTGGTGATGCCCGAGGTGTTTCTTAAGGCTGTTTCGACCGCGCGAAATCTGGGCCACGAACTGCGCAACTTCACCACCGTGAATCTGGATTTTTTGCAGCACTACAGGCCGAGAGTCAACGTTGTGGAACGCCCGCACGCTCAGGCCGGGGGACGTGGCTACTCGCTCACGGGACACCACGAAATCATGATTCCCCTTCTGGCCGCCACGCTGATCGAAGCGCAAGAGCCGCCGGACGCGGCGCCAGGCATCGGAGGAACCACCCGTTCCGCCGCGTTCGGCGGCGTAACCAGCGCGAATTCTTCAGAAACCGAGACAGGAAAACCCGCTTGACCGAGTCCCGCATGACTGAAACCCGCTTTACCGAACCCCGCTTTACCGAACCTCTGATTCTCGCCGAACCGGAGCAACCGTTCTGGGGCTTCGCTGAAATCCTGCTCACGGTCGCCGTGTGCGTCGCAAGCGGAATCGGCGTGGTTGAGTTTGCGGCGCGCGTTCTGCATGCGCCGATCGAATCCGGATTCTGGAGCGTCCTTGAGGAGGCCGCCGTATACGCGATCGTTTTTCTTGCCCTGAAAGCCATGTTCGCCCGTTACGGCAAGGGACTGCTCGATTCGCTCGCGTGGTCGAAACCGGGTCCGTTCACGGCGGCGTCTCTGGCGCTGGTCGGCGTGAGCCTTTCCCTTATCGTCGCCGGACTGCAATATGCGCTGATGACACCGGATGTTGAGACGCCTTTCGAAAAGCTCCTGAACGATCCCGCCAGCCGCGTGGCCGTCGCGCTGTTCGGAATCACGCTGGGACCGATAGCGGAAGAACTGCTCTTCCGCGGTTTTTTGCAGCCGGTCTTAATCGGCGTCGCCGGCGTTTTCCCTGGCATCCTGTTGACCTCCGCGTTGTTCGGCGCGCTGCACCTCGCTCAGAACGGGGATATCTGGCAGAGCGGCGCGCTCATTATGCTGGTCGGTTTCGTGCTCGGAACAATTCGCCACCTTTCGGGATCCACCAGAGCTTCCACTATCGTTCACGTCGCATACAATTCATTGCCATTTCTGGCTTTGCTTGTAGACGGAAACCAGTTGACGAAAAAATAGATACTAACTCATGATCGAAACTATCCAGTGGACCACCGAAGGCGTGGTCATGATCGACCAGACCCGCATTCCCGCGGAAGAAACCTACGTCACGTGCCGCGACTATCTTCAGGTCGCCGACGCCATCCGCACCATGGTGATTCGGGGAGCCCCGGCAATCGGCGTCGCTGCCGCCATGGGCGTCGCCATCGGCGTTGCCGGATTAAGCCCTGGGTCCAATCCAGCCACGCTCGATGAGCAGGTCGACATCATCTGCGCGGAGCTGGCATCTACCCGGCCAACTGCGGTCAATCTGTTCTGGGCCATCGACCGCATGAAGAGGCTTTACGGCCGCTTGCGCGGGCTGCCGTTTGCGGAGATTCGAGACGGGCTGATTCGCGAGGCGATTCTGGTGCGTGAAGAGGACATCGCGATCAACCGCGCGATTGGCCGGCATGGCGCGCCGCTGATTCCCGACGGCGGAATCGTCCTGACGCATTGCAATGCCGGTGCGCTGGCGACCGCTGGCTACGGGACGGCCCTCGGCGTGATCCGCGCGGCGGTGGAGGCCGGGAAAAAGATCGGCGTTTATGCCGACGAAACCCGTCCGTTCCTGCAGGGCGCGCGCCTCACCGTCTGGGAGCTCCAGCATGACGGCATTCCCGCGACCCTGATCACGGACAACATGGCGGGGCATTTTCTCCATGCCGGAAGGATCGCTTGTATCGTGGTGGGAGCGGACCGGATCGCCGCCAATGGCGATGTCGCCAACAAGATCGGCACCTATTTGAAAGCGCTCGCCGCGAAGGACAATCGCCTTCCCTTTTACGTGGCGCTGCCGTCGTCCTCGTTTGATTGGGAAATGCGGGACGGCTTGATGGAAATCCCGATCGAGGAACGCGGGTCCGAGGAAGTGAAATATGCGGATGGCCTGATCGACGGCCGCCGCGCCGAAGTGCTCATCACCCCGCGGGACAGCCCGGCGGCCAACTATGCCTTCGATGT
>PLEX01000015.1:8310-9759 GCA_003136575.1 Bryobacterales bacterium | reverse complement strand
CTCACGGCGAGGCTCAGCGTCGATACCGTGCAGGCCGTCGATTGGAGTTCGGATCGAATGCCGGCCGAAGACAAGGGTTCGGCCGGCACGATCGACATCAGAACGGAAATGGGCGACGACCGTTGGCGCTTCGGGGCGACGAACCCGATCCCTTCCATCGATACGGCGGGTGGCCTGCACATCAACCACTGGTCGCCGCGCTTAATGACGTCCGGGCCGATCAGAAAGGGGAAATTGTGGTTCCACACGGCGCTCGATCCCTACTACACGGCCAATACGGTCGCCTCATTGCCTAAAGGCCAGAATCGTACCGACAGCTTCACGGGAAGCGACCTGAGCCGGTTCCAGTGGAACGTTTCCGACTGGCAGACGCTGACGGCAAGCGTCCTCTACGATCGGGGCAGCAGCTGGCGCAACGGCCTTTCCCTGCTAAATCCGGCCGAATCTACGGTTAACCAGCGCTCGGCTCTGCTGATGGAAACGATCAAAGACCAGTTCGTCGTCAACGGCAATCTGATCGAAGCGGGTTTCGCCAGCACGGCCAATTACGTGCGTAGTTCGCCGCTGGGAACGGAAGCCTATCTGGTTACGCCGTACGGCAATTCCGGTAACTTTTTCCGTGATGAAACATCGCGGACCCACCGCCAGGAAGGCCTCGTAAACGCTGCATTCAAGCCGCTGCACCAGAATGGCGCTCATCAATTGCGTCTCGGAACCGACATTGAAAACAACGATCTGAATCAAACGATTCTCCGCCACGAGCTGAGCGTGCTCCGGGCGGATGGCTCGCTGGTGCGGACAATCCAGTTCGAAGGCTCTCCGCATCAGGATACGGGAGATTCGGAAGCGCACGCATATATCGCGGATCACTGGAGTCCGGTGCCGACGCTGGCTATCGATCTGGGCGTTCGCGGCCAGTGGAACCGCGCTACCGGCGCAACGCCGCCGGCACCGAGGCTGGCCGCAGCCTGGGCACCGAAGAGGCTCGGTGGCGCCAAGTTTTCGGCGGGCTGGGGCGTCTATTACGATCCCATAAGCCTGACCCTGCTTGCCCTGGGTCAGGGCGAAAGCAGCCTGACCACGTTTTACGGAACGGACGGCGTCGCGCCTGGAACTCCCATGGAGACGATGTACGTCGTAAATACCCACGCCCTTCGCGCGCCGCGCTTCGCCGTGACCAGCATCTCGGCCGAACGTGCGCTGCTCTGGAACTTCTTCGGCCGCCTCGATCTCACGTCGCGACAGGGAAATCGCGGCTTGACGTTCGACCAGGTTATATCAGGTCCGGGGTTGAACGAATATGTTGCGAACAATTCCCGGCATACGAGCTACAGGGCGGCGGAGATCGCATTGCGCCGGACGTTCCGCTCGAAATACCAGTGGCACGCAAGCTATACCCGTTCGGAAACCAGATCGAACGCCGCAGTCGACTATTCCATCGAAAATCCA
>PLEX01000015.1:0-8257 GCA_003136575.1 Bryobacterales bacterium | reverse complement strand
GAACGGCAATTCCACTTTCGCGGGTACTTGTGGGCGTGGCGCGCGGGAATCATTAACGTCCTGAACCGTCCCAATCCCAACGTCGTCAATAACGACGCCGATTCACCGCAGTTTCTTCTGTTCGGGCGCGGACAGGCTCGCGCTGTCAACGTGCGGCTCCGTTTCCTCGGACGAAAATAGCGGCTTGGCTTCAGCCCGGGCGCGCCCGAGCGCCCCTTCGAGCGGACGAAGAGCCCAGAACGCGGACGACCATCCAAAGTTTAAGCCGAGGCTGCGGCAGCCCTTCAACCGGCGTAAGAGCCGTATCGTCTTAGCCCCAGGAGGCTTCCTGGGACGCTGGCTGGCGGCAAGCACTGAACGAGTGGCCGACAGCACCCCCAGCGCGACTGCGCCCCAAAGCCGCACGGAGGCGTCGCGGTTCGCCGCGGAGCTGTGGCAGACGATCGGCCATTCGGGTCCAGGACTCAAGGCCGGCTGTGGAGAATGGCTCCGCACTGCACCCTCGATCGTCAGTCACCGGGGGCGGGGAACGGGCGCATAGAATCGAAGTCCGGGTGCGAACCAAACGTGGTCGATCTGCCGGTCGTCACGCAGTGGCGGTGGTGGGCGCGGAGCACGAGGTCCGGGCCTGCCGCCCTCGCGCCTATTGCAGCGAAATCACCACGGTCGACTGCGTCTGCGCGCCGGCTACGGACGCCTGAAGCGGGACATCGCCGGTGCCCAGACCTGACGGAATTACAATGTTGAGCTGGTACAAACCAGCGCTTGATTCCCCGGCAAAAGACGGCGTGACGCTCGTGCTGTTGATGCTCAGAGTCACCGAATTGTTAGTGGATGCGGCTCCGGCAAACAGCGCGCCCGCCGAAACTGTCGGAGTGGTGGGCCCGAAGCCCACGCCGAAAAGGACAACGTTGTCGCCAGCCCCGGCCGCGACTGTTGCATAGCCGAGCGATGTTCCTGTCGGACCGAGGATATCGTAAGTTCCGTTGCCGTACGCGCCGGTCCCGTCCGACCGGGAAATGATGCCAGCTACGTGTTTGGCATCCAGCAGGCTGAAAGAAGGAGCGACGGACACGAGAGTTACAGTGTCGTAGGCCGCTGCACCTGAGGCCGTGGTAACCACTACCGGCACGCTTCCGATGGTGGTGTCATTCGGGATCTGCAGATTGATTTGAGTGGGGCTGACATACCAGAGATATGCCAACTTGCCGTCGACCGTTACACTCGTCCCGCCCAGTTGCGTGGGGAAAGTGCCGGGGTTCCACGATGCAGTTTGGGTAGCGAGATTGGCTCCATAGATCGAGACCCATTCACCCGTCTGGACGGCTGACACCGTGCTGTAAACGGGGACTATGCCACCCGGTTTTACCGTTGGGCTGGGAGATGAAGTGTTGATCTTAGCGATGAACACGTTATTGGTTCCGGCCGGCCCGTTCGCAGCGGGCTGGAAAACGCCTGCGGTAACCGGCAGACTGGTTGCGGAGGTGATGCCCGCCACGTAGATGTTCCCCTGCGAATCGACATCCACTCCGCCGTTGGCCACGCCGGTATTATTCGTCATGTTGTAGATGACCGTGGAAAAGTCAATCGCGCTTCCGGTGGAATTGTACATCGTGACGTACACGCCGGTGAACTCATTCGGAGGTTGCAGCGGATTCACCAGCGGAACTTCCATGCCATTGCCCGCGACCCCGGCAACATACACATTGCCATTCGAGTCCAGACGCGGGGGGCTGATCGTGTCGGCGGCACTCTGGCTCGGGTTTGTCGGGTTCCCGACAAAGCTGGCCCACACCAGCGCGCTTCCGGCGGGATTGAGCTTCGCCAGGAAATTCCGGTTCAGGCACAAACCAGGGCACGGAGCCGTGTCGTACGCCCCTGCCGTAACGGGGAAGTCATAGGATGCGTTGCCGCTGACATAGGCATCGCCGGCTGCGTCGACTGCAATCCCCGCAACGAAGTCCTGGTAGGCCAGCTGTGTCGGGTCGGTTCCGCCGAGGTACGTGGCGTAGAACAATGAGGCGCCCGAGCCCACAGGGTTGAATTTGGCCACGAAACCCCGAGTGGCCGTCGAGAAACCCGGCGTGGGATTGCCGTAATAGGTAGTCTGAAACGCACCCTTGGTTACCGGAAGTTCGTTGCTCCCGGTGGTTCCCACCAGATAGAAGGACCCGGACGCATCCACTGCCACACCCGAGCCATAGGTGGGGTGACCGTTGCCCACCGCCTGATTGCCGGTGCCGCCAAACAAACTGGAGTAGAGCAGGTTGGCGCCGCCGGCATCGAACACCGAAATAAAGGCGGAACCCTGGTCAAAGTTGTTCGGATTGACGGTGAGGTTAAAAGTCGAACCCGGGAGCACCGCGTTGGCCGTCGTCGGAAAACACACGGCAGGGCCAACCGCATTCCCTCCGCTCAGTGCCGTGCACTGGTCGACCGTATCTCCCGCGATGTAGGCCCGGCCGCTGGAGTCGACTGCGACCGCAACGGCGGTTTCGTTGCTGTGGCCGAAGTAGGTCGAATACACCAGGCCGCCACTGGGACTGAGTTTAGTGAGGAATGCGCTCTGGGCGCCCGGGCAGTTGCTCGTTCCACTGGCCCCCACAAACCCGCAAGCCGTCTGATACGCCCCTGCGGTAGCCGGAAATTTCGGCGAGTTGGTAAATCCCGTGACATAGGCGTTGCCGGCGCTGTCGACGGCGATCGCGTAAGGTCGAGTGGTTGTTCCGTCGCCTACGACGCTGCCGCCAAGGTACGTGGAGTAGATGAGTTGCGAGCCTGTGGCGTTTAACTTGGTTATGAAGCCCGTGCCCGCGGTCGTGGTGCTTGCCGATTGAATCGCGTTGAGTACGGGGAAATCGGTGGATTGGGTGTAACCTGTCACATACACATTTCCCGCTGAATCGACAACCGCGCCCTGCGTCGGATTCGAGCCATACGTCAGGTTACCGACCATCTCGCTCATACTGCCGCCCAGGTAGGTCAGATAGCTAAGCACCGGGTCGATCACCAGCGAGCGGTCTTTGTCGTACTTGCCCAGAACAAATTCAACGCGGTGGCCAGACAATTTGTAGCTGCCCGCGATCATTTTCTTCGTGCCGTCGATGCTTTGATAGATCACGGGCTTGCGGAGGGCAAGGGGCGCGCCGTTGAGTGTCAGCAACAGGCTGCCGTCCGGGGCGAGCGTGGGCGTGGCACCGGCAAATTCCAGCCCTATTTGACCAGGATCGGCGCCCGGCGACACGATGAAATCGAATTCGAGCCGGCGCTGGGTTCCGTAATAAACCTGATCGATGCCCCGATAGATTTCTTGAACCTTCACTCTGCCAAAAGTGGTGACATGATCAGTCCATTTATCAGGGTCGTTGCCTATGAAGTAGTTCACAGTTCCGGGGAACGCATCAGTTCCGGAAACCCTGGCGTCCGGACTAGCTCCGACCAGCTTCATCCGGACAACAGAGGCCAGGTTCCGACTGGACGGGCGGAGCTTGAACACGGCTCCATCCGAGGTCAGGAACAGCACGTAGCCATCGCCCCTCGAAAGAAATTTAGCGGCGGGGTCTGTCTGGCCGCGGTTGGCCTCAAAGGTCAGGGGAAGTGTCAGAAACTCAGGCTTCTGCTCCGGCGCGAGGGCTGGTTTGGGCGGAGTGGCGCTGAATGCTACACCAGCGACAGCCACGAACAAACAAATCGGTTGCGGTTTCAGATGTGTTCTGTGATCGCAATTACCTGACCATCTCATCGTAGTCTCCTCCGAACGCTCAGGCCTTCACCGAATCTCCGGCTTCTGTTGCGCCACGTCGAGGGAAGTGCGTGCGACCCCATCCGGTTCTCGGGAGCGAACTGAGCGCTAGCCGATTCTAGCACTCGGCGTGCTCTCGACTGCTCATGTTTTCGACTGCTGGTATCGAAGGTTACGGATTCGATTGGCGTCAGGGAGAAGTCCCGGACCGCGCTCCGCGCGTGTTCGCGCTACTCGGAAACCGCTCAGATTCCGGCGCGGCGTGCAGCCGGTCCCTTCCGGAAGCTGCGGCCGAAGGTGTTGATGGCGGCGCAGGGCGGCCGGTTGCCGAGCCGAGTTAATCCACAACGAGCGTTGTCGTCAGCGTGCTGTTCTCGTCGAGATTCGGGATATCCTTCTCGAGCACCTGGATGACGACAGCGCCGCCCGACGCCGCGTCGGTGGGGATCTGCACGTTGATCTGCCAGAGGCCGGCAAACCCAGGCGCAAGGCCGGAATAGGTCACCGTCGCGGGAATGAACTTCGGGAGGGTCGTGGTTGCGCCCGATGCCGTCGTGGTAGTTCCCGAAGACTGAATCAGCACGGTCGGAAAGTCTGACGCTGGCTGTCCGGAAGCGGCTGTTCCGTCGGCGGGCGGGTTGGCCAGCGGGCCCACGCCTGTGCCGTACAGAATTACGAATTGTCCCCTTTGAACGGGATGGCCGGGACCATTCGCCGATGAATCCTGAAAGTTCACGGCTACAATCTGCCCGGAACCACTGGCGTTCGCAGTGAAAAGGCCAGGCGATGCGGACGCAAGCTCAATCTCCGCTCCAGCGAGAATCTGTCCGGTCGAGGCCCGGACCGAGAGCAGATTAGCCGTGCCACTGACGGGAAGCGCCTGCGGCAGGATTACGTTATGTTGTCCCGGCGATACATAGAGCAAAGGCACCGGTGTGCCCCCGACCGTGACTTGGGTGTCGGCGAGAGTAGTAGGCAACGGAAACTGGCCAGCCGGCGCTGAGGCCGTTCCATTGGCAATGGAATTGGTGGTCACGGTTGGAAATAACGCGGCAATCGTGCCGGCCGCGAGCGCTCGCGTGCTGTACGTCGCGGCGTTCGTCAGATTGATTTGAGGAGCAAAATAGAGAACACGGTTGATGCTGTCCGTTACCCACAGGTTGTTGAAGGTATCGACGAAACCGGAGTGCGGCGCAAGGGCCGGAATGGAAGTGTCCGAAGCCTCGTTGGTCTGTGCCAGATTGGGTACCGCGTGATAATGCAACAACTTGTTGCCCCCAAAATCGGATACCCAGAAATCTCCCGCCGGACCCACGGCTATGGAAAGAGGGGACGTATATCCGGTCAGGGTGACAAGTGGCGGTTCGGCAGTGGCAAGGTTCTTTGCCTGGTCGAAAATCTCTACCCGGACATTGCTGGTATCGGCGACCAGCACGCGGTCCTGTGGATCGACCGCGACGCCCCGCGGCGAACTCAGTCCGGTCGGACCGGAACTCGCGGTCTTAGAAGTGAAGTTCGGCTGGCCGAGAACGACCGATGCGCTCATGCCGGACACGAACGGCGTCGGAAACATCAAGACTCGGTTTTGCGCGCTATCGGCAACCACCAGCCATCCGGCGTTCGTGCCAGAGACGTTCGCAGCGCCGGACGTCAAGGCGATCCCGACGGGAGAACTCAGGGTTACCGATGTCGCGTCAGTGATGACCGAAGTGAAATTCTGCTGGCCGAGCACCAGGTCCGCCGCTTCGAGCGCCGACTTTCCCGAGGCGTAGGGCGCCGGAAAACGAAGCACACGCGAGTTGCCGGTATCGGTGACATAAAGGTTGCCGGCGGAATCGACCGCGAGAGACGTAGGCAGGCTCAGACAGCTGTCGTTCGGGGTGCCAGCCACCCCGGTTGGATAGTTTGTCACCACGCGGTTGAAATCGGGCTGCCCGATCACCAGGTCGGCGGGTTGTCCGTTTTGAACCTTCGTGTAATCCTTAAAACCCAGGATCCGGTTGTTCAGTGTGTCCGCAAGATATAGATGGGCCGGTGAGGAACCGGTATCCAGCACTACGCCGGCCGGGAAAGAATTCGGGAAAGAAAAGCCCTTGCCATCCACCAGATTGTTTCCGAAATATGGAAAATCGAGTTGCCCGATGACCCTGGTCGCGGCAACGCCGACTCCCGTAATGCTGTAGGGGAAAACCAAAACGCGGTTGTTGCCGGTATCCGCCACGTACAACTCGCTCGTGCTGGAAGCCAGGTCGGCGGGAGCGTTGAACGTGCCGGCTGAAGCATCGCCATTTCCCTGGTTAGCTTGGTTCAAAACAAAGGATGTTTGCCCTATCTCGGCATTGGCTGACGGCGAAAACTGCGTAGTCTGGGTTGGCCACTGCGCCTGTGCCGGGAATACCATGAGCCGGTTGTTGCCCGTGTCGGCGACAATCGGCCCGGAGGTAAGAGCGAGGACGCCGACCGGGCCATTCAGAGCAATCTGGGTTGGGGTGGTGACCGTTGTTGCGTTGACGTCGTCGCCAAGGATTGCCGTCGCCGTCTGGTTGGTGCTCAATGGGCTGTTATAAACCAGGACGCGAAAAAGCTGGTCCGTGACGTACAGATTCCCAGCGCTGTCGAGCGACACGCCGTTTGGCGCGGCAAGTCCTGTCAGCTTGTTGCGGGCCGCCGCCGAATTACCGACGCTTGTGCTCATGCTGAAGGTGGCTTGCCCGATTACGGTGTCCGCCGCCGGAAAATTTGCCCCTGCCGACAAAACACTCGCCGGAAAGCGTAAAACGCGGTTGTTTCCGGTGTCGGCCACCCATAGATTTCCCGTCGGATCGAAACCAATTCCCGTCCGCCCCAGACCACTAGCGCTTACCGACAACGTGGAAGCCCCGATTCCGTTGAGGTTGGCCGTACTGGTAGCCAGCGACTTCTGCCCGATTACAAGTGTCGGAAACTGATTGGAGTTGGCTGCGGCAAACGGCTGAGGGAACTTCAGTATCCGGTTATTACCCGAATCCGCTACATATAGGTTGCCGGAACTATCGACAGCGAGCCCGGTCGGGGTATTGAGACCGGTCTGCCGCCCGCCGTTCGCCGGGTTCTGCGCCTGGTTGCTGAACCTGTCCACCTGGCCGATCACGACGTCCGCCACCGACCCCGCCACAAGCTGTGTCGCATAGCGGTACCCGAGCACGCGGTTATTGCCCGTATCCGCGATGTAGAGAATGGGAGGGGAAACCGAGGTGTCCAGCGCCACCCCTTGAGGCGAGTTCAGTTCCCGTCCCTCCACCCAATTCGGGCCAATCGTATCGAATAGCAGGGGGTTAGCGGCTGTAGCCACGAAGTTCGGGTCGCCCAGCACCTTCACCGGCTTAGTAAAAAGAGCCTGTGCCGACAGCAGGCAGCTGCATAAAACGACGACTCCCGATACGGTCAAAGCGTGGCGCATGAACTCTCTGGCACAAAGATAACATGGGGTTCCGACAAGTAACGGTGCCGAGTTCCGGCAGCGCTGACGCGTGCCGCCCGCTGTGAATTTAGCTAAGGATATGGCCGATAGGCGGGAACGTCTCTTCCCCGAATACTTGACGCCAGCTTCCACCGGAGATTGTTGAGCATAACGGAGAAAGCATTTTGGCTGTGCAGATCGGGGACGACTTCAACGATCATTACGCCCGCCACAAACTGTCCGTCGAGCGTCGGGCGGCAGTAGCGCACTTCGCCGAAAACAATCATCTTATCCGTTTCCACGCAAACGCGGGCGCCCGTGTCCACCGGTTCGTCGAGACGCAGGCCGAGTCCCGATTGCGACTGGTCGATGACATGGCCCGCGCGGAGCGTCGTTCCATCGCTTTCTACTATGCCTATGACGCTTTTCTCGCCGGCGGGCACCCTTGCGTCGAGCCGGCGTTTACATGAGGCGAGCGCAATCGAAATGATCCAGTGCCGCTCGGCCGGCTGGCAGCCCCCCACCACTCCGGAGAGTTGCACGTGGTCGAAAGAAACAACGACAGACGAAGTTTCCGCAATCTGCCTGTCCGAGCGCACATAGAGGACGCCCGCGTCGATGCCTACGAGGTGACAGGCGCAATCCGGGACGTTAGTCCCGGAAATCTGCACCGGAGTCCGCTTCGGCGACTTGCGACGTTCCGTTCCGTTGGGCGCAGCCGCTTGCGGTGAGGCGTGAGTGGCGGTGCCGGGCATCTCGACGTTCGCTTGCATGGTGGTAGTCTCTTCCAGCTATATCGGACAAGACCGAGGAAATGTTTAGCAGAAAAATCGCGGCTAGCGGCAATACTCTTCACTTAAAACGTTTCTGCGATATTCTGTCCCAAGCACAGCTCCTCTTGGGGTTCATTTATGAACGTTATTGCGGTGAAATCGGCGACACTTGCGGCATGTGCGTACGACGATGTGCGCGGGATACTGCAACTGGAGTTTCGCAGCCGCGCGGTCTGCAACTACGTTGGAGTTCTCCGGCCGGTATACGAGGCTCTGCTGGCAGCGACCTCGATGGGCGGGTAT
>PLEX01000205.1 GCA_003136575.1 Bryobacterales bacterium | reverse complement strand
GGGTCAACCACACCAGAGATCGCCTGCCGCACTTTCTCCGGGGGAAGCCAGGACTTGCGGCCCCGCCCCCTTCTTGTCGCTCAGCGCCTCCAGTCCTCCCGTCTCAAGACGCTTCGACCAGAGGGATACGGTGTTTACGTTTGTACCCAGCGTCTTTGACAGATCGGCTTCGCGCTTTCCCGGGGTCCTCAGCAGAATGATGCGGACCCGAAGAGAGTCTCGCCGGGCGGAGGTCGCTGACGCCGCGCGCCGCCTGAGTTCAGATCTTTCCTCGGGAGTCAGCCCGGAATCTGCGTCCTGCGATCGATCATTTCCTCCCCGGGGAGCGACACGCGTTTCGATCTCACGAGTCAGATCGGCAATCTCGGTGTCCTGCGTATTCACCTGTCTTAGCAGCCGCGCCACCAATCCCCGCCGATGATCGCTCAGAGTTCCCTCAAGCGCCACCTCCAGTTGGTCCCGTTTCCTGCGCAGCGAAGTACAGGCACAGCCGGCGATCCAGCGGGGTCGCGCTTGTTCTCGATCAAAGCGGCGAGCATGCGCCGCCCGCTGATTCCGAACAAATCCGTTTGGCTACGCTGGAGATCTTGATGTTGCCGGCTTCGCAAACCTGTACGGTCCGGTTCTTCATGCGATTCGAGTCTTCCGGCAGATGCACGCGCGTGCGGGTCAGTTCACGAAGTTGCGAATCTCCACCGGCGGAATGAAACTGCCGCGCAGTTGCTCGCTCTCCTGCAGACGTGCCAGCCACTCGGCATCCCGCCGATCCGTCTTGCGTCGACATCGATTCCACAACAACGGCGATATATTGGCTTCATGTAGAACCCTTCCGCCGCAGCGCGAGAGGACGCTGGGAAAAAACTCGACAATCCTATCCGTGTTCATCGCCGGCGGCGGAGACTACAATCCATACTTCCTGAACGCATCCCTGGCCAGACTCACAAACGGACTCGAAGCGTCGAAACCAGTGCAACTCGCGGCCATCGCCGCCAATTCTCCACTGGCCCCCGCACTGCGGGCCAAGCCGTTTCTTCGAAGAACGCCATCACCCACGGCCTCTTCACAAACCGCGGCTTCATCCGTCCCAGCGAAGAGCCCATCTACGAACACTTCTCCAACTCCCTGCGCGTGGAACTCGCCCCGGTCGGCATCCTCGAACACAACCTCGTTGACGCGCCATGTGGCGTCTGCGCCGCTGCGCCGATGTCGAAGCGGACTTCGTCCCAACCAGTGCCACAGCTGCCGACTCCATTCCGGACCCATGAAAGACGAAACTCTGGCCAACTCCAGCTTGCCGTCGACCGTGCCCGCACCTCGGGCCCACGGTCTACTGCGTAAATTCACCGCCGACCTCCCAAGCCTCCAGAGTGATCGAGTTTATCGCAACGAAGTCTTCAAACCGCATGGACCTCTCCGTCGATGGCCTCGCCGACTGCCACGCCATTCAAACGGCGCTCAATCGGGAAATCCTGGCCACCTGCCGCATCGCGGAGGAGAACGGCAAGGCCGAACTGGCCGCCGTCCGCTCCCAGTCACAGCCCCAGTCAGTCCCCACGGTCGTCCCCAAATGTTGTGCCCCCTGTCTTGCCAACAGCCCCGAATCGGGTTCTTTCGAAATTCCCCGAGTGCGGTGTTTTAATCAGGCAGCGCCCTGTGCCTTAACGTTCGATTGCCGCACCAATCATCTTCTGTTTTTCCTTTCCGAAGGGAAAACAGCCGACATCTTCAGGAATTTACTTTCTTTCGCGGCTCAACTGCTCCATTGGGGCTTCATGTCGGCCTGGCAGTTTCGTTTTCGGTTCAACCGCCCCATTACTCGCGCCGGCCGCCTTCTCCCGTCTCACCAACAATCTCCCACATTTTCGTGGTGGGGGTGAACCGACCCGGCTCATGAGGGTTTCGTTTTTGTATTCATCGACGCAGTTTCGAGGACGCTATGTACGCGCCCACGCGCGCTCCGCCGTCGGCGCGCCAGGCAAAAGGCCCACAATGCAATTTACAGCTCCTGCCGCATGAAATCGTCACAGCGGATAGCGAAATCACGAAGTAGCAATACATTTTAATCTTATTGGTCTGCGGTTTCTTCGACGAATTTCTCCACTGGCACACGGTAGAGCGCCGGTTTGCCGTGGCGGTCGCTGACGAAGACGATACTCTGGCTATCCGGCGCGAAGACGACCGAAACCGTCGCCGGGTCGGACGCCCTGTGCTCGCAGAGCGTCAGTTCGCGTCTGGTCACTCTCAACAGAATGATGATATAAGCGGAAGCCTTGCTGCGGCTCGCGCCGGCGAAAACGGATGCGTCGCCGTTAGGGGCGAAGGCGGCGAACTGGCTGGTGCGCGAGATCAGTTGGTCTGTCGAATCGTCGGGCGAGTTTTCGCGCAGCGTGATCAGCTGTTTCGGATCGTCCGGGATGTGGAGATAGAGCAGAGTCCGGCCATTCGGCGACCAGAGAGCTTGTCCCGTATTGCCCTTTTCGGGTGTGAGCTGTTTCACGCCCGTCCCATCGGTGTTGATCAGCCAGAGTCCGCCGTCCTGGCGATAGAGCAATTGAGCGTGGCGGGGGCGCGCCATCACGAGATCGACCGCGCCGTCCGCTTCCAGAATGGGGCCGGTCTTCTGCAATGCCACCCGCACGATTCGCGAACCTTCCGCGAAAAGTACGGAACCGTCCGATGCAACCGTGAATCCGGTACAGACTGGGCTACCCGGCGATTTGTAAACGTCGCGGGGCTTCAGTGAGCCGTTGGTCACGCTCTGGAGCACCGGGCCATCGAAGTAGTAGAGATACTTATCGTCCGGCGAGAGCGCGAAACTCGCGACGTCGAGGGCGGCGGCGCTGGTTAGTTGTTTCGATATTCCGCTCTTCAGATCGAGATGGTAGATTTGGCGAGTGCCGTCGCGCTCGCTCCAGTAGACCATCGCGTCGGAGCGTTTCGTGAACTGACGGAGATGCGGCGCGGTCAAACCGCTCGCGAACGCCGGATTCGTTAGCCGGATGACATCGAGTTCCGTTGCCGGATCGGCGTAACGCTTGAACTCCGAAGCGGAAACGACGCCGACGGCCATGGACATGAAGTCGCGCCGCGATAGGGATGGAGTGCCGATATCCGAATTTTATCGTTCGACAAACGATGCACCGTGCGGCCGAGGATGATTGCCTGAATAGCGTGTGTGGAAAACTCTGTCGCCGTGGAACCCTGCACGAACTGTTAAGGTGGACGAGGCGCGCCTCAGGGGGATCTGTGTCGGCCTGCCGGGCGGTTTGCTCCAGACCCGAAAAGAAGGGACGGATCGCTTACCAAAACCACGTGGCGAGAATGTGCGACGGTCCGGCGTTGCCGCTGATGACCTCCGTCGAGAAAACCACTTGCATGTTCTTGTGTTCCCAGCCCTTTGGAGCACGATCCGCAACGATCTTCATGTACTTCTCCTGGGTCAGGAAGTCACCCGCCGCCATGGTCCCGTACGACGCGATTCCCGAGGCGATGATGACCATCTTCTCAGTGCTCGGATCCAGAACCCTCGTGATGACGCCGTAATCCTGCAGGAAGGTGGAATACGGCCGTCTGAAATGAACGCCCCAGTCTCTACGGCTCGGGTCCTTCTGGTCCTGAAATGCAGGAAATGTCGGCCTCTCGGTCCCGCACATATCTGTAGCGAAGGCTGGCGTCCAGGCGCATGATCCACTGGTTGCCTGAGTTGGGCTGCCGTTGTGCGCACACAGGGTCGACGTTCGTGTCGTAGGCAGGATCGCGCCCAAATACGTCGATCCCGACCGTACTTTCCTTCAGCCGGGCAGAACGACCATCCAGAGTCTCCTCGACGACATACCTCAGGAGTCTCGAATAGCGGTACGCCCGACGGAGTCTACTGATGGACATGGCGAGCGCGGATAAGGCCACCATTTCAATGGAAGGCGACCGGCGGCAGTTCGCTCGGGGCACCTGCGTTCAGCCGGAACGGAACGCTGTACGTGTCAGTTGGCCATTCTCAACGCGATGCCCAGGGATATTCGAATTCCGTGGTCGCTTTAGATGGCAAGACACTGGCCGTTAAGGATTCGTTCACCGCCCCCGGAACCCTGGCATCCATCCCGGTGGTGTTTATGAATGGCGGCAAGGAGTATGTTGCCGTGGGAGCCAGGGACGGCGCCACCTTAAGGAATTGATCGGCAACTACCAGAATCGTGGCCGTCGTTGGCGCAAGGCGCGAACGGTGGAACAGGTCAACGGGCATGATTTCCCTGGCCCGGAAGTGCCCCGCGCCTATCCGTACGGGATCTATGATTTGGGGCGCAACACTGGTTTTGTCAACGTCGGTACGGACCACGACACGGTGCGTTTGCGGTGCCCGCCACGCCACCCTGGACGGCATGTACACGCCGGCGCTGCGAGGGAAGTGAGATCGCGCGAACTGGCCCTGCGCATATCTTTAGGACAATGGCGCTCCTCACTCTATACTTGAAACAGAACCCCTTCCCTATGGCAGAATCGAGCATCCTTTGGCTGCGCGTCGCGGTATGCCTCTATTTTATCGGCCTCGTCGACGCCATCGTCACGATCCTGCGGAGGCGGGAGACCTTTTTCCGCGTTGCGGCCGGAGCGTTCAGTATCGGCGCGATGTTCCATCTCGTTTCTCTTGTGGAACAGGGTTTGGCCATGCGCCACTTCCCGGCAACTGACATTCTTGAAAGCATGTCGTTCTGCGGCCTGATCGTCGCCACCACGTTTCTCGCGATTCGCTGGCGATACAGGGACGAAGCCGCCAGCCTCAGCGTGTTCATTTTCCCGCTGGTATTCCTGATGACGTTCATGGCCGCGCTGCGCAGCCCGGTAGCGACATGGTCGAGCGAGACGGCGCGCGGAACGTGGCTCATCATTCACATCGTTGCCGAGCTTCTCGGGTATGCCGCGCTGCTGTTCACATCGATCGGGTCGGTACTCTATCTGATCCAGGAGAGACAACTCAAGCGAAAGATCATACCGTCCGTTTACCGCATGCTGCCCCCGCTGGGAACTCTGGACGACATGATTCTGAAATCACTCAGCGCCGGATTCCTGTTTATTACCATCGGCGTAATTATTGCGATCGTGTGGGCGTTCATTGAGCACGGCACGCGGTGGATCGGCAACAGCAGCATCACTTTGTCGTTTGTGACGTGGGGCGTGTACCTCGCGTTGGTCTTTTTCCGCGTCAGCGCCGGCTGGCGTGGACGTAAAGCGGCTATCCTTTCCCTGGTCGCTCTCGCTTTCTGCGCCATTACCTGGGCCGCCCATGCCGGCCTTCAGAATAGGCTCCTGTAATGAAGCTACTGCTTACAGGACTGAGTCACAAAACGGCTCCCGTTCACCTGCGCGAGAAGCTGGCCATCGCGGAATCCATGCTTCCACGAGCTTTGCAGGAACTGCAGAAGCTGGGCGCGGCCGAGGCTGTGGTTCTCTCCACCTGCAATCGCGTCGAGTTCGCCGTTTCCACGCCCAATGAAGTGGAGCCAGGCATGGTTCTCGATCAATTTCTGGTGCAGTGGCAAGTCCCGCGCGCGGCTTTCGACGGGCATTTGTACCGGCTGGAATCGCGGGAGGCGATCCAGCACATTTTCCGCGTGGCTTCGAGTCTGGATTCGATGGTGGTCGGCGAGCCGCAGATACTGGGACAAATGAAGGCGGCCTACGCGGCGGCGAAATCGGAAGGCTCGGTTGGCGGACTGCTGGAAACCGTGCTCACCCGAGCCTTCGGCGCCGCCAAGCGTGTCCGCTCGGAAACCGGAATCGGGCAAATGGCCGTATCGGTGAGTTACGCGGCAGTCGAGTTGGCGCGCCGCATTTTCGGATCTCTGAACGGCCAGAAGGTGCTGATCATCGGCTCCGGCAAGATGGGCGAACTGGCCGCGAAACATCTGCGGCGTTCCGGCGCGAATAAAATCTTCGTCACCAACCGCACTCACGCCCGCGCCGAAGAAATGGCGAAGTTGTTCGATGGCCGGGCCATCGATTACACGGTTTTCCCCTCCATGCTGCACGAAGTCGACATCGTGATCGCGTCGAGCGGCGCGCCGCACTTCATTCTCACGCGGGACGAAATGCAGCGAGTGATCGGCCAGCGCAGGAACAAGCCGATGTTTCTGATCGATATCGCGGTGCCCCGGAATATCGACCCGGCGGTGAATGAAATCGACGGCGTCTTTCTGTACGACGTGGACGATCTGGCCGGAGTGGTGAACGCAAATCTGAAAGAGCGAGAGAAGCAGGCCGCGCAGGCCGAAGCCATCATCGCCGAAGAAGTGGAACACATGATGGCCCGGCTGCGGATCGATGAGGTCGCCCCGACCATCGTCAGCCTGCAGGAGCAACTGGAAGAGATTCGGGCGTCCGAGGTCGCCAGAGCGATTCGGCGAATGCCGGGGCTGACGCCGGAACAGCAGCAACAGATGGAAGCGATGACGCGGTCGATCGTGAATAAGATCGCCCACGGTCCGATTTCCGAACTGAGACGGAATGCGACGGAACCGGAAGGCGATCAGGCGATAGAAGTAATTCGTAAGGTTTTTCACCTGCAACGCTGAGGCTTTGCAGTGCGGCCTGTCTCGTGCCCCCCTGCGTCCAGGCTTATCCACCGAAGAGAAACCAGGCTCGCCGAATGGCGCACGCGCCTTTGATAAGATTCCGTCGGGAGGAACGACATTTATGAACACTCAGACGACCCGGCGGGATCTTCTGCGCGGCGGCACCGCCGCGCTGACCGCGGCTTCCTGGTCCCGCGTACTCGGCGCGAACGACCGTATCCGGTACGGCATCATCGGCGCGGGCGACCGCGGCCAGCATGACATGGGGCTTTTCATGACCAATAAGTCCCTCGACGTCGCCGCCATTTGCGATATCTACGCGGTGAAGATCGACGAGGCGAAGTCGAAAGCTCCGAACGCCAAAGGTTTCAGCGACCACCGCGCACTGCTCGATATGAAAGACATCGACATCGTTCAGGTGACTACGCCCGACCACTGGCACGCCGCCATCGCCATCGACGCGCTGAACGCCGGGAAGGACGTTTACTGCGAAAAGCCGTTGACTCTGCGCATCGAGGAAGGTCCGCCTGTCGTTAAGGCGGCCCGGGTCAACAATCGCGTCTGTCAGGTCGGCATGCAGCAGCGTTCCGGCAAACACTATCTTCGGGCGAAAGCAGAGTACATCGATTCCGGTCGAATCGGCAAGGTGACGCTGTGCCGCACCTGGTGGCACGGGAACAGTTATCATCTGCGAAAAGCGCCGGAATCGCTGAAGACGCAGCCCTCGAATCTCGATTGGGCGCGCTTCGTCGGCCCGCTGAAATGGCGCGATTACGACCCGCAACAGTACTACAATTTCCGAGCGTATCTGGATTTCGGCGGCGGTCAGGTCACCGATCTTTTCACCCACTGGATCGACGTGGTCCACATGTTCATGGGGCAGGATATTCCGTTTTCAGCGCAGGCGGCCGGTGGAGTCTACAACTACAAGGACGGCCGCACAGCTCCGGACACTATTAACGTTGCTCTGCAATATCCGGGCGAATACACCGCGACCTTCGAGGCGACCCTCGCCCCCGGCATCACCGGCGACGGCGTCGAGATCTGCGGTACGCAGGGGCGTCTGGTGATCGACCGCGCGCATTTCGAGTTCTTCCCGGTCGGCAGGAACGCGCAGTCGACGCTGGTGAAGGCCGAACCCGGACCGGACCCTCTGACGCAGGCGCATATCGATAACTTCCTCGATTGCGTGAAAACGCGGAAACGGCCGAACGGCGATGTGCTGATCGGACACCGGTCGGCGCAGGCCTCGCACCTGGGCAACATCTCTTACATGCAGAAGCGTCGGATCGATTTCGATCCGGTGAGGGAAGAGATTCTGCCGCTGTAGCGTCCGTAACGCATTGGTATACTGGGCTTTTCAGTCCTGTAGCACAATCTCAACAATCTGGAGTTCTAAGAACGGCATGATATCGGCGACAAAAATGCGTCCAGGAATGGTGATCAAGTACAACAACGATTTGTACTCGGTCTTCAGCGTCAACCACCGGACGCCGGGCAACCTTCGCGGCTTCGTACAGGCCCGCATGCGCAGCCTGAAAAGCGGCACCATGATCGAGAACCGGTTCTCCTCCGAAGACAAGGTTGAGAAGGCCATTCTCGACGAGGTTGAAATGGAATATCTGTACGACGACGGCGAGTACTTCTATTTCATGAACACCGAGAATTACGAGCAGATGCACCTGACGAAGGAACTGCTCGGCGACGCGACGAGCTACCTGATTCCGCAGCTGAAGGTGAAGGTAGAGTTTTACGAAGGCAAGCCGATGGGCGTAGAACTGCCCGCTTCGGTGGAGATGACCGTCGTCGAGACGGAACCTGGCATGCGCGGCGCGACGGTTTCGAACGTGACGAAACCGGCAAAGACCGAAACCGGCCTGATCGTGCAGGTGCCGCCGTTCATCAATGAAGGGCAGAGAATCCGCGTCAATACGGACGAAGGTACGTACGCGGAACGCGCGTAGCGGAGTGGAGTACGGCGGCTTGCTAGACTAGTATTTTCGGGGCGTGGCTCAGCTTGGTAGAGCGCCTGGTTCGGGTCCAGGAGGCCGGAGGTTCGAATCCTCTCGCCCCGACCACACAAACTGTTGGTCACCGAAAATTGCGGCGGCTGAAACATCTCGTTTCAGCCGCCGTTTTGTTATATGAGTACTCCGCCAGACAGCCGACTCACTCCCGCTGCGCTCGATCTGATCGAGTGGCTTGCCGAAGACCATGGCAGGCTGCAGCAACTCACGCAGACAGACCGCGACCGGCTGCACCGGGCCGTCGCGCAGCTTTACAATCCCGACCGGAAGGCGCGCCGCGAACTTCTGAAGGCCGCAGAGCGAGAGCGGTCTGCCCGGAAAACGCAGAGGATCGATACCGTGCTGCAGGAAACGGGAATCCGCGCGCTTCGACGGAAGCCGGTGTTCACGACGCCGAACTACTTCCCGCCGCCGGAAGAGGAAGCGCAGGAACCGCGCGATACCGAGGCGCCGGAAGCCCACCATTGTTACGTCTGCAAAGATCACTACTCGGTCATCCACCACTTCTACGATCAGATGTGTCCCTCCTGCGCCGAATTCAACTTCGCCAAGAGGTCCGAACTTGCCGATCTCAGCGGCCGTGTGGCGTTGCTGACGGGTGGACGCGTGAAGATCGGCTACCAGGCTGGCATCAAGCTGTTGCGCGCGGGCGCGACGCTCATCGTCACCACTCGGTTTCCACGCGATTCGGCGCGGCGTTATGCGCAGGAAGCCGATTTTTCCCAGTGGGGCAACAGGCTGCGGATTTTCGGTCTCGATTTGCGACACACTCCGAGCGTTGAGGTTTTGTGCCGTCACTTGCTTGCCACGTTGCCCAGGCTCGATTTCATCGTCAACAACGCCTGCCAGACGGTGCGGCGGCCACCCGAGTTTTATTCCCACATGATGGATGCCGAGCGAGCCGCGCTTCGGGACATGCCCGATGCGACACACAGACTGCTGGGGGAATACGAGGAAGCGCGCGGTGAAGCGTTGGCGGTCAGAGACGGAATGACGCGCGCGGCCGAGTTGTCGCAGATTCCGCTTCTGCCGGAAGAGCTTGCTTCGGCGCAGCATTTATTCCCGGCGGGCCGGCTCGATCAGGACCTTCAACAGGTTGATCTGCGCGGAAGAAACTCGTGGCGATTGCTGATGGATGAGGTGCCGACGGTCGAACTTCTCGAAGTGCAGCTTATTAACGCCATCGCTCCCTACATTTTCAACGCGCGGCTGAAGCCGCTGATGACGCGGACGCCGGAACGAGATAAACATATCGTGAATGTTTCGGCGGTCGAAGGGCAGTTCTACCGGAAGTCGAAGACGACGCGGCACCCGCATACAAACATGGCGAAGGCGGCGCTGAACATGATGACCCGGACCGCCGCGGCCGATTACCATGCCGATGGCATCCACATGAACGCCGTCGATACGGGGTGGGTTACGGATGAAGATCCGGTGGAGATCGCCGCGCGAAAGACCGTGGACCAGCGTTTCCATCCGCCGCTCGATATCGTGGACGGCGCGGCCAGAATCCTGGATCCGATTATTACGGGATTCAATACGGGCAAACATGTTTGGGGGCAGTTTCTGAAGGATTATAAGCCGACGGACTGGTAGATCGGCCGCAGATCGCCGCCGGCCCAATCAAGCGCTGAAAACCCGCCGCCATCCGTACCAGGTATACTAGTTGAATGAAAGCCACCGAGAAGATTTGGCGCAACGGTGAATTTATTGCGTGGGACGACGCGAAGATTCACGTTTTGTCGCATGTCGTCAGCTACGGGAGCTCGGTTTTCGAAGGCATACGCGTCTACGAAACCACCGGCGGCCCGGCTGTTTTCCGGCTTCGTGAGCACATTCGCCGAATGGTCGATTCGGCGAAGATTTACCGGATGGACGATTTTCGTTTCACCCAGTCCGAGCTCGCTGAAGCAATGCTCGAACTGGTACGCCTTAATAAACTGAAGTCGTGCTACATCCGCCCCATCGTTATGCGCGGCTATGGCCTGATGGGCGTCAATGGCACGAAGAACCCTGTCGATATTTATCTCGCATGCTGGGAATGGGGCCGCTACCTGGGCGAAGAAGCGCTTGCCGAGGGCGTGGACGTCTGCATTTCCAGCTGGACTCGCATCGCGCCCAATACTCTGCCGGCGCTCGCCAAGGCTGGCGCGAACTACATGAACTCGCAGCTGATCAATATGGAGGCAGTGGCCAACGGGTACTCCGAGGGCATCGCGCTCGATA
Organism: Bryobacterales bacterium; assembly: GCA_003136575.1. Lineage (GTDB taxonomy): Bacteria > Acidobacteriota > Terriglobia > Bryobacterales > Bryobacteraceae > BOG-234. Next base: position 5,809 of record PLEX01000205.1, on the reverse strand, counting down.
AGACGGGCTACGTCAGCGAAGGCGCCGGCGAGAATATTTTCGTCGTGCGGGATGGAAAAATTGTCACGCCACCGCTCGGGACTTCGGTTCTGCCCGGTATTACCCGCGACGCCGTGCTGACGCTGGCGGCTGAGCTCGGAATTCCGATTGTCGAACAGGTTATCCCGCGCGAACTGCTCTATATTGCCGACGAAGTGTTCTTCACGGGCACGGCTGCGGAGATATCGCCGATTCGGTCGATTGACCGAATTAAGATCGGTTCCGGCCGCCGTGGCCCGATTACCGAAAAACTGCAGAATGAGTTCTTCGGGATTGTGAACGGCACGAAGCCGGATCGCCACAGTTGGCTGACTCCGGTTGGCGTCGCCGTGCCGGTCGCGTAGAAGCGAAGAGCCGCCAGACGCGGGTAAGAAATACGAAAACTATTCGTAGCGCAGGGCGTCCACCGGATCGAGCCGCGACGCCTTTACGGCGGGCCAGACACCGAAAAACAGCCCGATCGCAACGGACACCGAGAAGGCGGTCACAACTGCCCAGGTGGGCACCACGCTGGGCAGCGCCGGAACCAGTGCGCCGACCAGCATGGTCAGCAGGATGGCCGACACGATTCCCAGCAATCCTCCGACTCCGGTCAGTGCCATGGCTTCGGCGAGAAACTGAGCGATGATATCGATACGCCTTGCTCCGAGAGCCTTGCGCACGCCGATTTCGCGCGTCCGCTCCGTCACGCTGACCAGCATGATATTCATGACACCGATGCCGCCGACAAGCAGACCCAGCGCCGAAATGGCAATCGCCACCAGGCCAATGAGCGCAGTGATTTTATCGAACTGTTCGACGATTTGATCGGGTGTGGAGATGGCGAAATCGTCTTCCTGATCCTTCTTCAAACCGCGAATGCGCCGCATAATGCCATCCACTTCGTCAAATGCATCCTTGCGCCGCCCCGGCTTCGCCTTGGCGGTAATTGTGTAGCGATCCACCTGCGGGTAGCGCGATTGCGCGGTCTTGAGAGGCATCTCGATGACCGAATCGAGGGGGTTGTCGCCCAGGAATCCGCCCTTGGCCTTTGCGAAAACTCCGATGACCGTGAACTCGGCGCCATCCACCATGAACGTGTGCCCGACGGCTTCACCGGAGGGATAGAGCGCGCGAGCCAGGTCGTATCCGAGGACGGCGACGTGCGCCACGCGATCGTTCTCCTCATCCGTAAAGAATCTTCCCTGATCGAAATCGTCGGGCGCGATTTCTTCGGCGTTCGGCAGAGTCCCGAGCATGGTGAGCGTATCCGTTTCAAATCCCGGCACCTTGGCCGTAATGATCGAACCGCTCGGCGCCGGGGGAATGTTGAGAGTGACCCCCACCATCTCCACATTGGCAGCCGTCTCGCCGATCATATCCGCGTATTCCACTTTGACAGGCTTGCGGCGCCGTTCCTTGATCGGGGTAACCGGAGAATTCGGGTCCCCGCTGACCTTGGAAATAAAGATACTGTCGGGTCCGAGCTGAGCGAAAAACAGGACCACGCTGGCGCGCAATCCTGTGAGCAGCGACGCCACCACGACAACGGTGGTAATGCCGATGACGATTCCGAGGACGGTGAGCATGGAACGAAATCGGTGCGCCCAAACGGCGTCCATCGCCATGGCAAAATTCTGACCTGGTGAGACGTTCATTCGGCCCTCAGCGCCACAATTGGATCGAGCTTCGAGGCCTTCAGCGCGGGATACCAGCCGCTGACAATTCCGACCGTAGCGGAGACCAGCACCGAAAGCAGCACGTAGAAAGGGGTCACCCGCAACGTAAAACCGGAGACCTGCGTCAGGACCATGGTTACCAGCGCACCGAGCAAAACACCCATCGCGCCCCCTGAAAACGCCATGATTACGGCCTCAATCAGGATCTGGAGCATGATGTCGAATCGCCGCGCGCCGAGCGCTTTACGGATGCCGATTTCGCGCGTTCGCTCCGTGACGCTCACTAGCATAATGTTCATGATGACGATGCCGCCGACAACCAGCGAAATCAAAGTGACCGGCACTACGACGGCCGCGACCACCGACAGCAGGCTGTCGATAAACCCGCGGACCGCATCGGGAGTTATGAAATCGAAGCGGTCGTCCTCGCCCGGCCTCTCGTGAAGCTTATTCCGCAGCGCAACGCGCGTCAGATCGAGAGACTGCGCCATGGTGAGTCCGCTCTCCTTTCGCGGGCGCCCGAAAATGGCCACAGACGCCGACGCACCGTAGAGCCGGTTGTAAGCGGTGATCGGGATGTACGCGGAATTATCCTGGCTGCGGCCGAACGACGACCCGAGTCTTTCCAGCACTCCGACAATCGTGAAATCTATATTCTGGATTTTGAACGTGAGACCCACCGGCGATTCCACACCGGGAAACAGGGTAGTTTTGACGTCGTCGCCAACAACGGCAACGTTGTATCCGCTGGTTTCCTCCGCCGGCGTGAAGAACCGGCCGTCCACCACGGTGGTATCCCGTATTTCCGCCAGGTCCGCGGAAACGCCGAAAATGGACGTCTCTTCGAGAGTCAGGCCTTCACGCTTCGTATCGGATTGATTTTGAGCGTAAGGCGAATACATCGTGGTGTCGTTATTGACCGACTGCAGATAGCGAACGTCGGCGAGCTTCATCGGGTGATTGACTTGTTGCTTGCGCAGAAATTCCCTGCGCGACATCGGACCCGCCATCTGCGCCACGATATACGACTCGCTGCCGAAAGCCTTCGCCGTGCTCTGTTCGGCGTACAGCCCCAGCCCGTCAATCGCGGAGCCGACCAGGATGACGCTGGCGACGCCGATGATCACGCCGAGCAGGGTTAAAAAGCTGCGCAATTTGTGGGAGCGAATGGAATCCCAAGCCAGCCCAAGTGCGCTCGAAAACTGGTAGGAGAGGCGCACCTGGCCATACACCCGCTCCTGTGGTCGCGCCGCAGTCATATTATTCAGGATATCCTTATGGTTCTACGCGGCTGGACGCCGCTTTGTTCGCCGAAAACGACCGTTTATGCCATTCCGCCTGATTCGTCCGCTGCTTGTTGTCGAATTCCTGCTCGCCGTGCAGGTCTGGCTGACGTTCTGGAGCCAGGTGGGTGGACAGTACCATCTGGATCTGATGTTCTGGCCCTGGAAGTTCGGCCTCACGGTTGCGGCTGCGTGGCTGACCTGCGCCATCACAGCGAATCTGTTCCACAACGACGGACGGATTACCCGGTGGACAGTCGCTTACGCCACTGTGCTGGTGGTCGTGATGGTCGTGGCCGGCGCGGTGACGTATTACTATCACATGAACGAACCGGCAGACGATCAGGATAACGGCGATGGGCAGACGACTGTTGCGGAAATGTCACGGACCTTGCCCGCTCTGCGTCCGCTTTTTCCGATTCGGAATCCCGACTGATTGAATTGCCGACCGACTCGCACTTCCGTCCCGATTCGGCGGGCTGACACGGCGGTTTCGGCGCCGTCCAATCTCAGTGAAGTGGCCGCAGTTGGACTTCGAAAACGGCATGATCAAATTCATTGGAATGCAGAATCGGAAACCCGTGCGGATGGGCCGCGCCAATCTATGGCGAAATGGAGCTTTGGTTGCGGCGACAGTTGGCGGTTCGATGTGCACTTTGCCGGTTGCGAACCCGTCTCCTTCCGGTACCCGGCCAACTGGCGGATGGCCGACAAGCGGGCACCGCCGAGCCCATCGCAGTATTCCGAGTATTCCGATTCGATTGCCATGACGAATTGCCAAGCGAATCGGAGGCGGCGTCAGATCGGATGGTCACCACACGGCCCCACGCGGTCGGATAAGGTCCAATGGGACCCTGAGCGGTCCAGGCAAAGATAAGATCCAAAATAAGGTCCAACGCGAAAACGACCGCTGATTTAGCTGGCGGTCGTTTTACTTAACTGCTTTATTCTCTATGGTGCGGAGAGGGGGACTTGTTCTTCTGCCGTCTGCTGATTACACGTAAGTTATTGAAAATACATTACGCCAGACGGGCCAAAAGTGCCACAAACGCAGGTCGTGGGCACAATCTGGGCACACAAAGCATGAGCCATCTCGCCTCTCGACAACGCGCGCGCAGAGCAGAATGTTCAGTGCCATGTTTTAAAGACGGATGTACCGTCGGATTACCCGTTATTGCGAAGCGATCACGCGCCAGCCGCGATCAAAGGCGAAATTCATGCCCTTCCCCGCGGGGTCTTGAATGCGAAGCAGCGCGGCCTTCTCAGGGATCGAGGCGTATTCAACGATGTAGAGCCAGTATGCCTCGCCATGTATCCATGCAGCATCAAACTGGGTTCGCGACAGGAACACCGGACGGTCATCCAGTCCGCCGCGCATTGCCTTCACCTCGACCCACTTCATTGGGTCGCCGGACGGGCCAGCCTCAAAGAGATCGAAGCCTGGATTGTTGGTGGCTGTGCGCTGCAACCGGGGGTCGAAGGCGGTAATCAGGTTGATTGCCTTCTCTTCAAGCTCCATTCGTTCCTTTTGTTCAAGCCCATCCGGGTCGGCCTCGTCGTCATCGGGCCGTACCGTAATGTACGAAACGAATTCCCGGTTGACGCCGCCAGCGGCGCCAGAGCGTGGCGCGGCGTTTGACTGGCTCGGACTGTTACCAATGCGACCTGCATGATCACCGGTCGCCGTGCGCCCGTTCGTTGCCGAATGTGTCTGCGGAGACGCTTCCGGCATCACAGTGCCGCTATTCCCCGGCGCGGCGTTCGGCACGCTCTCGTTTGTCGTTTCAGGTTCCGCGCGTGGAGCTTCGGTGGTCTCTCCAACGGCAGGTGCCGCAGTCTTGTCCTCGTCCGGACTTCCATTGGGCGGGATAGTCGACGGCTTGTCGTCTCCGAGCAGAATACGCAAATCGGCCTCGCTCGTAATTCCATGTTTCTTAAGGAGTTCAAGGACACCCAGATCGATACCCGCCTCCTTCGCCAACATCTCGATGATGGGAGGCTTGAAACGAATCTTCGATAGCAGTACGGGATTTGGAGGCCAGCCGAGTTCCTCGAAAGGGACGTCGGACGGCCGCAAAAGGGCGCGCGTTCCATTCGGTACCCATGCCGCTTCGTTCAAGAGGCGAACAAACTTTGCATCAAACGAGGTGCTGCGGACCCGATGATAGCTCCACTGGTATGAGCCGCTGAAGTTGCCCGCGCCGTTACGCTCAACAAGCTCCGCCAAAGCCTCCCAGAGGAGGAGCGACTTTCGAGACTGAGTCTCGCGATCCGTTTTCGGATGTCCCGACAGCCACTGGTCCAGGCCACGGACCGAAAAGTCGGTGAATTGCTCGCCGCCTGAATAGTCCGCGCACCCGCCTTGGATGCGCAATGCGAGCTTTTGATCGGCGGTGAAACCGGGCGACGTTGAAATCGGCTGCAACGACCGCGGCGCGCCACAGGCTTCGAGGAGTTCGCGGATCTCCTCGCCTCGCAGGCATTCATAGTCGTCATCGACGAGCCAGACACCCTTGACCCCGTCAAACAGTTCCCGAAGCCTCCGAGCGCTCGACAGATAGAGATCAGACGGCTTTGACCGCTTCTTCGCGTGCGTACCCGCGTCGTACGCCATGACAAAAGGACTCTCGCGCAGCGTATCAACTAATTTTTTACGTTGGTTTTTTGAGTCGGTTTCGAACGCGGCTCTTATCCGCTTTATGTCGGCACCGTACTGCCCAGCGGACATGGTGTCCGTTTCCGTGCGGTAGCGGGGCAGGACATGCCAGATCACGTCGTCAACCGGGTCCGGTTTAGTAAGCCCTACCCCCAATACTCTTCACTTAACGA
>PLEX01000044.1 GCA_003136575.1 Bryobacterales bacterium | reverse complement strand
GCGCTCAAATGGAGTGTGCCGGTACAGGAGCCACCCGATGAACGCCGGGTCGATTTCGTCGACCCGTACTTCAGGCAGGCGAAGCCCGGCCAGGTGGTTGGGATTCTCAAGGCCCGCGAGCCGGGACGGATCCTGACCGCCAATGGCAACAAGAAGGATGACCGCTGGCATCTGCAGATGGCACAGCGCCGGGTCAACCACGACAACTTCTACCTGAACGATGCCCGCCGGGGGCGAATGTTCGTCCGCGTGTGCCCGTACTTTCCCTTCACCGCCCGCGTTTGCCTGAATCAGCATCACTGGCTCGCCATCCGAATGAAAGAGGAGAAGATCGACTTTCAGCAATGCACCAATGCCTTCCTGAAATGCGGCAACCCGAAACGCCTGCAGGAACTGGCTGGCTCGCTGACCGCAAAAGATCTGCTGACCTGCGGTCAAAAATGGCTGGCGTACTTCACCCCCTTCTTTACCGGGGCCGGGCGCAAGAGCCATGGCTGCCGGCAGGACAACTACCTGGATGTGCAGCGGGACATTCTGGAGACGTTGGTCGACCGCGGCCAATTGCGCGGAGCGGAAAACACTGGAGCCGTTTCTGGACAGGATCGAAAACAGCTACGGCAAGGCGCGGCGAGTGTGGGTGATTGATCGCGGCATACCCACCGAGGCAACCCTGAAAAAGATGCGGTAGCGGAATATCTCGTATCTGGCGGGCACGCCGAAAGGCAGCATCAACAAGCATGAAAAGCAGTGGCTGGAGCTGCCCTGGAACAAGGTGAGGGATTCGGTGCAGATGAAGCTGTACGAACACAAAGAAGAACTCTATGTGCTGGCCCGCAGCCACGGACGGCAGGCCAAAGAGATCGCCATTCGCCGCAAACGGCTGGTGCGGCTGCTGCGCAAGCTTCGCGCGATGCGGCGTAGTCTGCCGGGCGGCGATCAGTTGCTGTTGCGGATCGGCGCGGCGAGGAAAGAGGCGGGGCGCGCGTTTGGTTTCGTGACAATCTCGCTGCCGGCGGCGACCTGTTGACGTTCGAACCTGACGGCGGAAGATCCGGCGGTGTTGTGGACCCGCTATATTCAGCTGACGAATATCGAAGCGGCTTTCAGGACGCTGAAGAGCGATCTCGGACTGCGTCCGATCCACCATCGGCTGGAGCGGCGCGTGGAGGCGCACATTTTCGTGGCGTTCCTTGCTTATTGTCTGCAGGTGACGCTGAAAAACAGTCTGCGAAATCAGGCGCCCGGGCTGAGTCCACAGGCCGTGATGGAGAAACTGGCGACCATTCAGATGATCGATGTCTGGATTCCGACGAGGGATAACCGATGGCTGGTGCTGCCTCGTTACACGCAGCCCTCGCAGGAGGTGCAGATCCTGCTGGACAGCGCGAAATACGCAAGTCTACGCACCATAGAAAACCCTATTCGAAAACCATACCAAAGAGGCGCTTCCGCAAGTTCCAGTTTCTATTTTACTCTCCGGTCCCGACAGAAAACTTAGGAATCATGCCTACTGTGCCCCATCATGAACTCCTAAAGGACTACAGCGTGTTTTGGGCCTGAGGAAGTACGAGGCTGCCTGCACAAGCTGCGCCGGGCCATGGTGAGACTGCGGCGCGATTTGCTCACGGGCCGGGTCGAGGTTGACGAGACTAACCTGGGCGGTCTGGAAGCATATTCACGTCCGGACTCTTCTTGGTAACCGGGTCCGGTTTCCATCCTTTCGCGCGGGAACGCGGCGCCTTTTTTATCGGTTCGCGCTTCGCCCGGGACGCGGTTGGTGCCTCTGTGATTCTGATCCCGACCGAGTGCTGCATCGCCTGTGGGAATCCAATCCTTTCATAACCGCATTTGAATCAGTCTGTTAGCCTCTCTGCGACCCCGCCAGCCTATCGGCGTGAATCACCTCGTTTCCCACTCGTATCGCTTCAATAAAAAACTTTGATTTGTCATATAGAAAATCTTGTTGATTGTGGTATCTTCTAGTTGAAGGAGGTGTTCCCCGTATGAACACGAAGAAGAAAACAGCAACAGAGCAGTATCAACAGACGAAGGCCGAATCCAGACGCAAGATGAAAAGGCGGCCTCATACTCAGGAGCGGCACAAACAGCCTCACGAGCAGGAACGCATCGAAACGCGAATGTTCGATTAGTGCGTGCAACTGAGGGGTTGCGCTTATGAACGGGTACCCGGCGGGACAGGCGCTTCGCCGATTCCAAGAGCATACCACCCGATCCCGGACATAGGAAGCTTGAAAAAACAACCTGCCATTTGCGCAAGCGGCGGGAACCCGGCAGCGAAGACGGCCCGGGTTCCCGCCCATTCGCCGCTTCTGCGCCAGCTAATACTTGCTGTAACCTTTTCAGCCAGCTCAAGTATTCGATGACATGATGAAACGACAAGTCCTGTCAAGCCGTAACGTCGTGGTTGTCGCGGCAGCAGGCTTAGTGCTCGGGCTTGCGGCGTTTGCTTACGGAGCTGACGGAACGAGCGCTGACGCAGTGCGCCACGTCAAAGGCAGAACGATCATTTCAGAGGAGTTCCCCAAGGTAAAGCTGAGCGTCCGGAAGGGGTATCGATTCATCGGCACTCAACAAGTCAACCTTTATGGGCTTGCAGAGGCGGAGCAGTACGTATTTGCAAGGCAGGGCCGCGATAATTCTGTAGAGAGCTTCTATTGGATTCAGTTTGAGCATTTCCTGCCGTCCAATGATCGAACCTACAATTACGCTTCGAAGAACACGACGCTAATAGGCGATCTCCGTTTCGTCTACAACGTGGGAAGCTGGCCTGACTATCTGGCCGAAATGGCGGGGGATCCTGCCTCGGATGGCGTAGCCATTGAGCGTTTGCTTGAGAAACGGCACCTTTCGTTCCCGCGCAGGGCGGCGCACGTGCGTATGTTTCATTCACCTTCAGCCGACCGCCGAAGCGAGTTAATGATCATCTACGGCGAAGCTTTGCCCCAAGATAGTGCTATCCCTGTTCGCAAGAACGGGTTCGATTTCGATACTGAATCGCCCGGTTCGGCCCAGTTGCTCCTTGGACACGCGCGCCAGGGACTCATCGTTCAAACGCGGTGAGAGGCTCCGCCTCAATCTTCCTGCATACCTTCCGGCGTTCCGGGCAGATTCCGCTTTACGATTCCGATCAGTTTTGGTGGCATCGATATGCCAGCGCCGCTTCGCTCCGGCGCCTGAAAAAGCTGTTCAGCAGCACTCCGCTGGTTATGAAAGAGCGGGAAGGCTATGCAGCGTGGCTGTGCGGATGCCGAACGGAAGTCCGACACGCCGCCCTACGGCAGCGCGAGGGCGACTAACTCGGCCGGCACACCTGTACCGTCAACGACACTGATCGTGCATCGACGGGAGGTCCGGCAACGCCGCGGCGCCGGTGGCGCAGATGGTTGCTCTGCTCGTCCGAACAGCTCACGTTCGATCCTTCCGTCATCCCATTCTTTGGTGAGCGGCCATCCAAACCCAGCTAGTTCTGCGCGCCGTCGCAATCCTCAACGGTGGACTAATCGATCGAACAGCTTCGGGCAGTCTGGCGCTACCCAACCCCAACTCATGCTTCAGACGTAGAACTTCTTTGATTCGGCCCATGGACAATGCCCAGGCGAACGCAACGGCCAGAAAACCGCAAAGCCACAGGTAAAACAAAACGGCCGGACTCCAACTGACCGCTCGTGGAGCGGTTGCCAGGAGGTCAGGCGCCAGGGACGCGAAAGGCTGGCTGATCTGATCCATTACGACCGAAAGCGGAAGCGGCAGGTCCACTGGCGCGCGCCATTCAAATTGGCTTCCGATCGTCACCAGCACCGAAAAAGGGACGAGGAACTTGCACGAGGCTGCGAACCAGAGCCAGAACCGAACGTGAGCGCGGTTCTCCCTCAACGCGAGAGCCAGTAGCCACGCTGCGGCGGCGAAGAACGTCGATTGCCAAAGATGGTTCAACAGAGATGCGGGGATCATTGCGGTTTGCCCTTCCTCGCGAGTTTGCGAATCTCTTGTTCCGCTTCTTTTACGTCGTCCAGAGAGAGACTGCCGGATTCTACCAGGTGGGCCATGACGGGCTTCCCGCGACCTCCGAACAGAGACAGCAAGTCGTCGATCAATTTCCGTCCCGCGTCGTCACGGGAGATCGCGGCATCGAAGATGTTGGCGTTGCTGATTCGTCTGACGATCTTGACAGCTTTTTTCCCTTCCAGCATCCGATACACAGTGGTTTGCACCGTGGTATACGCTGGCCGCTTCGACTCGGGAAAGGCTTCCTGAATCTCACGAATGGAGCATGCGCCGCGATTCCACAGCGTCTCCATGATTTGAAGTTCGAGCCTGGANNTCCATTAGACAAATCGCCAGAAAGAAGTAAAGTACACTGTCGAGAAATCCGGTGTTATCTGAACTCGGCGCGAATCGGCGTCTCGGACCGCTGCCGCTCCCAGCCGCCGAGGTAGACGCCCCAGCGCTCTTCACGCTCCGGATCAATGTGTGATGAGGCGTGGCAAAGGGCTGCCGCCCCTTTTTTGCGTGACTACCCGATCAGTTCTGGCGACATCGAAGTGCCAGCGTCGCTTTGCTCCGATGCCTTATCGGTTTGCTCAAACAGGTCGCCGACCGTCTTTCCGCTCCGGTTCCCGAGGAACTCGCTGCCGCCAGGGGTGGAGATCCTTCTCCGCCCCCAGGTTTTCGGAGTGGCATCTGCGCATTCTCGCGGTAAGCGGTTTGTCCGCGAGAGGCCTGCTCCTTCGTTTAGACACCGTCCCACACCGAATCGCCCCAAGGCGGCGGCACACCATGAGAGCGCCGGCGGTATCGCGCCGCGTTCCAGGCGGCGCGCTGGGGGTTTGCATACTGCGCGGTCGCCTACGGCTCCTCACCCTTCGGCGGCGCGCTCACGTTGACGGGGCCGCGCCCGCGTCCGGCCGGCGGCACGTACCCGTCGTTCGAAGGGCCATTCTGGAAGAAGCGCGCGTCATAGCTGTGAGGTCCGGTTGCGTATGTTGCCGCAGCCTGCCCGAATATCTTACCCGCCCTGATGGTGTCGTCATGCACCTTCTTCACCAGCGCCTGATACCGGTCGTCCGTCTGCGGAAAGCCCGAGAACGAACTCAAATCGTTGTTGCCCGTAATCACCACGTCGACCCCGGGGACCGACGCGATATCGAACGCGTTCGCCACGCCGGTGGGTGTCTCAATCATGATCACCACCAGCATATTGTCGTTAATCGTCTGCCGGTAGTTGATGCCGTTGATGCCCCAGATGCTCGCCGCCTGTCCCTGGCCGGCACTGCGCCGCGCTATTGGCGGATACCGCGCCCACTTGGCGCCTTCGCGCGCCCGATCCACATCGTCCACTGTGGGAATGATCACGCCGAGCACGCCGATATCTGTGGCGTGCTGGATGTGCCACTCCTGCGCGTCCGGGAGCCGGATCATCGGTGTCGCAGCTACATGCGGGCAGGCCGCGATCATGGCTTCGATGTCCTTGAACTCCAGCGTGCTGTGCTGCATTTCAAACCAGGTGTAGTCGTAGTGCTTCGCCTTCTCGCAATAACCCGCTGGATCGTTGGTCGATTGTGTGAAGCTGAACACTTGTTTGCCTGCAAGCAACTTCGCCTTCGCGGTGTTGTAGAGAGGTGCGGGACCCCCCTGTTTGGTGGCGGAAGGCGCGCCCTGTTGCGCTTGAGCCAACATCCCGACGAACACAACGGCCCCGGTCACAAACGCCGCTGCAATGGTTAATCCTGACAACTTCATGGTTTCTCCCTCGGTTCATTTCCCAGGATGCGCCTCCGGTCCGCGATTCTACTCGCACCAGCTTGAGCACAACCCGACATGTCAGCTAGGCAGTATATAAGACCAGGCCCCCCGGAAGCAAGAAAGCGAGAAAACGGAAAATCGCGGAAAACGCATGAGGCGTCTACGACGAAGGCTCAGGGGATGCGACGACGGCGGGCGCGCCGCGTCAATAGGCCACGCGGACGGCTTGATGGATTCGTTTGCAATTCAGACCTAACCCGGCATAGCCGGAACCGAAGAGCCCTCAACGCGGACTTCGTCAAAGCAACCCAGCGTGTGTACTTTGGCGGAGCGGACGGATCGAAAATCAGCTTCAGGGTGCAGGAGTAAGGGCAGGAATTCGCGAAGCCTGTTGGCACGAAACGCCGGTGACCGACAATAACGATTTGTGTCCATAGTAGTTGCAGCAAGAAGGCCGATTTTGATTCTNNACCCGTTCCGGGCGCGATGGTCACCGCCCGGCAGGGCGATACCCGCGTGATCGCCTATACCGATGAAAATGGCCGGTACGGCATGGATTTGGCTCCGGGAACGTGGGAGGTCTCGGTCGAGATGTTTGAATTCACCACGTCGACTGGAAAGGTGACCGTNNTCGGCGGATGATGCGGCATCGGGCGCGGTGGCTGCGGCGAGCGCGGCTCAACAAGCCGGCGCACAGGCAGGTGGGGGCCGAGGTGGACGCGGTGGCAGGGGTGGTGGCCGTGGCGGTACAGGCGGACGTGGCGGACAAGGCGGCTTCGGAGCGGCGGGCAGAGGCCGGGCAGGCGGAACATTTGGACGCGGAGCGGCGGGAGCATCCGGGGGCACCCGGGCGGTCGCGGGGGCGGTCGCGGCGACGACGGGCGCTTCAGGTTCTTCCGGTGCTTCCGGAGCTTCCGGCGCAACCGGCGCTTCGGGAGCCGTTTTACAGGCCAGAGCGCAGGCGCCGGGCCGCGGCTTCCAGAACGCCCAGGTCCGCGCTTCGCAGGAATCGCAGCAACCGCAAACGACGGTAGTGGAGAATCCCACGACGCAAGCCGCGCAGGAAACGCCGATAGTTCCCGCCGCATTTGAAGAGAGCGCCGGGGAAGAAGCGATGCTCGTGAACGGCAGCACCAGCGGCGGCTTGGCGCAATCCGGCGCCGACGAAGCCAATCGCCAGCGCGCAATGGCAAACGCCGGACAAGGCGGTGGCGCGATCGGCTTCGACAGTTCGGGCGGCAGCGCTTTGGGTTTACCTCCCGGGATGGTTTCTCCGACCAACGACTCGCTCGGCCTCGGGGGCTTCGGCGCGGCGGCGATTAATGGTGGCTTCGGGGTCGGCGCCGCCGGCGGACCGGGCGGTGGCGGAAATGGCTTTACACCGGGCGGTGGACGCGGCGGCGGTGGCGCCGGAGGGGGTGGCGGCGGTGGAGGAGGAGGTGGTGGTGGACGTGGCGGCGCAGGCGGGCGCGGAGGCAGCAGAACAACCGCCAGCCTGCGCGGCGCATTCGGCGGCCAATACAACACCATCGGGAACCACAGAAAGAACCCGTACAAGCCGACCGGAACATTATCCTGGACCGGGACAAACTCCGCCCTGAACGCCGAGCCGTTTTCGCTGAACGGGACCGCGTCGCAGAAACCGAAGGCGATGACCAACAGCTACACGGCCACGATCGGCGGCCCGTTCGTGATCCCGCACATCGTAACTTGGCCTCGGGCGCAATACAGCATCAGCTATTCGGGTTCACACAACCTGAACGGCATCGACAGCCTGTCGACCGTTCCGACGGCATCGCTGTTATCGGGCAACTTCAACAACCTGAGCAAACCGTCGATCATCTACGACCCGCTCGATCCCGGCGTTCCGTTTGCAGGCAACGTAATTCCTCAATCGCGCATCAATCCGGCTTCGGAAGGGTTGCTCCAGTACCTCCCCGCGCCAACCTACGACAACATTCTGGTGCAGAACTTCCGGCTGATAGCGAACACGCCGACCTACAGCCAGAATATCGGCGTGCGCTTCAATGCGCCGCTCACCAATTACGACCGGCTGAATTTCAACGTGCAGTATCAGGACCGCAGCTCGTATTCGCTGTCGAATTTCGGCGAGTTTAAGGACACCTCAACCGGAAGCGGACTCAGCGCCTCGGCGGGATGGAGCCACAGTTTCAAACCACGGGTCAACAACACCGCGACGGTCACCTTCAGCCGCAACCTCAGCAACACTACGCCCTACTTTGCGAACAAGACCAATGTCGCGGCCGAGTTGGGGATTCCGGGCACCACTCAGGATCCGGAAGCATGGGGTCCGCCGGGCATCGGCTTCACCAACTTCGGCGGCATCGGCGACGGCAATCATTCGCTGAGCCGGCCCCAGACGATGAGCGCCAACGACGTTTTCACGTACATCATCGGCCGCAAGCATAACCTAAGTTTCGGATACATCTTTCAGCGCCAGCAGTATAACAACCTGAGCTACGCGAATACGCGCGGGTCGTTCAGCTTCACCGGACTTCTGACCAGCGAACATAACGCTCAGGGCCAGGCCATTGCCGGAACGGGATACGATTTCGCGGATTTTCTTCTCGGGCTTCCCGCGTCGAGTTCGCTGCAGTATGGCGCGACCACCCGTTACTACCGGCAGCACAACATGAGCACATATGCGATGGACGATTACCGCATCGCCGCGGGCGTGACTCTTAACGTAGGTTTGCGCTACGAGTATTTCGCGCCGGACTCCGAACTCCGCGGCAACCTCGCGGATATCGTCCTGAACCCGGCGATGACCCAGGAAGCCGTCGTCACTCCGGGAATGGTCGACCCCTTTACGGGAAGCAAACTTCCCTCGAGCCTGGTGCGTCCGGACAAGGAAGCATTTTCGCCGCGCCTGGGTCTCGCATACCGCCCGTGGCAAAAGCACGCTCTGGTGACGCGTTTTGGCTACAGCATCTTTTTCAGTGGCTCGGCCTATAACCAGATCGCCGGCCAGATGGGTTCGCAGCCGCCGTTCGTCAACGCGCAGAAGTTCGCCACGCAGGGTATCGCGGACCCTCTGACTCTGCAGGATGGCTTCTTCGGCCCTTCCACGCAGACGATAGCCGATACTTACGCGATCGATCCGAATTACCGGCTTGCCTACGCACAGACCTGGAACGCGACCGTGCAGGAGTCGCTCTGGTGGGGATTGTTGATGGAAACCGAGTATATCGGCACGAAGGGGACGCGCCTCGGCATCGTCGAAGAGCCGAATCGTTCGTTCACAAATGTTTTGCCGATACCTGGCGCGGCTCAATTCACCTACCAGACATCCAACGGGGATTCGATTTTCCATGCGGGCCAGATCCGGCTGACAAAACGGCTTACAGGAGGGATGTCGGCTACAGCTCTCTACACACGCGGTAAGTCCATCGACGACGTTTCCAGCTTCAGCGGGCCGGGCGGAACGGTCGTTCAATACATCGACAATCTGAATCTGGAGCGCGGGCTTTCGAGCTTTGACGTGCGCAACAATCTGTCGACGACTTTCCAGTACACATCGCCATTCGGCATGCGCGGGCATTTCCGCAATACCACCTGGTATACGAGCTGGCTGAAGGGCTGGGCGACCAGCGGAACATTCAACATCACGTCGGGTACTCCGATGACGGCAACGGTCGCCGGAAATCAGTCGAACAACGCGGGCAGCGGGGCGATCGGCGGCACATTGCGGGCGGAGGCTACGGGATTGCCGATCTACGCGGCGGGATATCCTTACTTCGATACCGCCGCGTTTACTACGCCTCCGGCCGGGCAATTTGGCGATGCGGGCAGGAATACGATACCCGGTCTGGAGCACGCGACGTTCAACGTTTCCTTCCGCCGCAATTTCCGCCTGGGCGACTCGTCGATGCGGACTCTCTCGCTGCAGCTGAATACAAGGAACGCGTTGAATCATCCGTCGATCACGGGCATCGGGACCACGGTCAACGCGAATACGTTCGGCTACGCGACGGGGGCGTCCGCAATGAGGACCGTCTCGATGGCCCTGCGATTCTCATTCTGATGCCGGTTCGGCCCGATTCGTGCCACTGACTCCGGCTTGCGCCTAATCCCCGAATTCCGACGCGCGCTGCCACCGGTCCTCGAATAAGTGGTGCATCGCCTCGGCAAAACCCGCGTGATCGAACACAAGCGCCGTCCAGGCGGGGATACTGACAACCGGGTCGAGCAAGGCGATCAGCCCCTGAAAGCCGTCGAACAGCGCCAGTTTCATCGGGAGCGACGAAGCCTGGCGAATCTCCACGCCGGCCTGCGCGTATTCGGTTAACCGATGCCGGTGCGGCGCGTCGAGGGTACCCGTCTCAATCAAAAGCCGGCACGAGACGCCGTGAGCGCGAGCCTTCCTTACAAGCTTTTCGTCGAGCGGGTCGACCGCGTAAGGCGGCCGCGAAAATTCCAGATATTCCCGCTTGACTTCGCCCAGCATCCTGCGGTACTCGCTGGCGGTCTGCGATGGCTCGGCAATGATTCGCAGAAAATCCAGAGTTCCGCGGCCGCTCTTTCCTTCCGAGTAGAGTCCGTTCAGGTCTTCGATCAGATTCGTGGCCGAGCGCGACTGCCCTGCCAGTTCGTGCTCGATCAATTGCCGCTTGCGCGCCAGCCACGAAGGGATCGCGAGATTCGGCTCAACCGCCGAGAAGAGTTTGGTGCGATCCTGCACAACGCGGGCAAACCCCCGTTCCACCAGGCTGTCCAGTACCTCATAGATCTTCTGGCGCGGAACGCGGGCGCGCGGCGCCAGTTCCAGCGCTTTGAATCGCGAGTGCCCCAGCAAAACCAGGTAGGTGCGCGCCTCGTAGGCGTTCAGCCCCAGCTGCTGCAAACCCTTCCAGAACAACTGATAATCCGCTTCGCCAGACTCCGTTTTCATCAACTCCCACTTTATCCGATAGCTGTCGGCACTCTTGCCGTTCCGTTATTAATGGCACTTAAGTACGCGGGAGTACCATTGGTTATGTGTTCATTGGTACTATAACCAATAGATGCTGAAACGACTTTGCCATAATCGGAGTCAAAATTGTCAAAAATAACAAAATCATCGCCCGAAAATGTTGATGGCACCGGTTTACACGATGGCATTGTTTCGGTGATTCGCGTTGTAGTCGCCGACGATAAGACGATGTTCCGGGACGGACTCGCCAATCTCGTCTCGACGCAGGCGGACTTGAATGTTGCGGGCACCATTGAGAGCGCCGCCACGGCAAACGAGCAGATTCGCCAAATGAAGCCCGACGTCGTACTGCTCGGCTGGTCCGTCGCCTCCGTCGCCAGCCAGAGAATACTTGCGGCAATTCAGGAAGCGAAGCTTTCCACGCGCGTAATTATCATGGTGGCGGACGAATCGAAAGAAGATTTCGCCGAAGCCATTCGCGCCGGCTGCAGCGGAATCGTTTCCAGAACTACCTCCACCGAATTACTGCTGAAAAGCATTCGCCGCGTTCATGCGGGCGAGATCTGGCTCGACCGGATATCCATGGCCGACGTGGTTCGCCGCCTGGCAAAAAGAAATTCGGGGAACCAGGGTGCGCGCCAGGGGCTGCGCGAACAGGGCGCAACACTTAGTACGCGGGAACGCGAAATTGTCGGATTGATCGCGCAGGGCTTCAAGAACAAAGACATCGCCGAACGCCTTTTCATCAGCGAGCAGACCGTCAAGAATCATTTGCATAATATTTTCGATAAGGTTGGCGTCTCGGATCGCCTGGAACTCGCGTTGTACGCCATCCATCACAAACTGCACGAAGGGGCGTAGTCGGAATCGCGAATTAAAACGCCGTGCAGCCGCGAGAGGCTCGCCAAACGAGGCCACAAAGATACTCGGTTGTCAGAGAACAAGCGACCGGAGCCCATTCGCAAGGACGGCCTCGATCAAAACGCTCCAAATCATCGCGCATCCAAACACCGCACAGCGTGAAGCGGCTGCGTCCGAGAGGTATTTTCGAAGGGAGTGGGCCGGGCGGGTGGTTCCTCCAATCTTCCTGTGTTGCGTCGCCGCCCGATCGGAAAATAGCATACTGCGCGCTCGCGTCGGTCTGGATGAAGGGCTGACGGATCGGGATGGACGTACCTAATTCGCCTGTTCTCAGTGTTATG
>PLEX01000051.1 GCA_003136575.1 Bryobacterales bacterium | reverse complement strand
ATCGCCATCACTTCGCCGACCGATTTCATCTGCGTCCCGAGCGTTGTGTCCGCGCCCGGGAACTTCTCGAACGCCCACTTCGGAATCTTCGTCACCACGTAGTCGATGGTTGGCTCAAACGACGCCGGCGTGACCTTCGTAATGTCGTTGCGAATTTCATCCAGGCGATACCCCACAGCCAGCTTCGCCGCGATCTTCGCGATCGGGAAACCGGTGGCCTTCGACGCCAGCGCGGAACTGCGCGACACGCGCGGGTTCATTTCAATGATGACCATGCGGCCGTCTTTCGGGTTGATAGCGAACTGTACGTTCGATCCGCCCGTATCCACGCCGATTTCGCGCAGGCAGCGCAGCGCGCCGTCCCGCATCATCTGGTACTCGCGGTCGGTCAGCGTTTGCGCCGGCGCAACTGTTATGGAATCGCCCGTATGCACTCCCATCGGGTCGAAGTTCTCGATGGAGCAGATGATGATGACGTTGTCTGCAAGATCGCGCATCACCTCCAGCTCAAACTCCTTCCAGCCGAGCGCGCTTACTTCGATGAGTACTTCATGAACCGGCGAAAGCGCCAGTCCGCGCTCCAGAATCGTGATCAGTTCTTCCCGGTTGTACGCGATGCCGCCGCCCGAGCCGCCCATTGTGAAACTGGGGCGCAGAATCGTCGGATACCCGTGCTTCGCGACGAATGCGAGACCACCTTCCACGTCGGTCACCAGTTGCGAATACGGCGTTTCAAGGCCGATCTTCCGCATCGCGTCTTTAAACAGCAGTCGGTCTTCGGCTTTCTTGATCGCGTCGATCTTGGCGCCGATCAATTCCACGCCGTAACGGTCCAGAATTCCGGCCTCGGCAAGTTCAACGGAAAGATTCAGCGCGGTCTGGCCACCCACTGTGGAGAGCAGCGCATCCGGCCGCTCTTTCGCGATTATTTCTTCCAGATACTGGCGGCTCAACGGCTCCACGTAAGTGCGCGTGGCCAGTTCCGGGTCCGTCATGATAGTGGCCGGATTTGAATTGACCAGGATGACTTCGAAGCCGTCGGCCATCAGCGCCTTCGTGGCCTGCGTGCCGGAATAATCGAATTCACAGGCCTGTCCGATGACGATGGGGCCGGAGCCGATGATGAGAATGCGGTGGATGTCGGTTCTGCGCGGCATCTGCTTATTCTTCCGCCATGAGTTTCACGAAGTCGTCGAACAGGTAGTGCGAATCGTGCGGACCCGGAGCGGCCTCCGGGTGGTACTGCACGCAGAAAACACGCTCCCGGCGATGCCGGAAGCCTTCGAGCGTCTGGTCGTTAAGGTTTACGTGAGTGATTTCGACGTCGTTCGGGTTCAGCGAATCCGGATCGACCGCGAAACCATGGTTGTGCGACGTGATCTCCACCCGTTGCGTCAGCTGATTCAGCACCGGATGATTCGCGCCGCGATGCCCGAACTTGAGCTTGTAAGTCTTGCCTCCCAGCGCGAGGCCCAGAATCTGATTTCCCAGACAAATCCCGAAAATCGGCGTCTTTCCGATTAAATTCCGCACATTGGCGATCTGCGCGTGCAGCGGCTCCGGATCGCCCGGACCGTTCGAGAGAAACACGCCATCCGGCTTGAGCGCCAGCACGTCTTCCGCCGAGGTGAGAGATGGAACCACGGTTACGCGGCAACCGGAATGGACAAGCCGCCTCAGAATGTTCCGCTTAATTCCGAAATCGTAAGCGACCACATGGTACCGGGGTTCGGCGTTTACGCCGGTTCGATCAGAAGGCGAACATTTGCCCACGCCTTCGGTCCACTCGTAACGTTCGGGGGTAGAAACTCGCGTCGCAAGATCGAGTCCTGCCATGGAAGGAATCGATCGCGCCTTTTCCACAAGCTTCGCCGTGTCTTTTTCGATAGCCGACAGAACGCCTCGCATCACGCCGCTGCTTCGCAGATGGCGCACCAGCCCGCGAGTGTCGAGTTCGGAGACGATGGGGACGTTCGATTGCGCCAGAAAAGTGCGGGCTTCGGTGTCCGAACGCCAGTTGCTGGTAACTTCGGAGAATTCGCGAACCACGAGGCCTTCGATGTAGGGTCCGGCGGATTCGTTATCAAAGGAGGAAGTCCCGTAATTACCGATTTGCGGGTTGGTCAGAATGACGATTTGCCCGGTGTACGAGGGGTCCGTGAAGACTTCCTGGTATCCGGTAATGGCGGTATTGAAGACTACTTCGCCGGATCGTTCGGCGGGCGCACCAAAACTCCTGCCCTCGAAGACCGATCCGTCTTCCAGAGCCAGGATTGCAGAATCCAACAATTTCCTCCTGGGGGATTGGGGTAATCACCATTGTACGCTACCAATGCGGCGTGAAGTCATTGAGCCGGATTCGTAAGTACTCGCTGGCGGACAATCGAGAACTACAGTTCCGGCAGGCGAAGCCAAACTCCGACGGATCCCACGTCACTCGCCATCAACGGTCGCCCGCTCCTTCGGTCGAGCCGAATTCCGCGCGTCAGTTTCCAGGGACTGGCGGTTTTATGACACTGCAGTTGCCGTCGATTCGCTCGCCTGCAAGGAGTTTTTTCACGAACGCCTGCGAATCCGGCAGAGATGCGCTGATTGACGTGTTGTGGTTCTTACCCGGATAGTAATGCATCTCTACCGTCGAACCCGCGTAGCAAGCTGCCATGACGATGTTGTACTGAGACTCGGGGGCCGTGGTGGTATCGGCCAGTCCCGCGCCCACGACGACGGGTTGCGGGAATTTGGGAGCCGGATACTGCTGTAACGGAGCGGCTTTGGCAATGGCTGTGTCCGGTCGTTCTTTGAAAGCGTTCTCGACAGTCACGTGGTTCCGGACGACCACGGGCCCGAATTCGCAGCCTGTTCTGGCCGCTTCGTACACCGGCTTGGCGTCATCGCTCAGACAATCCGATGGGACAAACGACGGATCCGGTGCGCGAAGTGTAAAAAGACTCAATACGGCCAGCGCTCCGTTGGCACCTCCGCCCGCGATAGGCGGTACCGCAATCTGAGGCGCCCCTGTCTCCGGCGCGTATGGTGACATGCCCGGAACGTCGACCGCAACCGTACCTCGCAATTTGACTTCCGGCGCGTAGCTCTTCGCCAGCAGCGATGCGGACAATCCCGCATGTGCGCCCTGCGACGCGCCGACGATGACGACGTTATTCGACAACTCACCGAACGCCCCGAGGGCCGAGCGGACGCTGTCGAGCACGCTATAAGCTTCAGGCTTCACGACCATCCATGGATCTCCGCCCGGCGTTCCCAACCCCTGGTAATCGGTGGCCACGATGGCGTATCCTTCGGCAAGCCAACTGTTCACACTATCGCCGGATGTCCGAGCCATGAAGGTGCGCAGACATCCGCTACGCCCGCGAAGCCGTGAGCCCATGCGACGGGCCAACCTCCCGCCGGGGACTGCCCTTTCGGGATGAAGATCCTGCCGGAAACCGCGATGGGTGTCTTGCCATCGATGCCATCCGTTGACGTGTACAAGACACGCTGGCTTCGAGGCATTGGCGTTCTCCGGCAGCGGTTCATAACGCAGAAGTGGCGCGAGCCTTGCGAAACAGGGCTGAGGGAATGCGCTGTTTTCATCCCGAAGTGTCCCCTCAGGCTGTAGTACGAGGAACGAGCAGCCAGGTTCACGGCCTGCATGAGAGCCATCCCCGGCTCGACCTCAGTGCGTCATCGCGTACGTGACGTAGTTCACGCCGATGCGCATTCCCAGCTGGGTGAACTCCACCGGGTACTCGGGATTGTCGGCGTGCTCCCACGAGTCGCCCAGGTCCATGTCATGACAGATGGCGGCCATCAGCCGGCCATTGTCATCGTAGATGCCGCGCCAGTGCGGGTCGTAACCATCCTTCTCATACCGTTGGTGCGAGTAAACGAACTGGAGGCCGGGCACCTGAAAACGGTCGTCCAGGTCGAAAACAACGTGGAAGATCTGGTCGTCGTTCGGGATGTTGACGATGGGCCGATGGGGAAAGACTTTACTCATGACGTCGGTAAAGTGCGTCCATTCCTGCGTCCCGTGAAAATCGTCGCACATGAAGAAGCCGCCGCGCATCAGGTATTCGCGAAACTTATCGATCTGCGGGTCGGTCAGATTCCAATATCCAACCTCTACCGCGTACAACCACGGGTAGTTGAAAACGTCGTCGTCATCGAGATCGATCGGCTGTTCGACCGAGCGCGCGCGAATACGCGTCAGGCGGGAAATCTCGGCGGATAAGTGCCTGTCGGAGACCGGATAATCGATTGTCCAATTCGCGTTGCCGTGCTTCCAGTCCGGGTTACCGCGGAAACCGTAGGCTGGAAGAGCCGGATACATCAGGCGGGCGAAGGTCCACTCGGACTTTTCCAGATAGTCGGGCGGGAGCGGGTCGTTCTCATGCTCGATGCCCGGATATTGGCGAAATGGCATCTGCCAGGCGCGCGCGGTGCCGGCGACAACGGCGAGGAGAATCGCGAGCACCGTCAGTGTGAATCGGCGAGGAGGCATGGAGCGGTTATTTCGCCGCGAGGGCGCGAGCCTCGTCGATACGGGAGCTGAGCATGCGTTCAAATGAATCGGTGTTAAAGCCCATCATCCGACTATAGATCTTCCCGGTCGGATCGATCACGAGAATGCTGGGCAGCGACGTCACATTCAGCAGACCAGCGAGGCCCGCTTCCAGATAGACGCGCTGCTCCCACTTTTGTGCTGCCATGAACGGCGCGACAAGAGAATGATCGTCGTCGGCATCGAGCGAAAGGAAAACGACATCCGCCGATTCCGAATATTTCCGTCTGACGTGCTCGATCAGCGGATGCTGGGCGATGCAGGGCGCGCACCAGGTGGCCCAGAAATCGACCACCAGAGTTTTGCCCTTGAGCGTCGACATATCGAGCGAGGATTTGTCGAGCGAAGGCAGCACGAAACCGAACGTGTCGGTGACGCAGTAGTTGGGGTCGATGGCTTTGTAGCGCGCGACGCGGTCGCGGAGCGCCACGGCGTCCCGGTCCCATGCCTGCTGAAACAAATCACCGAGGCCCTGCGTGGAGCCATGCGCTTTGACGTACAGGTCGGTGGCGATTTTTCGGTCGCGCTCGCGGTCGCTCCAGGGTGAACGAGGGTCGTCGATCATGACGGCATCCGCATAACGGTCGATCGCGTCGCCTACACGCCCGAGTTTCACCAGCCAGCGAGCCATCTCGTGCGCGGACTCGGCGGTGGGATTGGCATCCCACGATCTGCGAGCACTTTGGACCGCGTTTTCGGGACTCCCCAGGTTGCCTGTGGCGCGAGCTTCCAGAACGGTGGCTCTGGCAAGAGCGCGGTCCGCGAGGTCCGCCCACTGCGCCGCTGTCGTGTGCCCTTCCGGAGGTTTCGCGCGGAAATCGGCCACTCCGGCTTCGTAACGGGCGCAGTAGCCCAGTGCCTTCGTAGCGGATTCCCTGTCGTCCGACGCAAGCAGGGCGCGAATGACGCGATCCAGTATTTCGAGTTCGTTGCCAGGTTTGCCGATGAGCAGCCTTTCGCCGTAAGCGATAATACGCGCGTGATCGTTCGAGTCGGTCGCCGTCTTGTAGAGGGAGGCTTCGATATCGGCGCGACGCGCGCTGTTCGGGTACTTGCGGAGGTGCTGTTCCAAAGCGCGGGTAATATCGACCGAACTGCCGTTGGCGTCGGCGATTGCCTGGTTCAGTTCCGCCTGCTCGTCGGCCGGATTCGGCGGATAGAGGTTTAGCATACCCGTCGTCTGAGCGGCCAGCACGGCTGGGAGTAAGAGGAGCGATAGCCGGAGCACGGCCACCGACTTCATTGTCCCGCCGCCGGCTGGGCCAGTGCGCGGATTTCCTGGGCAAAAGCCGAAGCACGCTCGCGCGCCATGTGCAGGTAGCTTTCGTTTTTCACAACCCGGTCAAGCAGCGTAAGGAATTGCTGAGGCGCGATCAGGCGCTTTTGATCCCAAGTGGTCTGGATCAGAATCAGAGCGTTCTGGACGCCCAGTTTGTCGTATTTGACCGTGCGCTCCAGTTCGATGTAACCGCGCTCGGTTTCGGCGATTTTCTCGAACCAATCGAGGAGCGCCTGGGCGTCGAGATCGGAAGAATAATTGAACTGAGAATCGTGCGATGTGCCGTCGTCGTACCGAAAGGTTTTCTTGCCCATGAACGCAACTTTAAGGCCGGATTCGAGCGGGCGCGTGAAGTGGTCGAGCTTGTCGGCAAGGGCAAACATCGCATCGCAATCGGGCTGGGCCAGCTGAATGGTTATGGGATTGTTGTCGTCTGGAGCTTCTTTGTAGACCGCCGTCCCGTTCTTTTCTACGGAGATTTCGACGTATTCCGGAACGCTGCCGGGAAAGCTCTTGGTGAAGATAATGCGCGGATCGGCCGCGTGCAGCGACGTCAGGCAGAGAAGGGCGAGCGCGGCGAACACCTTCATGCTCGCAACTCCAGTTCGGATACAAACGCATGGGTCGCGTGGCAGATCGCGATCGCCAGTGCATCGCTGGCATCTTCGGAAGAAACCGGCTGCGCGAGCCGCAGGAGTGAGCCGACCATCTGCTGAACCTGCGACTTTTCGGCGCGGCCGTAGCCCACCACGCTCTTCTTGACCTCAAGCGGGGAGTACTCGGCGACGCGCACCGAGGCCTCCGCGACCACTAACATCGCGACCCCGCGGACGTGAGAAAGCTTGAGGGCGCTTTTGGCATTAACGGCGAAAAAAACCTCTTCGATGGCGGCGGAATCGGGATTGTGCTCGGCGATGAGGCGGCGCAGTTCGGCCGCGATATGCATGAGCCGGAGTTCCAGAGGGTCGCGCGGCGACGAAGTAATACAACCGGACGAGACGAGGCGGTGCATGCGTCCATCGCTGTCGATTACGCCGTAGCCGGTTCGTTCGGTGCCACAGTCAATTCCGAATACCCGCATTTCGCGCCGCCCTCTTGTGGCGCAGGCGGTTTCGCCTGCGACGTTCGACACAAATTACCTTCGCATGGCTCACTAGCCTTCGACGTCCTCTTCGCTGGAATCGAAGTTGGAGTAAACGTTCTGCACGTCGTCGTGCTCTTCGAGCGCTTCGAGAAGGCGCACCATGCCGGCAGCGTTCTTGCCTTCGAGTTCGATGAGATTCTTCGGAATCATGCCGACCTCGGCCGCAATGGTTTCGATGCCGGCCTTTTGAATCGCCGCCAGGACCGCGTCGTGGCTGTTGGGATCGGAAATCACTTCCCACGAATCGCCGCCGTCCTTCATGTCCTCGGCGCCGGCTTCCAGCACAAGGCTCATGAGCTCGTCTTCGCCGATCTTGTCCTTTTCGACGACGATCTGGCTCTTGCGCTCAAACATCCAGGAGACGCTTCCCTGCTCCCCGAGATTGCCGCCCTGCTTCGAGAAGGCGTGGCGAATATCGCTGACCGTGCGGTTACGGTTGTCGGTCGCGACCATCACCAGAACGGCTGCGCCGCCCGGTCCGTAGCCTTCGAACATGACTTCGTCGATCTGGCCGCCTTCCAGTTCGCCGGTGCCGCGCATGATGGCCTTCTTGATGTTGTCGGAAGGCATCGATACGTTCTTGGCGGCGAGGATGGCGGTGCGGAGGCGAGGGTTGCCGTCCGGATCGCCGCCGTTGCGCGCGGCGATCATGATTTCCTTAATGAGACGCGTGAAGATTTTTCCGCGTTTGGCGTCCGTGGCAGCCTTCTTGTGCTTGATGGTTGCCCATTTTGAGTGGCCTGACATGTTTAGAGAACTCCAGGTGAGCGGGCAAGACACACTGATCGCGCGATCGCCGCAACTCTGAAAGACAAGGATAGCAGATCGCGCGGAAGTGCCGAATCGCCGGGTTTGCCCGCAGGAGCCGCCCTTCGGCGCGCGTGGGTTCGGCGGAACGCGGAGCCTGTCGGACAATAGGAAATCCGGCACCTTATGGCTCTCAAGACACTCATCTCCGAAGAACGGATACAGACGCGAATCGCCGAAATCGGGGCGCAGATCGACATCGACTACCCGGACGGCACCTTGTATCTGATATGCATTCTGAAAGGCGCCTGCTTCTTCCTGTCCGATCTGGCGCGTGCGGTAAAACGCGATGCCTTCATCGAGTTCATGGGGATATCGAGCTACGGCAAAGGCAAGACGTCGTCGGGCGAAGTGAAGATTACCAAGGACCTCGATATTTCGCTCGAAGGCGCGCACGTTCTGATCGTGGAGGACATCATCGACAGCGGCGTCACGCTGAGCTATCTGACTGCGCTGCTGAAGACGCGCAGGCCGAAGTCGGTCAGGATCGCCACGCTGCTCGACAAGCCGGAACGACGCATCCGGCAAGTGGATGTGGCGTACGTAGGCTTCCGGATTCCCGACGAGTTTGTGGTGGGGTATGGGCTGGATTTTGCGGAAAAATACCGTAATCTGCGGGATGTGTGCGTGCTGGAACAGTAGTGTCTACAACAGACACTGCAGGGCAACCCGGCGGTCATGAATCGGGAACGGGGCGGGCATTTCTCACTCCCTGAGCGGCCGGTACGCTATCAACGACTTCGTAAACCCCAGAAACCGCTCCCGAACGATCACCGCATCGGGAAACAAACGCTGAAGCTCGGAGGCCGAAAGCAGCCGGATGTCCGAGATGAAGTGCTCCACATAAAAACGCCTCTCCTCAGTCCCTGGTCGATTCAACAATTGCCACACAGTAAACCGGCGCACGATGGATGCTCGCCAGTCCGCCGGCAGGAAATGCACAAACGGTGTCAGCAGATGCGTCTCAATGGGAAAGTACCGGTTGGGCGTCTGCACCCAATACCCCCGTCCGGTCCGCATTGTTTCGCGGGCAAACTGTTCCTGCGCTTCGGCCCCGCCCACGTGCTCGATTACGGAATTGCTGAAAACTACGTCGAAGGCGCGTTCGTCGAAAGGGAGTCTGCAGCCATCGCCGCTGACATATTGAAGTCCCGCCGCCGCTGCCGCGCGGCTTTCCTCCGCCCTCGGCGTGTTCAGGAGGATAACGGACCGTGCGCCCGGAAGGAGGCTCCAGATTTCCGGAGTGCCACCTACGTCGAGAATCCGCAACCGCGCCGCCCGCGGAAAGGCCGCCGCAAATCGCCGCATTCGCCTCATCCGAAAAGACTTCTGGACGCGTGCCAGTAACTTCGATAAGCTCATGGGCGTCCCCTTTACAGTAATTTGCGAGCGCAGTGGCACGAATGCCGGAACGTCGTCAATCATAATTACTATACTCGGGATCGGAATATGCCATCACGTCTCAAACTCCAGATAACTGCGCTCGGCGCGCTGATTTTCCTGAGCACTGGCGCATCGTTCGCGGCGCAATACAGCGGCTCCGTGCGCGCGGCCGACCAGCCGATACCCGGCGCGATGGTCACAGCAAAACCTTCAGACCCATCCCAATCCGGCTCCAAAGTCATCGCCTACACCGACGAGAACGGTCGCTACAGCATGGACCTGACACCGGGAACCTGGGACATCTCGGTCGAGATGTTTGAATTCACGACTTCTACCGGTAAGGTGACCATAACCGACGCGCCGGCGCGCCAGGAATGGGCGCTCGAAATGCCAAAGCTTCGCGAGCGCCTTGGCGGTGCGGCGGGAGCAACCGGGGATATGGACCAGGCGGCGGCAGGGGCTATGGCGGCAGCAAACGCAGCCCAACAGGCTGGCGCGCAAGCCGGTGGTGGTGGACGCGGGCGCGGCGGCCGGGGCGGCGGTCGTGGTGGATTTGGGGGACAAGGCGGACCCGGCGGGTTCGGCCAGCAGGCAGGTGGCCGCGCGGGCCGGGGTGCATTCGGGGCATCGGGCGCAACAGGAGCAACCGGCGGCACTGGAGCGCAGATTGCCGCCGCTCCCGGTCGCGGCTTCCAGTCCGCTACAGTTCGCGCCACCGAGGAAGGTCAACCTGCGACCCAAAATGTGGCTGGCTTGCCTCCCGCACCGCCTCCTCAAACCAACCTTCCCTCCGGTTTTGAAGACACGGCCGGAGACGAGGCGCTGCTGGTCAACGGAAGCACCAGCGGCGGTCTGGCCCAATCCGGGATGGACGAAGTAACGCGCCAAAGGATGATCGATGCCGGTGGTGGCCGCGGCGGTGGTGGCTTCGGCCAGGCTTCGGCCGCCCTTGACAGCGCGGCGCTTGGCGATAATCCCGGATTGCCCTCGGGGATGATGGCCCCGACCAACGACACACTGGGCCTCGGCGGGTTCGGCGCGGCTGCGATCAACGGCGGCTTCGGGGTCGGAGCCGGCGCGGGTCCCGGTGGCGGCGGACTTGGCGGCGGTAACGGCTTCGCAGGTGGTGGAGGAGGGGGTGGCCGCGGCGGTGGTGGTGGCGGCGGCGGAGGAGGTGGTGGTGGAGGACGCGGCGGNNATATCGTGGACGGGCACCAATTCCGCGCTCAACGCCGCGCCTTTTTCGCTGAACGGTACGGCCTCGAAGAAGCCGCAGGCGATGACCAACAGTTACTCGGTCACGCTGGGTGGACCTCTCGTCGTACCCAAAGTCATCAAGTGGCCGCGCGCGCAGTACAGCATCAGCTATTCGGGAACGCACAACTTATCCGGTATCGATAGCCTATATACGGTGCCGACGGCTGCACTGCTGGCCGGCAACTTCAACAATCTGAGCAAGCCGACNNCAACCCGACTTCGCTTGCGCTGGAGCAGTACATCCCGACGCCGACTTACGACAACATCCTGGTGCAGAACTTCCGGCTGGTGGCCAATACGCCGTCCAACAGCCAGAACATGGGCGTCCGCTTCAACGCTCCTCTGAATAACAAGGACCGGCTGAATTTCAGCGTCCAGTACCAGTCGCGGAATTCGTATTCGTTATCGAACTTCGGGGAGTTTCAGGACNNAGCGCATCGGTCGGCTGGAGCCACAGCTTTAAGGCCCGTGTGAACAACACGAGCACGCTTTCGTTCAGCCGCAACATTACCGATTCGACGCCGTTCTTCGCGAACAAGACCAATATCGAGGGGAATCTGGGCATAACGGGAGCTACCCTGGATCCGGAAGCCTACGGTCCCCCGAGTATCGGCTTCACCAATTTCGGCGGCATCAGCGATGGGAACCACTCGCTTAGCCGTCCACAGACTTTCGGCTATACCAACACATTCACTTATATAATCGGGCGAAAACACAACCTGACTTTCGGCTACACTTACCAGCGCCAGCAATACAACAATCTGAGCTACGCCAA
>PLEX01000230.1 GCA_003136575.1 Bryobacterales bacterium | reverse complement strand
CCGTTGGCGGGAAAGCAGACCAAGATCCCCAGAATCGTTTAAGCGCCCCACCAATCCTTCTCATGTAAGCTCAAGAAATCGCGGCCCCGCCCGGCATGCGTGGCGGTCGCGTGCGCGCGCCCGAGAGAGAATTCCATCATTTGACCAATTACGCCGATACCCTCGTCAGTTTCATCTGGGACGTTGCCGACCTCCTCCGCGGCCCCTACCGCCCTCCCGAATACCGCAAAGTCATGCTCCCCATGACCGTCCTGCGTCGCCTCGACTGCGTCCTCGAAGCCACCAAAGCCAAAGTCCTCGAAGAGCAGAAAAAGCTCAAAGGTCAAAACGCGACGCTCGTCGATAAAATGCTTCGACGCGCGGCGAAGCAGCAGTTCTATAACACCAGCAAGTTCGACTTCGCCAAACTCCTCGCCGACCCCGAAGGCCTCGCCCAAAACCTTCTCCATTACACTAAGGCCTTCTCGCCCGAGACCCGCGCCCTCTTCGACAACTTCGGCTTCGACCAGCAGATTGCGAAGCTCGACAAATCCAACCGTCTCTTCAAACTCGTCCAGAAATTCTCGGAAGTCGATCTCCACCCCAACGTGGTCTCCAATCTCGATATGGGCCGCAGTTTCGAAGAACTCGTCCGCAAGTTCAACGAAGCCGCCAACGAAGATGCCGGGGATCACTTCACCCCCCGCGAGGTTATCCGGCTGATGGTCGACCTCATCTTTGAGCCCGACAACAACCTTCTGCGGCAGAAAGGCGCGGTCCGGACGCTTTTTGATCCTGCGGCGGGCACGGGAGGCATGCTTTCCGAAGCCGCAAAGTACATGCGCGAACTCAACCCCGAAGCCAAACTCGTCCTTTTCGGCCAGGACTTCGATCCCGAGGGCTACGCTATCTGCGGTTCCGACATGCTCATCAAAGGTGAGGAGATCGACAATATTCGCCTCGGCGACTCACTCGGGGACGGCAAGACCTTCGACGCTTTCCCCGGCAAGAAGTTCGATTACATGCTCGCCAATCCCCCCTTCGGCGTGAAGTGGGAGTCGGAAGAAGACTACGTCCGCAACGAGCACGACAAGCAGGGCTACGAAGGCCGTTTCGGGGCCGGACTCCCCCGCATCAACGACGGCTCCTTCCTATTCCTCCAGCACATGATTTCGAAGATGAAGCCGTACTCCCATGCCGACCAGACCGGCTCCCGCATCGGCATCGTGTTCAACGGTTCGCCCCTCTTCACCGGCGACGCGGGTTCCGGCGAAAGCAATATTCGCAAATGGATCATCGAGAACGACTGGCTCGAAGGCATCGTCGCCCTTCCCGACCAGCTCTTCTACAACACCGGTATTAACACCTACATCTGGATTGTCACCAACCGCAAAACCCGCAAGCGCAAGGGGAGGGTTCAGTTGGTGAACGCAGTGGATCTTTATTCGAAAATGCGGAAGAGCCTCGGCAATAAGCGCAACGAACTGTCGGATCGCCAAATTGAGGCCATCACCCGCATCTACGGCACGTTTGCCGATTCCGAGCATTCGAAGATCTTTGATAACGACGACTTCGGGTACAGCAAAATCGTCGTCGAGCGGCCCCTGCGCCTCAGTTTCTCCGCGACACAGGAACACCTCGCTGCGTTTGAAGCATCGCGGGCTTTCGAAGGAATCGCGACCTCGCGCAAATCGGGCAAGGAAGGGAAGAAGGAGGTCGAACGTGGACAGGCTCTACAGGCCGAGATACGCGCCGCGCTCGGCACCTTGCCGACGGATAAGGTGTGGATGGACCGCGAGAAGTTCACCGCCGCACTCGATAAGGTGCTCAAAGGGCAGTCGTTGAGCATCTCCGCGCCAGTACGCAAAGCAATTCTCGCGACGTTCAGTGAGCGCGACGAAACCGCCGCCATCTGCATGGGTGAGGACGGCAACCCCGAGCCCGATCCTGAATTGCGCGATACCGAGAATGTTCCGCTGAAGGAGGACATTCACCATTACTTTGAGCGCGAAGTGAAACCGCACGTCCCCGATGCCTGGATTGACGAGGACAAGACAAAACTCGGTTACGAGATTCCGTTGACGCGGCATTTCTACCGGTACTCACCGCCAAGGGCACTGAAGACCATTGAGAAGGAAATTCGTGAGCTAGAAGGCGAGATTATGCGCATGCTGGCGACGGTGGGCAGATGACCGCAAACACCGCGTGGCCGCGAAAGCGGCTAAAGTACTTCGTTGATCGTAAAACACAGAAAGCGCCCGTAGAGCGCGGTAGTCACTACGTCGGTCTTGAGAATGTCGAGCCATGGACAGGCCGCTACCTGCCAACCGAAGCAGAGATTTGAGACGGAGTCCAGCCAGTTCAGATGTGGAGACGTCCTTTTCGGCAAACTCAGGCCCTACTTGGCCAAAGTGTATGTCGCCCAAGCCGACGGGACATGCACATCTGAAATGCTTGTGCTACGCCCACGCGAAGGAGTTCTTAAGCAATTTCTGTTCTATCGGCTGGTCTCTGCGGACTTTATTGATCTGGTGAACTCAACCACATTCGGATCGAAAATGCCGAGAGCCGACTGGGAGCAGATTGGCAATTTTTCGGTTGCTTTGCCCGCGCCGGACGAGCAGGCGCGTGTCGTGTCCCTGCTCGACCGCGAAACCTCAGAGATCGACGCTCTGATCGCGAAGAAGCAACGACTGATTGACTTGCTCGATGAAAAACACGACCTGCTGATCAGCCGCGCCGTAACCGGGGGCCTCAAATTGAGTGCGCTTGTGAAAAACTCAGGGCCACCTTTGCTGGGAGACCTTCCGGTACATTGGTGCGTTAAACGCACTAAGTTTCTGTTTGCCTACGTTACCAGCGGCTCGCGCGGCTGGGCGGAACACTATAGCGAAACAGGTCCGGTATTCCTCCGCATAACCAACGTCACACGGGACGGCATCGATTTATACACCGGCGACCTACAACGGGTTTCTGTGCCCGAAGGCTCGGAAGGGGAAAGGACGCGCGCTTCGGCTGGGGACCTCGTCATCTCGATCACGGCGTGGGTTGGGGCTGTGGGCATCGTTCCGGAAGGGCTGGGCGAGGCATATGTAAGCCAGCATTTGGCCCTTTGCCGACCCAACACCGACATCAACCCGCGGTGGCTTGCCTATGCATTGTTCGCGCTGCCTATGAGGTGTCAGTTCAACCAAATGATGTATGGGGGAACAAAGGTCCAGCTTGCACTGGGAGACGTAAAGAACATTTCGGTTCCGGTTCCTCCGCCAGACGAGCAGAACGCCATCGCAACGCACCTCGACGCACTCACCCGAAATGCGCAAAAGGTCAAGAGCTCGATCTTATCGGCCATCGACCGACTTCGCGAGTATCGCTCCGCGATCATCACCGCTGCCGTCAACGGGCAGCTCGACATCCGCGAACACCACAAGAAAATGGAGGCACTCGTCTGATGGTCGACCACCGCGAAATCGCTTTCGAATCCGCCGTAGAGCACTCTCTCGTCACATCTGGCGGTTACGAAAAAGGCGATCCCGCGCTATACGACCGCACCCGCGCCCTCCATCCCCACCTCGTCCTCGACTTCGTCCAGACCAACCAGCCCAAATCATGGCAGGCAATCGCCACCTACTACGGCCCGAGCGCGACCGAAGCCTTCCTCGCTGAATTCACCCTTGCGCTCGACGCTCGCGGCACGCTCGACGTGCTCCGCCACGGCCTGGATTTCTTCGGCCAAACCTTTCATCTCGCGTACTTCGCCCCTGCAAGCGGCCTCAATCCCGAAACGGCGAAGCTCTACAAGGCCAACCGTCTGACCGTCACCCGTCAGGTTCGCTTCAGCCTCCAGCACGAGCAGTCCATCGACATTCTGCTCAGCCTCAATGGCCTCCCCGTCGCCACCGCCGAACTGAAAAACGCCTTCACGGGCCAGACTGTTCGCGACGCCATCCAGCAGTACCGCGACCGCGACCACCGCGAACCCCTGTTCGCCTTCAAGAAACGCGCCTTGGTTCATTTTGCCGTCGATACCGACGAATGCTATATGGCAACGCGCCTCGAAGGTGCGGCGACGCGTTTCCTGCCCTTCAACCAGGGCAACCACAGAGGCGCGGGCAACCCCGAAAATCCCACCGGCTATCGCACTCACTACCTTTGGGAGCAGATCTGGAAACGCGGCAGCTGGCTCGACCTTCTCGGCCGTTTTCTCCACATTGAGAAATCAGGTAAGGAAGAAGCCCTCATCTTTCCCCGCTACCACCAGATCGATGCCGTCCGCAAACTCGTCGCCGACGCCCGCGCGGCCCGCACCGGAAAAAACTACCTCGTCTGGCACTCCGCCGGAAGCGGCAAGAGCAACAGCATCGCGTGGCTCGCACATCGCCTGTCCACCCTGCACGATGCACAGGACCGGAAGGTGTTCGACAGCGTGATTGTCATCACGGACCGTCTCGTTCTGGACAGGCAACTTCAGGACACCATCTATCAGTTCGAGCACAAGACCGGCGTCGTCATGAAAATCGACGACGATTCAAAGCAACTCGCCGACGCGCTCCGCAACTCCGTCCCGATCATCATTACGATCCTCCAGAAGTTTCCATTCGTCACGAAGCACGCGGGAGACCTGCCCGAGCGCCGTTACGCCGTGATCGTCGATGAAGCCCACAGTTCGCAATCGGGAGATAGTGCCGCCAAGATGAAAGCCGTTCTCGGCGGCGAACGCATACGCGCCATTGCACACAAACGCGCCGAAGAAGAACAACTCCAGGACTACGAGGAGGAAATCATTCGAGTTGTCGAAGGCCGGAAACAGCAGCCAAACCTCAGCTTCTTCGCCTTTACCGCCACCCCAAAGTACAAGACGATTCAGGTTTTCGGTCAGCCTGACGCAAACGGCGAGCCTCAGCCGTTCCACGAATACAGCATGCGCCAGGCCATTGAGGAAGGTTTCATCCTCGACGTGCTGAAGAACTACACCTTCTACAGCACCTATTACCGGCTCCTTAAGGCCGCGCAGGGCGATCCCGAGGTCGAGAAGAAGAAGGCTGCCAAGGCGCTCGCCCGCTTCATGCGCCTGCACCCCCACAACATCGCGCAGAAAACGGAGGTTATTATCGAGCACTTCCGGCAGAACGTCCGCCACCGCATCGGCGGGCGCGCCAAAGCGATGGTGGTTACCGGTTCCCGCCTGGAGGCCGTGCGTTACAAGAAATCCGCCGACCAGTACATTCAACTCAAGCACTACGCCGATCTCCGCACCCTCGTCGCGTTTTCCGGCATCATCGTCGATCCCGATGATCCGACCGAAGAAGAGCTGACTGAAGTCAAGATGAACGGCGGGAAGATCAGCGAGAAGCAACTCCCCGAAGAATTCAGGAAGCAGGAATACGGCATTCTGATCGCCGCCGACAAATATCAGACGGGCTTCGATCAGCCGCTTCTTCATACCATGTACGTCGATAAGCGGCTCGCCGACGTGCAGGCCGTACAAACGCTGTCGCGGCTCAATCGGACGTTTCCCGGCAAGGAAGACACTTTCGTTCTCGATTTCGTCAACGAACCGGAAGAGATCCAAAGGGCCTTTCAGCGCTATCACGACACGGCCCCCATCATCACCGGCAAACCCGACGCCCGCCAGCTCTATTCCCTGCGCGCCGAACTCTACGGGGCTTTCATCATTCAGGAAATCGAAGTTGAGCAGTTCGCCGCCGTGTTTTTCAAACCGCGCCGCAAAGAAAGCCCGACCGATAACGCGCTGATGAACTCCATTGTGGATAAAGCCGTGGGCCGCTTTGCCGACGCCACGGACGACGGGAAGGAAGAGCTTCGAAACCGGCTGGAGTCGTTCCGCCGCCTCTACTCATTCCTCTCGCAGGTCATCCCATTTGGAGACAGCAAGCTCGAAAAGTTTGATGCCTACCTGCGGTTCCTCGAAACCAAACTCCCGGTTCGGGAAGGAACCGGGCGTCTCGACCTCGATGACGATGTGAGATTGAAGTTTTACCGGCTCCAGAAGATCAGTGAGGGTCGCATCGCGCTGGAGCCCGGCACCCCCGGCACGCTGAAAGGACCGTCCGACGTCGGGACCGGGCGCGTCGAAGATGAACAGGTTCCGTTGTCCCGTATCGTCGATGTGCTCAACGAACGGTTCGGGACCGAATTCACCAACGCCGACGAACTCTTCTGGGATCAGGTCCGTGCCGATGCGACTGCGGACGAATCGGTGCGTGATGCCGGGGAGGCCAATACCATCGACAACTTCGCTCACATCTTCGACCGAAAACTCGAAGAGCTCGTCATCGGACGGATGGACCGCAACAGCGACCAGGTCGTACGGTTCCTCGATAACCCAGAAGTCCGGGAATTCGTTACCAGCCTGATGCGCAACCAGGTTTACACGCGCATTCAGCAAGAGGCGAAATCCCGAGGGACCGAAGCCTGATCCGCAAAGGTTGCTTTGTCGAATATAATGGGGGATATGCCTCCTGTCGAGACGCCGACGTTGCGGGTACCCCGGACCGATCCCCACTTGTCCGGGGCTGGTGAGCGCGTCAGAGAGGCGGCCGCGGAGTTGGAGAGGCTCGGCATTGCGAATCCCGATGGAAGCCGTATCCGCAAAGATCTGCCCAAGGATATGCAGCCAGACGCGGATCGCGACTTCGGCGGGTAGCTTTTAGCTTGAACTCGCGGGCTCAGGGCGTGGCACTTCGCGCCAAACCACTCGGAACCATTCTCCGCAACTTTCTTTTCCTATGCCGCCCAAGATGTTCATCGTCGCCGGCCCACCGGGGAGCGGAAAATCGACAGCGTTTCCGGTGGCGGCTTTCGGCGTAGACTATTTCAATGCCGACGATCACGCCGCAGCGCTGAACAATGGTTCGTACTGCGATATTCCTCGTGAAATCCGCTCCCGCGTAAACGTTCTCTTCGAGACGTTCGTGCTCGATCATATCCACGCGCGAAGCAGCTTCGCTCTTGAAACGACGCTGAGGAGCGCGGTCACATTCGAGCAGGCTGCATTGGCCCGGCGCGCCGGTTTCGTCGTCGAAATGCGCTACCTCTGCCTCCCGAACTTCGAGATGCACCTGGAAAGGGTGATGATGCGGGCGGACCGGGGCGGCCACAGCGCGCCGGAGCCGGTCATGCGCGGCATCTACGAATCCAGCATCGCCAATTTGTCCCGCGCCATCCGTGAGATGGATCTGATCTACGTGTACGAGAACGGCGACTGGGGCGAGACTCCAGTGATTCTGTTGCAGGCCGAACACGGAGAGATTGTGTACCGGGCAGAGCGCATCCCACAATGGCTTGCCCGAAGTTTGTCGCGTCTCTGACGCTCTCGATGCGGGTGGTCCGGACGCGCGCTCCCGGTATGGCTCTACGCGATAATGCCGCTATACAACTCAGAGGCGAGAAGCTGCTAGAATTCCATCGAGGATCCAAAAATTTTATGTCACGTCGTATCTCACTTTGCCTGATAGTGGCGGCATTTGCCGCCGGAGTTGTTGTCGCTC
>PLEX01000174.1 GCA_003136575.1 Bryobacterales bacterium | reverse complement strand
CCATTTGAGCGCCCGGTTCGCAACCCGGTTCTTGTACTGCTCGGCAATGTCGCTCAGTTCATTGCGGGTCCGCTTCCCGTCACGATAAGTATTGAGAAAACCGGTCACCCGTTCCGGTTGCTGGAACGGCTGAATCAACCCGTTCAGCAGCAATCGGTCAAAGCAAACTATAGTGCAGCGTGATGCTACTCTTGTGATGTTCGAAAAAGCGTTCATGGCGTACTCCTGCGTGGTCAGATACCAGGAGCATAACGCCATGAACGCTTTCCACGAACCACCCAACTATTCGGTCTGAGGGATATCAAGGGCGGAGCCCTTGGCTAGTTAGCCGGCCTTAGCGACCGACGGCGGACCCTCCTTGACTACCTGCGCGAGGGCCGCGTTGAACTTCGTCATTTCCTCATAGCTTCCGACCGTAACGCGGATGTGATTCGGCCATTCCGGCCACCGGTTGGCGCCGGCAAGGTGTATCTTTTTCGACGCCATGGCAGTGCCAACCTGCGCCCCGGTCATCCCCTTCACCGACATCATGAAGAAGTTGCCGACGGTCGGTACGTAGGTGACGCCCAGCTTATCCATCGCTTCATAAGCGATCGCGCGATTTTTCTTGTAGGTTGCGATGCGTTCCGGCATTATGGTCGCGTTGGCCTTAAGGCTCGCCGCGGCGCACGCCCTTGTACCCTGTGACAGGTTGCTGACCGGACCGAACATTGCCAGTTGGTCCAGCAAATCGGGCCTTCCGTAAGCGATGCCGGCCCGCAGGCCAGCCATACCGTAGATCTTCGAGAACGTGCGGAGAACGATGACGTCCTTGTCCTTCGCCACCAGATCCGTGGACATGTTGTCGCGCCCGGAGAAGTGGACGTAGGCTTCGTCGATGACGAGGATGGAACCCTTCGACTTGTTGGCCAGAATGTATTCCATGTCCTTGCGGGGCGTGATCGTACCGGTCGGATTGTTGGGGTTGCAGATGTAATACACGCCCGCATTCGGGTCGGCCTTGATCATGGCTTCCACGTCGTGAGTGTAATCCTTGCGCAATGGAACTTTGATGGTCTTGGCCCCGCGTTCGCCATTCCTGCCGCCGCCGCCGCTGCCGTAACCGGGCGAACCCATGACCCAGCTGCGGGTCGGTGAAGTGAATGCGGGGTGCAGATAGGAAAGCGCCGGACCGGAACCCGGGTACAACTGTGCGTAATCCGGCTTCAGACCCTCCGTGCTCGCGATGAGATTCTCAAGGTCCAGGTTGTCCCCCACCGGCGTGTAGCGCCAGGCGAGTGGCGACACTTTAGCGATGGCCTCCAGACCTTCTTTGGTCGGCCCCATTGGATTTTCATTGGAACTGATCACAACGGCATCCGGATCGACGTTCCGGCCCCTGCCACCGCTGCCACCCCTGGCTCCGCGCCGCGGAGCCGGGTTATCCGGATCGGCGGCTTGCTGCGCAAAGGCAAATTCGTGGAATAACGGCATGACAGCCGCGGCTCCCAAGGCGATGTGCGCAATGTTGCGTCGCGAATATCCTCTGTTAAGGAGGTCGTTTACTGCGTTCTTGCTCAGTGACATTTGATTTGGCTATCTCCTGGATTGACCCGGGCGGGGGCGTGAACGCCCCTTGCGGGAAAGATTGTGGTTGGAAGTGAAGCGCCGGGGGACTTGCGGCGCGAAAACGAGAGGGGCTGCGAAACCGGGAACCCCGATTGAGAACGAAACGCGCGGCGTGGCGTTCCGTTTAAAGCTTTATTATAAGGCCAGCAAATACTGCTTGTCTGGGATGATAGCGGTAATCGCCGCGCATGTCAAGCGGAAATTGTTCCTCGTCTCGCCACCCCCGGCGAAGACCGGGGCATGAGCGTTTGGAGGCGCAGGCTTCCTGCCACCGCAGCTGCGTTCGGCAGCGGGTGGCTCCTGGTGCTATAAGAAACGTATGCGACCACAAACACGCAGGGAATTTGGCGGTCTGGCGCTCGCGTTTTGCGCGCAGCCGGGAATGGGAGCGCAGTCGAAGATCGCACACGGGGCCAACGGCATCGGCGACGCGTTGCGCAGTGGCATGCAGCGCCGCGGGATTCCGGCCGTTGCCGCCATCGCCGGTACCGCCGATTCCGTGATCTGGTCCGGCGCGTTCGGCACGCGCGACTCCGCGTCGGGGATCGCGATCGCGCAGGATTCGATCTTCGCCATCGCGTCCATGACCAAAGCGATCACGTCGGCGGGCGCGATGCAACTGGTCGAGCAAGGCAAACTGGCGCTTGACGAACCCGCATCGAAATATCTGCCGGAGCTCGCAACGCTGCAAGTGCTTGACGGATTCGACGCCGCAAGCAAACCAATGATGCGGCCCCCGATGAAACAGGTAACGCTGCGCCAATTGCTTACGCATACTTCGGGGTTTGTCTACGACAGTTGGCACGAGGCGATGTTCCGGTTCACTTCCTCGGGCGGAGATTCCACGCACGTGCTGGCATTTGAGCCCGGAGCCAAATGGCAGTATGGGCCGGGGACCTACTGGGTCGGGCGCCTGGTGGAAGCGGTAAGCGGTATGGACCTTGAGAAATATGTTCAGCAACATATCGTCGGCCCGCTGGGGATGAAGGACACCAGCTTCATTCTGACGGCGGAGAAGTTCGATCGGCTGGTGGGCCGTTACCAGCGAGAGACGAATGGTTCGCTTACGCCCGTGCCACGCACGATGCCGGCGCCTCCGAAGTCGTATCGCGGCGATGGCGGACTGTATTCCACGGCGCCCGATTATCTGAAATTCACTCAGATGATTCTGAAACGCGGGGCGGGTCCGGGAGGTGTGCGGATTCTCCAGGAGAAGACGGTTGCCCTGATGTCGGCTAATGGGACGGGGAATATTCCCGCAGGAAGGCTGAAGACGTTGAACCCGGCCCAATCGGGTGACGTGGATTTTCATCCCGGCCACGACGATCGCTACACTCTGGCCTTTCTGATGAATCCCGAAGCGGTGCAGGGCGAGCGCGCCTCGGGTAGCCTGGCATGGGCGGGAATCTTCAACACGTATTACTGGATCGACCCGCACAGCAATGTTTCCGGCGTGATCATGATGGGGTTTCTGCCGTTCGCGGATAAAGAGGCGGTTGGACTGCTGGACGAGTTCCAGCGTGTGGTCTATTCGGCGCGAACGTAGCCCGGTGCGGGCCGGCGGGCCTGTTCCTCCCCTCGCGCTGCCGAACTCGCCGCCGTCCAACCCGCGTGCTACTTTCATACTGGAAGGAGCGCTTCCCTCAAATGGGTAAATTCCTGCTCGGCCTCATAACCGGGGCTATTCTCGTCGTTCTGATCGGCGTCATCGGCATTTTCGCCGTCGCGTCCCTGCGCTCAAAACCCGCCACGGTCGCTGACGGCTCCACGCTGGTTCTCCACCTCTCGGGTTCCATACCTGAAAAACCGCCGATCGAGTTCTCCATCCCTGGCTTCGGCGAGCGCACGTCAATCACGGTCGAAAACGTCTGGGGGATGCTTCGCCGGGCAGCCACGGACCCGCGCATAAAGGCTGTCCTCTTCGAACCCGAAGGCGTCAGCTGCGGCTGGGCCACAATGCAGGAAATCCGCGGCGATCTCGAAAACTTCCGCAAATCCGGGAAGCCGCTCATCGCGTGGCTGAAATCCCCCGACCTGCGCGGCTACTACATGGCCACTGCGGCATCGAAAATCTACATGCCGCCCACCGACCTGCTGAACGTCAAGGGAATCGGCTTCCAGATGATGTATTTCAAAAACACGCTGGATAAACTCGGCGTCCAGGTCGACGTGGAGCACGCCGGCAAATACAAAGACTACGGCGACCAGTGGACGAAGTCTTCGATGAGCCCGGAAACGAAAGAAGTCATGAACAGCCTGGCCGACGGGCTCTATGGCGACCTTGTCAACGTGATCGCCGATAGCCGCGGGAAAGACGCCGCCACCATCCGCACAACCATCGACAACGGTCCGTTTCTCGCCAAACAGGCGAAATCCTACGGGCTGATAGACGACCTTCGCTATGAAGATGAGGTCTTCGGAGAACTCAAGACCACCCTTCACCAGACTGCGCTGAAGAAGGCGAGCGAAAAAGAGTACGCGCGCGTTTCCGACGCCTCGGCCGGACTAATCACCCAGGAACAGATCGCCTTCGTCGTTGGCGAGGGCGAAATCACGCGTGGCGAGGAAGCCGATTCCGACGGTCTCGAATCCGGCGCATTCGACCGCATGCTGGAAAAAGTCGGCAACGACAGTGCGATCAAAGCAGCTATTATCCGCATCAATTCGCCGGGCGGGGAAGTGGTTGCGTCGGACGACATGTGGCGGGCCATGAACCAACTCGCGGCAAAGAAGCCCGTGGTGATTTCGATGGCGGACGAAGCGGCTTCGGGCGGGTACTATATGGCGATGTCGGGGAGCCCGATTGTGGCGTATCCGGGGACGATCACGGGATCGATCGGAGTTGTGTTCGGCAAGCCGAATCTCCATGGCCTCTATGACAAGCTCGGCATCACCAAGGATACGGTCAGCCGGGGCAAGTTTGCTCTGATCGATTCGGACTACTCCTCGCTGACGCCGGAGGAGCGCGCCAAGCTGAAGGAAGGCATTGACGCCACGTATGAGGATTTTCTCGACAAAGTGGCGAAATCCCGCCGGAAGACGGTGAGCGAGATTGAAACCGTTGCGCAGGGCCGGGTTTGGCTGGGAGATCAGGCGAAGGAAAGAGGCCTCGTCGACGAGATGGGTGGCATCGACCGCGCGGTGCAACGAGCCCGCCAACTCGCTCACCTTCCCGTCTCGAGCAAGGTCGGCCTGGTGCTTTACCCGGCAAAGCGGTCGCTGCTCCAATACATCATGCAAGCGAGCGGTGACGACGGCATGGACGCGATGCTGGGGCGCGCCGGACTGGAACCGCTGCGGGCAGTCCTGCATGACAATCGCCTTCGTGTCTGGATGCGCGGCGGGATGCTGCGCATGATGCCATTTACGGTCCAATTTCAATAGTTCGGCGATTGTGGGGCGGACGCTTTCGTCTGCCGTGCGGGGGCGTGGCTCTCAACCCCAGGTCACGTTCGAACGACCCGGCCGTGCGGATATCAATTTGGGTGCGCAAGTGTCGCCCGCCGGCCCTCCGGCCCAAAACTGGCGCAAAGGCAGCGTTTCTGTCAAGATAGAAGATTCAAGACGTGTTCAGGTTCGAAACGGCGGGCGAGTCCCACGGCGAATGCCTGGTGGCGACCCTAACAGGCCTCCCTGCCGGCATACCCATCGCGGTTGACGCAATACAACACGAACTCTGGCGCAGGCAGCAGGGATTTGGGCGCGGCGGCCGCATGAAAATCGAGACCGACCAGGCCCACCTCGTCGCCGGCGTGCGCCACGGCCACACC
This sequence comes from Bryobacterales bacterium, assembly GCA_003136575.1. Taxonomy (GTDB): domain Bacteria; phylum Acidobacteriota; class Terriglobia; order Bryobacterales; family Bryobacteraceae; genus BOG-234. The sequence goes on along the minus strand of PLEX01000174.1, from coordinate 34,781 downwards.
ATCGGGTCGCCGGTTGCCATGATCGTCGCCAATGCCGACAGCCGTAAGTATCGGGCGAATTCCGGGAGACCGTAGGGGCTACGGTCAGCGCGAGCGCTACGCGATTCCGCACTGTTGCGGCGCGCGCCGCGGTGACACAACAGCGAGGGCTCAGTCAAGCAGGTTCGTTGGGCTTATTGCAGATGTGAGTAGGGCGTCGGGCGACCAGGGTGTTACGATGAAATCGATACCGACGGCGTGGATCGCGTTCGGTAGGCAGTGGCAGCAGGCGAACATCATGACAATCCCCGCCAAATACGAGAACGGTGTATTCAGGCCCTTCAATGCCGTGCAGATCACAGAGGGTACCGTCGTCGAGGTGTACGTTCCTGCCGAAACAGCCCCTCGGCGACCCCGGTCTGTTCGTGACTTCGCATTCTGCGGGATGTGGAAGGACCGGGAGGATATGGCCGACAGCGTCGCTTTCGTCAATCGGCTCCGTGAAGACTTGCGGAGCTAGCGCCTCGGCCAACCCGCCGCATCTCCCGAAGGTGCCATTTGATGCCATACCTGATCGACAGCGACGTGCTCATCGATATCTCCCGCGGCAGGCAGGAATCGATTGATTACGTCGATACGCTCGCGGACGCGTGGATGATATCGCAGGCCGTATCTTGATGCGTTCCTGTCTTCGTACCCAATCGTTCCCCTGAGCGCTTCCATCGGAAAGAGGGCGTACGAATTGATCCTGCGTTACGCCAAATCGCACGGACTCCACGTCTTCGATTCGTTGATCGCGGCAACCGCCGTCGAACACGGACTCACCCTGGTAACCAGGAACCAGCGGCACTTTACAATGATCAGCGAGCCGGTCGTGCAAGCGCCGGCATACTGATCTGCCCGGTCGGATTAGTGAAGGGCTCCCCTTCAGAGCGCGATGCGCGGACACGCCTGATCTCGGCGTATTTCAAACTGGTAAACTCCAAAACAGCGCAGTCAAAAACGCGCACGACCTGGCCGCGCCACCCGGCTTTACGGGAGTTGCTGAATTATTTGGCGCCGACCGTCGCGGCCCGTGCACTCTTGAAAGCCCCGGTCGAGCTTAGCCAGAAGAGCCAGGCCGACTTCCTTCGATCCGGGCACCTCTGTCGTCGTCTGATCGAAGTGCGGGGCGGGTGCTTTCAGGTGATTCTCAAGTGTCGGCTTGCAACGATCAGATCGTATAGCGTATCAACAGCGCTTTCAAAGCGGGTTCGAGCCTCACGGTCTCTTTTTATCAGTGCTTTGAGAGTATTCGGCTTGTGGCCTGCCTCGTTACGGTGCGCAGTCATGCCGGCGATCCTGTTGAGGAGCGATTTGTCAGGAGAGTTGCATTTGCTGTGATCAAGGTGGTCGATGAGCATCTCCATAACCTTCGCCCAGGGTGTGTTATCTCGCAGACGCGGGGCCGTTTCACCGGGCTTAAGCGTGCGCCACAGCGCCTTGGTCTTCGTTTTCTTTGCTATTTTCCGGGACAACTGCTCAATCTCCGCTTGGATCAAAAGACAACCTTGGGATGGGCTTCCGCCCTTGAACGTGTTCTCCGCGTCTGCGAGTGCCGAGCGGTATCGGGGCGGGAACTCGCTCTTTTGCCGCGGCCGCAGACTCGCGAGTGAGAGCGGTAGCGGCGGATGAATTATCTGTACCCGAGTCGGTGAAACCTCAATTACACCTGCACCGTGATTGCGTGCTCTGTCCACACGGGTCTTATAATCTGGTGGAAGAGGGCTCGCCGGAAAGGCAACATAAAGCTTTACGGGGAGGCCTTGGGTAACGCAGTCGAGGACAACCGGCTCTAAGATCCCGGGATACGGGCTTTCGTTGACCTCAATGCACAGATAATAGTGGTCGGCGGTCATCGCCTGAAGCGTTGGACGATAACTTAGGTTGGGGTCCACTGCCTGCTCGACACGAAACGTACCGATGCCACGATCGTCCTTGAAATATTGAGCGGCTCCTTCGGCCGTTTCAACGAGACTCTGTGGCAGGTATACGAAGTTCATCGCTGGCGTAGAATCGCAGACAGCCGATTAAGCAGTTGCGAAAGCGCTCCCCTCAGGGCGTCATCCATGGATTCGGGGACTAAGTCATCCAACTTTTCGACCAATCCCTCGATTCGCGTGAGCAGCTCCCGCTCCGAATACGCCTCGGACACGGAATCCTCGTAGGCCTGTTCAACCGAGTAGTCGTTTTTCTGAAAGACCTTTGCGATAACCACAGAAGCCGTCGCCGAGTCTACAGAAACGTTTTCGGCACGTGCGATTTTCGCGAGATTTCTGAAATCTGTTATGTTTTTGATGGTCCCGGCTTTGTACTTCGAGATCAGGACATCCCGGACGCGGTCCTTATCTTCAATGACCGATGGCAAAGCGCGGATGACCGTCGTAAGAGCGCGCTCCATCTCGATGAAGAAGTCCTCAGTGAGTTTCTGCTGGCTTTTGGGCTTGTTCAATTCATCTAGGAGGCCATCCCGGTATTTCGACGGCAGATCCATGAGCAGACGGCAACGCCGAAGCAAACCCCGCGCCAATCCCGTCTCCGCTGAAAGCTCCCGTTCAGTCGGTTGCCTCCCGTTTTTCGTGAGCAGTTCGATCACTCTCGGGAGTTTGAGAGCGATGGTCAACAGATCCCATTGTTCACGCAGAGCGTGAATATTGAACATCAGGAGGAGATTGGTAAGGGCGTTCGGTTTCTCCTGAATCAGGGCGGGAATGGCCGGGCGATTGAGCTTGACCGAGCAACGCCACCTGCGTTCCCCGTCGATCAGCACATAGCGCCGCCCCTCCTTGAAGACCGATATTGGAACCTGCACGCCGTACCGTCGGATCGATTCCATCAGGGTTTCAAGTTCTCCGGGACGGAACACGATTCGGGGTTTCTGGATTTCGGTCTATCTGATCAACCCGAATCTCCTTCAGTTCTGATTGGGCAATGTTACTTTGCATTGGCAACAACCTTTCGCGAATTGGTCGCGATCAACTCGTGCGCGATCCTTCTGTGCCCCACAAAGCCAGCGATATTACGCCGCGTGGGAATGCGGACTGGATTCCATTTGCGAAGCAACGCCTCGGCCTCTGCTGAGTCACAGTAGGAGATCAGAAACTCGGCCCCAATCTGATCCAGCCGACTCAAAGCATCGCTTAGCCGCGCCAGATCGTGAGTCGAAAAGGAGCCCGGCACGTATTCCCGGAACACCCGCGCTTCGTCGGTTGCGTATGGCGGGTCAAGGTAGACAAAATCGCCGGGCTCGACATGCCGGAGCGTCTCCTCGAAATCGCCGTTGACCAGTAGAGCCCTGCGCAGAAGGCGTGATGCGCTGACAATCAGGTCTTCATCCACCTCCGGGTGAGGGGACGACTTTTTCGGCGGTCCATAGGGGACGTTGAATCCCCCTGCAAGATTCGTGCGATAAAGGCCATTAAAACAGTAGCGGTTCAGATAGAGAAACCTCGCGGCAATCTCCGGTTCGGAGAGTTCATCGGGCTTCATCGCGCGAATTCGGTAGTATGCCGCCTTGCCTCTTGGTAGTCTTCTGAGGCACTCAAGCACACGGTAAACGTCCCTGCGAATCGCGCGCATCGCACACATCAGCTCGCGATTCAGATCGCCGAGAATCGCGCCCTCGGGCTCCATATCAAAGAAAAGGCACGCTGAACCGGCAAACGGCTCAACGTAATTGCCGGTGATCTGTTCGCAAAAGGGCTTCAGGAACGGCAGGGACAGACATATGACCGAAAAAAGGGCAGGCCTATGCAAAACTCGGTGGCTGTCGCCCGCTGCCATCGGCTGCCAGCACATCCTCCACCCTCATGTCAACCCCGCAAAACCGCACCCAAAACTGGCGAAACCCCAGCGTTTCTGTCAAGATAGAAGATTCAAGACATGTTCAGGTTCGAAACGGCGGGCGAGTCCCACGGCGAATGCCTGGTGGCGACCCTAACAGGCCTCCCTGCCGGCATACCCATCGCGGTTGACGCAATACAACACGAACTCTGGCGCAGGCAGCAGGGATTTGGGCGCGGCGGCCGCATGAAAATCGAGACCGACCAGGCCCACCTCGTAGCCGGCGTGCGCCACGGCCACACCATCGGTTCGCCGGTGGCCATGATTATTGCCAACGCTGACTGGAAGAACTGGACCGAGTCACTTCCGGTCGAATCCGGCGATATGGCGCTCCACAAGCCCGTTTCGCGTCCGAGGCCCGGCCATGCCGACCTCGCCGGCGCGATCAAGTACGATTTTGCCGATGCCCGCTATATCCTCGAACGCGCCAGCGCGCGCGAAACGGCGGCCCGGGTCGCGGTTGGAGCGCTCGCGAAGCAGTTGCTCGGATGTTTCGGGATCGAGGTGCTCAGCCATGTGATTGCCGTCGGCGCGGTGCGCCTCGAGCGGACGGTGGCGTGGGAAGAGATCGTGGAATTGAGCCGGAAGCGGGAAGTGCTGCTCGGCTGCGTCGATCCCGAAGCGGAAACGGCCATGAAAGCGCTGGTCGACGAGGCCTACCGAACTGGCGACACTATTGGCGGCATATTTGAAGTAGTGGCGCGCGGGTTGCCGGTCGGACTCGGATCGCACGCGACATGGGATTCACGCCTCGATGGCAAACTGGCGCAGGCAATTGTCTCCATGCAGGCCGTGAAGGGCGTGGAAGTCGGCTGGGCCGAAGAAGGTTCGCAGAGCTTCGGGTCCAAAGTGCAGGACACGATTCATTACGATAAGGCCGACCGCCGGTTTTTCCGCGGAGATAACCGCGCCGGCGGCATTGAAGGCGGCATGACGAACGGCCAGGAAGTGCGTGTGCGCGGCTTCCTGAAGCCGATTTCGACCTTGCGCCGTCCGCTGGAATCGGTCGATCTGCCAACGCGCGAACCTGCGAAGGCGGCCTACGAGCGGTCCGACGTCTGCGTCGTTCCCGCCGCCGGCGTGATTGGAGAGGCCATGGTGGCGATCGTGCTGGCCGGCGCCATGATCGATAAATTCGGTGGAGATTCGTTGCGCGAGATGAAAAGGAATTTCGACGGCTACATCGAGCAGGTGAGGGCATTTTAGTGACGTACAAGGTCGTCAGATATCTCAACAACGCGAATCTTGAGCGTCCGGCACAAACCGTCACGGAGTTCGACACGCCCGAATTGCACCAGCTGATCGACGACATGTACGAGACGATGTACGCGTCGCGCGGGATCGGCCTGGCCGCGCCGCAGATCGACATCCACAAGAGACTGACAGTCATCGATACCTCCGGAGGCGAGGCGGATGTGGAGCCGAATAAGGTGATCCTTATAAACCCTGAGATCGTCCACAAAGAAGGAAAGCAGACAGGCGAGGAAGGTTGCCTCAGTATTCCTGGCTTCCGCGAGCAGGTGAAACGGCATAAGCGTGTCACCGTGCGTGCGCACAATGTTAAGGGCGAAGTTATTGAAGTGTCTGGCGAAGACCTGATGGCGCGCGCTATGCAGCACGAAATCGATCACCTGAATGGCGTGCTCTTCCTGGCCCACCTGAGTCCGCTGAAGCGTGAAGTGATCCGGCGAAAGATACGAAAGCTGCAGCAGGCGGGCGAATGGGAATAAAATTCCCGTTCTTTTTCATATCGGCGTTCACCGGCGTGCATCGGCGGCCATTGTGAATCTGGTTTTCCTCGGTACTCCGGAATTTGCCGTTCCGACGCTCGATGCCCTGGTTTCGGCGGGCCAAAACATCCTCGAAGTTGTCACGCAGCCCGACCGGCCGAAAGGCCGTCACCAGACGCTGATGCCGTCGCCCGTCAAAGCGGCCGCGCTTTGCCACGGGCTGACCGTCTGGCAGCCGGAACGCATCCGCCACGCCGATTCGGTAGCCCATCTGCGCGATCTGGCGCCGGAAGCCATGGTAATCGTCGGCTACGGCCAGATTATCCCGCAAAACGTCATCGACATCGCTCCACTGGGGATTATCAACGTCCACGCTTCGCTGCTTCCCGAACTCCGCGGGGCCGCGCCGATTCAGTGGTCGATTGTCCGCGGCTATGAGAAAACCGGCGTTACTACCATGCGCATCGACGCGGGGCTCGATACCGGCGATGTCGTTTTGAAGTGGGAAACCTCCATCGATCCGGACGAAACCGCGCCGGATCTTTCCCCGCGCATGGCCGCGGCGGGCGCGAATCTATTGCTCGAAACGCTCGCCGGACTGGCGAATGGAACCCTGAAACCGGTCCCGCAGGATAGCGCCCGCGCCACCTGGGCGCCCATTCTGAAGAAGGAAGACGGGCGGATCGACTGGACACTGCCTGCCAAAACCATTCATAATTTAATAAGGGGCTTGCAGCCGTGGCCCGGAGCGTATACGATGTTCCGGGGACAGTCTTTGCATCTCTGGCGCTCCTGCCTTGCCGCCACAAAGCCGAACCTGCCCCCGGGATCGGTGATGGAGTATCGGCAGGGCCTGTTCGCCGTTGCGGGCGATGGGGCTGCATTGGAAATTTTGGAATTACAACTCGAGGGCCGTAAACGCATGCCCGGCGGAGTTTTCGCCAACGGCCATCGACTAACGAATATAGAACAGCTGGGAAAATGAGACCTTTCGACCTACCACTTGGATTTAAGTACGCCACCACGTACGCTGGCATTCGCAAGCAGGAAAAAGACGACCTTGCGTTGATTGTTTCGGCGGTGCCCGCCGCGGCCGCGGCCGTGTTCACGACGAACAAAGTACAGGCCGCGCCGGTCAAACTGGCTCGCGCCAGTATGCGCGCTTCAAAAGGAGTCTGCGGCGCCATTCTGGTCAATGCGGGCAACGCCAATTGCGCGACCAAGAGCGGCGACCGCGTCGCGTTAAACACCACGAAGCAGTTGGCCAAACTACTGAAGCTGCAGGCCAACCAGGTTCTGCCTGCTTCCACCGGCGTTATCGGCGTGGAACTGGACGAAAACCTGATTCTGGACAAGCTGCAAACACTCGTGGACAATCTCAGCGACACGGCGCTGCCTGATGTCGCGCGCGCCATCCTGACCACAGATCTGCAGCCCAAAGGGGCCTCGCGCGAAGTGACACTTCGCCGCGGCGCGGTTCGCATCGCGGGCGTGACGAAGGGTTCCGGCATGATCCACCCCCGGATGGCGACTACGCTCGGCTTCGTCATGACCGACGCGCTCGTGCCGCAGACTCTGCTGCGCCGAATGCTGGTTCGCGCTACCGAAATAAGCTACAACCGCATCTCCGTGGATGGCGACACGTCGACGAACGACACGCTGATCGTCATGGCGAACGGCGCGTCAGGCGTCCGCCCGGATCCGAAGGAGATGAGTATCTTCGAGGAGGCACTGGCCGAGACGCTGCAGTCGCTGGCGCGGCAGATCGTGCGCGACGGCGAAGGCGCACGGAAGCTGATTTCGGTTGAGGTTCACGGGGCCATCACGGATTCGTCGGCCGCGGCCATCGCGCGCGCTATTTCGATCTCGCCGCTGGTGAAGACCGCGATCGCCGGCTGCGATCCCAACTGGGGCCGAATTCTTTCGGCTGCGGGGAACTCGGGAGTCAATTTCGATCCGTCGCTGGTTGAAATCACGTTGCAGGACGTGAAGGTTTGCCGGAACGGACTGGCGTCGCCTTTCGACGAGGGCGACATGAAGCTGCGGCTGGACGACACGGATATTTCGGTTGTTTTCCGGATTGTGGGAAAAGGAAAGGGAAGCGCGACCTTCTGGACGTGCGACCTCACCGAAGACTACATCCACATCAATGCGAACTACCGCACTTAGTGCGCCACAGTATCTTACCGAGCCACGCGGTTGCGGCTCCGCTGCTTTATGGGCTTTGTGGGGCAGGCGGTTTCGCCTGCCACCCGCGCCCGGTTTATTGTTCTGCCTTTTGATTGCGATTCCCGCGCTGGCCGCTCCGGCAAAACCCGCGCCCGAGCCGGACACTCCTTCCGCGGGGCTCTACAGGCTCGCGGCGTTTCTCAGCGACGGCGAGAGCGTCGGGGCTCTTGAAGCTTTCGACAAAAGCATGAGGCGGTACGGCGCAATCGCGGAGTACATTGAGGCCCTGGCGGCACAGACGGAAGTGCTGTGCTCGATTGAGATCGTCGGGGATAAAGAGGCTGACGACGATGCCTCCGATGTCCACCACCTGGATCTCGACTGGTATATGGTTCTGAAGTCCCGAGCCGACAGCGGACCGGAGGAGCGCCGCCGGCAACATGTCGCCGTGACGATGCAGCGGTTTTACCGGAATAATAGCGCCAGGCCGGGACCGAAAGGCGCGGCCGTCTGGCGCATTACATCAATCTCTCCGGAGCAGATTCTGGCGCCGATTACGATGAAGTGATCGTGCTGTGCGCACGTCAAATTCCCCGGTTTCCGGCACCCACTTCCGGCATACGAATTACCGGGCGCCGATTCCGTCGATTAAGCGCCAACCCAACTACGAATTGCATCGTCCGGCAAGCCGCCGGAATCGGTTGCTTGCAAGAGCAGCGCATTGATCGGGAGGGTTCAAGTCCCTCCGGCGCTTAGATGAGGGTGCCGTATCCGAAGCGCCGTGAGGACATCGGGCCAAAGACGTTCTTGAGGTTATTACCGGACTCTCTTATTGGGCGGGAAGGCCGGCAATTCTATTTTCGCGCCGCCCAGACGGAAGGAGTGGCGCTGGACTGTCGTGAATATTTTGTCGAACTCGCGGACTTCAATAAACCGATTCTTGGCCACCGTCGAAAAAGTCTGCCGCGTGCCGGTGGCTGGCCACCAGACTTCCAGCGTCTGAATCCGCGCGGATTGACCCAATCCGATGTGCTGTTCGAACGGACCCGCGCCGAACGACCCGCCGCTGCCGACGGTGCGGTAGATATCGCGGGCAGGGTTCCCCTCGTTCTGCACGGTCACTTTGATGCGCGCTCCGACCGCGCCGCGATTGGACTTCACGCCCGTAAGGTGAACGCCGATCCAGTCGTTGCCGTTGCCCGGGTTTTCGAACAGACGGGTGTTGTGCTGGTCGCCCGGCACGGCACCACCCATAACGACCACCAGATCCTCGTCGCCATCGTTGTCCATGTCCGCGAAGGCGATGCCGTGCCCTTTGGGCAGGATGCCGGTACCGGACGAAGCGGTAACATCCGTAAATCGCTTCCCGGCATCGTTGTGGAACAGGACGTTCGGAAACAGGGCCGTAAAAGACGGGCTTCCGGTACCCAGATAGAAATCGGGATAACCGTCGTTGTCGAAATCGCCGAAGTTCAACCCCATCGGCAGGAAGACGCGATTTAGTCCGGTCTCCGCTGTGACGTCTTTGAACTTCCCGTTTCGCAGATTTTTATACAGGTGAAGGCTCTCGCCGTTCTGCGGATTGCCCAGATAGCCCGAAGCAATATCTTCGAGCGAGGAATAGTAGCCCGCTACGAACAAATCGGGCCAGCCATCGTTGTCGTAGTCGAAGAACCAGGCTCCGAACGTGGGGCCTTGTTGATCTACGCCGGCTTCCCGCGTGACGTCGGTGAACGTCTTGTCGTGGTTGTTATGAAAGAGGTAGTGTTGGCCTCTGAATGTGGATACGTAGAGATCGGCGTATCCATCGTTGTCGTAATCGCCGGCAACAACAGCTTTCACGAAACCCGTAATATTCACTCCAGCCGACTCCGCGATATCGACAAACGTTCCGTCGCCTTTGTTGAGAAAGAGCTGGAGCGGAGCTTTCTCGTTGCCAACCACCAGATCGAGTTTACCGTCGTTGTCGATATCGGTCCAGACAGCGGTCTGAGTCGCCGTGGCGGGTTCCATCAGGCCGCTCCCGGCCGTGACGTCGGTAAACGTGCCATCGCAATTATTGCGCAGCAGCGACTTACGCCGCGCCCATTCCCATCCGCCGCGGAGAATCAGAATATCTTTGCATCCATCGTTATTGAAGTCGGTCTGTATGATGTTCAGTCCGCCGGTCTGATTGCCGAGCCCCGCTTGCCTGGCCCGGTCGGTGAAAGTGCCGTCGCCGTTGTTGTGGAAGTAACTGAGAGGTATGCAATCGTCCTGGCTGGAGATCACCGCGTCGAGAAAGCCATCGTTATCGAAATCGTCCACAATCAACCCGCCCGCCATGCCGCGGCGAATCAATCCGGCGGCCTCCGCGACGTCGGTAAAACGGCCGATGTTTTCTCGCGATTCGAGCAGGGCGGGAGGAATAAGATACTTTTCCGGAACGGCGGCCGGATACTGGCCCGACAGCATGTACGTCAGGTTGAGCAGCCACTTGAAACCAAGGTTATCCGGCGAGCTCCGGAGGTTCTGAATGAAGTAACCGGCGGCTTTTTCCAGATCCGCCTTCTGTTGCGGATCCACCTGTTTCGGGTTCATCGGCCGAGGAAACACAAACTTGTCGTAAAGCGTCGCTCCGGCGCGTTGCAGATACGCGACGCCGAGAGCTTCTTCGAGCAGCGGCAGCTGCAATGGCGCGTTCTTTTGCGCATCCCGGTACGAAGCCTCGCGGAAAGCGATCGCTTCCCCCATATCGCCACGAAAGGAATGGAGGTACGAAACAAATGCGTTCACTTCACCGATGGACGCGGGGTCGGGCCTGGGTCCCTTCAGAAAGGCCTCCAACTCGCCTATTGAATCGGCCACGGACTGCGTGCGGGCTGAACAACTCTGACTGATATCGTTCTCCCATCCCGTGGGTTTGGGAAAGCGGTTGAATGCAAAATTAGCCTCGGCATAACCGGCGAAATCCGGCGTGGGAAGTATGGCGGACTGACCGCCGAGCGCCTGCATACGGCCGGCATCGACGCCGGCGGTCTTCGCGCCCGGTGCTTCGCTCAGGATTTTGAGAATGGCATATCCCGAAGGAATCCTGGCAATGCCGCTGATTTGGCCTGGCGCCACGCCACGCAACGCCTCCCGTAATTCGGGGCGCAGTTTCGCCGGATTGGTCATCCCCATGTAACCGCCATCGTTCGCGGTGGGATCGATAGACTTACTTCTGGCCAATTGGTCAAAATCCCCGCCGCTCCTGAGTTGAGCGGCAATCTGGCCGGCCTCGGATGCGGACGCGACGACAATGACGCTGATCGGGACCTCGCGCGAATCGCCCTGGCCGAAAGCGGACGACAGCAGCCAGCCGCAGGCAATTAAGAGCGGGATCGCCAGCAGACGCAACGGCCCTGGAGCGTATCCCGCCGTTTTGTTCATTGCGAAAGTCGCCGGGTTGGGCATCGGTGTCCGTGATTTTTCGCGGGGCCCGTCTCAGAGGGCACACTCAATACTGCCCGATGAGTGGCGCACCACAATCAACCGGCAATACGAACGACCCATTATGATACCTCAGGCCTGACGAGTGTCGTTTGTGCTCCCATGAACGGCATGAACGGCTTCCGAACTCATTCATTGGCGCGCAGGCGTTCCGCAGATCGCCGGGATGGGATGTTGAACCACCATGGCCAAACAGGCGAACGCGGCATCGCCGAACCGGTTGAGCCGGGACGCGCAACCGCGACCGGCTCCCGAGTTCCGAGTCCGGTCACCACCCGGGCGTTTCGGCCAATCCGTCGTCCAGAATTACCGGTGAAGCCGGTTAAAGGTGCATGGCCCTGGGCCGATAAGACGACGAGAGCATGATTTCAATTCGCAGGTATATGCGGGATGGCGAAGGGAGGGTTGGCGATGATTCCGCGTCTGCCGGTTCAACTCCGCTTTTGCGTTTGTGCGCCGGAATTCTCGAACACATCGGCGCCTACGTCTTCACCGGCGAATTTATCAAGCTCCGGCCACAACTGGAGGAGGCCAGGAGCGCAGTGAACGAGGATCTCTCGGAACCGGCTGCCGTACAGACCGGCGATGCGGTTCGGGCCGCACTGTCCCTTTATAGCCGGGAATTACAGGAGATCCAGCAAAGTAACGCGGTGGAGATGGCGCAAATGGTCGGCGTTCTGGGCCACGCCCTTACCGTGCTGACGGGAGGCAACGATCGCGCCGTTTCGAGACTGCGGCGCATCCAGTCGACAGTCGACCACACCGCTTCGATCCAGGATCTGACTGCCATTCGGGCATCGCTCCGCGACATTGTCCGGCTCATCGGCGAAGAAACTTCAAAGGAACAGCAGGCCGCGATGCGCGAGCGGGAGGGCCTCGAAACTCAGGTTGTGCGCTTCCGTGAACGGCTGGCAGGCAACCCCAACCGGCGTATGCAGGGCCGCGAGGAGGCCATTCGCGCCATTGCAGATTCCCTTGCGGCCAATGAGGCTGGCCGGCAGGTGTGGGTGATTTCCTTTGTTATCGATCAATTGAAGGCAATTGTCCAGCGTTACGGAACGGAAGCGGTGGACGATCTGCTTCTCCAGTTGATCCGTGAACGCCTACAACCCGTCGCGCCGTCGTGCACGGCCTTCCGCTGGAGCCCCTCCGCCCTCGTTGGAGTCGCGTTGCTCGAAACCGACGCAGCGGACCTCAATTCGAAGATGGCCCGGCTGAACCAGACGCCGCTGGTTGGCAGAATCGCGCTGGGCAGCCGGACCGCCGTTCTGAAGGTTGGTCTTTCGCATCTGGTACTGGAAGTCAAGGGTTCGTTGACGGACCGGTCGCTGAACGAAATCGATCGCTTCACGGGTTTCGAGATTGCGGAGGTCGCGTGAGCCGGAACGGGGAAACGTGGTGAATCGGGATTTGGACGACGTAAATTCCGATGTAAACGACGCAAATGGAACCCGGGAGACGTCCGTCGCCAGACGGCGCTCGATCCGGAGCCAGCCGGGCGCAGATGTAAAGTCTGTTTCCGCTCAGTGCGAAACGCCGGGCGAGAAGATACTCGAGATGATCGTCCGGCAGTGCGAACTGTTCGAGATCTTCGAGGCTCTTTGTTTTCAGATTGGCGAAGTTGAAGAAGAGAGCCAGGTCGCGTTTTTCACTCTGGAGGGCGATTCCTGGTTCCTCGCGGCGAAGGGACCTCTGGACGAGGAGTCGGCGGCGGCGCTCAAGCGTCTGATCCCGGAGCACGTCTCCGGCCTTTTGCTCGGCGAAAACCGGGCCTCCGGAAACGGGGCGGAGTTCGAGGATGGCTGGGGGCGCCATCTCTATTCGGGCATTGGAGAATTGTTGGGCATGTTGGTCTGCTTCGGTCCGGCCCCGTTCACGCCGGTTGCCCGCAGAGCGTCGAGGATCGACGGACTCTGCCGCCTCACCACGCTTGCCATCGAACAATGGAATTTGCGGCAGGAACTGACCTGGCAAAGCGACCACGATTCGGTGACCGGGCTTCATACGCAAGCCTTCTTCGACCGCAGGCTGGCGTCCCGGATGCGGCCGGGACACGGCCCCGTCGCCCTGATTCACGTCAATCTCGACCGGTTTCGTCTGGTAAACGATGTGCTGGGGCGAGCCCTTGGCAACCGCATACTCCGGTACATTGGCATGCGTTTCGGCTCGGTTGTGGACGCGGCGGACCTGCTGGCTCGTCCCGGCGGAGACGAGTTCGCCGTATTGCTGGATCCCGGAACTCCCGCACGGGCCGCGAGACTCGCGGAACGTATGTTGCAGTCGCTGGCTTTGCCTCTGTCGGTAGATACGCACCAGGTATTCATCAGCGCCTCGATCGGGATCGCGTGGGCGGGTCCGGACAGCACGCCACAGTCGCTCCAGCGCGAGGCCTATGTGGCTCTCTATCACGCCAAAAAGGACGGCAAGGCGCGCGCGCTGCCGTTCGATCCGTCCATGGCTGCCACACCGCCCGAACGGCTGGAGATGGAAAAATGCCTGCGCTCAGCGCTTGCCCGGGAGGAGATGCTGCTTTATTACCAGCCGCAGATCGATCTGGGCACGGGGCGAGTAGCCGGTGCCGAGGCCTTGCTTCGCTGGAATCCCGCGGGCGTCGGAATCATCTCTCCCGGCACTATCATTCCCATTCTGGAGGAAACGGGACTCATCGTGCAGTTTGGGCGCTGGGTCTTGCGGGAAGCGTGTCTCCAGGGGAAGCGATGGATGGACTCGACCGGGATCCCGATTCGGATTGGCGTCAACGTGTCGGCTCTCCAGGTCAGGAGTCCGGGCTTCGTCGAAGACGTAGTGAGCGCCCTGAACGATTCGGGTTATGCCGCGCATTTCATCGAACTGGAGCTGACCGAAAGCCTCTTCATCGGCGACTATCAGCTCGCTCGCGAGACTCTGGGCAGGCTGCGCGATCTGGGCGTGACGCTGGCGCTGGACGACTTCGGCACTGGCCGATCGTCACTGTCGTATCTGCAGGAATTGCCCTTTCACCGCCTGAAGATCGATCAATCGTTCGTCCGGGCGGTGAGCGCCGGCGCTCGGTGCCCGCCGATTATCGAAAATATTGTGAACATGGCGAGGAGTCTGGGGATGACCAGCATTGCGGAGGGCATAGACGATCCCGGTCAAGTCGAGGTATTGCGCTCTGTCGCATGCGATGAAGGACAGGGTTTTCTGTACTCGCCACCGCTGCCGCCCGACGAATTTCTGCGCTACCGGGTTGCGCTCGAAGGGGCGTGCACTCATGTGGTGTCCGATAAATAATGCAGTGTCCGGTAAATAACCAGACAGTTTTCGGCACCCGTTTTCGAGGACTTCGGGCTGATACAACCCGGCCGAATCTTCTCAGGCTCACCGTACAGCGGTTCACCGATAGCCGCTTCGCAATCGCGAGGTCGGACATTCCGTCAGCGGTCGCCACCACGATCCCGCACCGCAGCGCCATCCGCTGTGGCGTACGGTGCGCCGCGACCTACTGCCCCGGCTTTCTCCCGATCCGCCACCGGTGGTGAATTCCCTCCGATAAACGAGCGAGAAGCTATCTCTTTCGGGAACTCGGCGTCAGGCCTTCCCGATGAGGACGTCGCGCTCACCTTCCCCGGACATACTGCGATCGAAAGTCGCCACCTGTCCCGAACAGGTACGTTTCGCCCGGTAAAGGGCGGCGTCGGCATTCCTCTGCAGCGCGGCCGCGCTCAGGGCGTCTTCGGGAAAAACGCTCAGTCCTACACTCGCGGGGCAGTGCCAGGGCGACCCGTCAATTTCGAAGGGAGCGGACAGTACGTCTATCAAGCGCTGACCGGTGACCTCGGCCTGTGCTCTGCCGGCGATCCCGGGGAGCATGAGCGCAAACTCATCGCCACCGAGCCGCGCCAGAATGCCGTGCTGAGGCGACACGCTGGTAAACCGCTCAGCCGCCTGCCGGAGCACCCAGTCGCCGGCGGCGTGCCCCAACGTGTCGTTAACGATCTTGAAGCGGTCCAGGTCCATGTAAAGCAACCCTACTTGCCTTCCGGTCCGCTCCGCCTGGGCGAGAGCGCCACCGAGACTCTTCTCAAACAGAAGGCGGTTAGCCAGGCCAGTGAGCGAATCGTGGTGTGCCTGATGTTCCATTTGTTCGAGGGCGCGCCGGGTGATTTCCCGCGACCGCCTCAGCTCCAACGCCGTTCTTACGCCCCTTTGCAACTGCAGAAAAAGGGCACCGGCGGTCAGGAAGATGATTAACAGCGCCGCCGCGAGAACCCGAAGGGTATGGGCAGCGGTCCACCACGAACTCTTCTGAACCACCGCGACGTCCGCCGGCGATCCCACGAGGATTCGAAACGACTCCGGGACGGGAAAGCCATAACGTCCGATATCTTCGCGGGCAGCGGCCCGGACTAAACAGATTCCGGTTACTTTTATGGTGCTGCCTTCGCCAATGTTGAGAAAAGACCGGGCAAGCGAATGGTTGTACCCGACCACGCGGAAAACGAATTTTCCCGCGGACAAAATAATAGTAGGGTCCGCAGCAGCCAGTTCCTCGCCCAATAGCTGCCCCTGAATCTCGACCAGTTCAGCGTCATGATCTCCCGAAAACGCCTGCGCTGCGGTGACAACCAGAGGAGGAACCGGCTGAGTGCCACCTGACGCCTTGTAGTCGGCGTCTGTGAGGGTGGGGCTAAAATCGCCCACTGACGGAAAGCCAATCACGTCGGCCATCTCTCCCGGTCGCACCGGTGAGATCTTGTCTGTCTGGGCACACAGTCCCTGCGAGCCGTCCTGAAGACAGAGCATTCTGCCGGGCCAAAAGAACGTCGTCGCCCCGCGAACCTGAACGCGGTGGCGGAAGGCGGAGTTGGGCGAGTAGCTTAGCAGGCTATCGAAATGAATGACCGGCGATGCAAAGGGCCGAACAGGCGCGGGTTCTTCGACGTTCACCGTCTCGGTGCCGGGAAACAGCAGGTGCCAGCCTGTCATCTGCCGCTTGTGAGTGTAAAGCGGGGCCGCGTTACCCCGAAGGCGAATCCTGGCGTCCACCAATGGCTCGTAATTCCCGCGGTCATCCCCCACGGTGGCGGCGGCGATCTCACCGTCGCTCAGCGCCAGTTTCAAAACGATGTTCTTACCGGACCCCACCACCGCGTGCACCACGCCTTCAACCTCGACCCACTGGCCATCCTCCTTGCCGGTGAGTAATTGGGTCAGGCTTACGGCAGGTGCGGTTGCGGGGAGGTGCGACTCGGCGATGACCCTGGCATCGGCGTGGTCGACTATCGGGGCAAAGTCCCCCGGGCCACTGACTCCCGTCACTTCAATGAATTGACCTGTTTTCAGGGGAATCGCGGGAGCTGAAAGCGCCACAAATATGCTGCCGGTAGAATCGGAAACAAAGAGCGCAGGGTGCTTCGGATCCGCGTAGGCGTCGTAAAAGGTGACGACAGCCCGCAGGCGAACCGGGTAGGCCCGCCTCGATTCTTCGACGGTCAACTGATGGGCGGCCCGCGCGGTTGTCAGAGCCGGCAAGACGATGGGCCGACTTTGCGCCAGCAGTAACAGGCCGGAGGATAGGGCCGGGAGAAACAGGAGCCCCGGGGCGCGCCGCGAGTTTATGGCTCGCGCTGCGGCTGGACGTCGCATAGGCTTCTTATCGGCGGCTCTCGCACTTCTTTTTGTCGAAACTTGCCTGACCATGCCGCCGGGAACGCCAACAAAAACAACGAGCCGGACTCACACGCCCGGCTCGCACTGCAATTCGGCAATGAATGACCGGACACGCCGATCCCCGCCGTATCGCCGACGATCACCGTAATGAAAGATTCGTTTGCGGGGGGGAACTGCTTCGCCGAACCACATTGCGCCCACACACCACATTCGCGCCGGCCCGCGGAGTGTCCCGCAGTGTAGCGGATTTGCAGGAATCCCTCGACGCNNTCCGGAGAAGATTCAGCCGGGTTGTACCAGACCGAAATCCCGAAAACGGGCGCCGAAAACTGTCTGGCCCGCCGATCATCGAAAATATCGTGAACAATGGCCAGGAGCCTCGGGATGACCAGCATTACGGAGCGTATAGACGATCCCGGCCAGGTCGAGGTACTGCGCTCTATCGCATGGGTTGCGCTCGAACGGGAGCTTGTGCCGGGACCGGGTTGAGGTGGGAGAGGTAGAGTCCAGGCACGGCAGGCAAAACCCGTCCGACCCACGCACAAAAAGGGGGTGCGACCAGTTAAAAAAGGTCGCACCCCCTTTTGCGTAAATCGTGAAAACGGAGCTACTGGGCTTTCTTTGTGGACTTCGCAGCGGCTTTGCCACGCCCGGCCGGTTTTGGCTTGACGGCGGCATCGGGAGCGAACTTGATATCGTCCGGCAGACCGACCAGATCCGTCTTCGGCTCCTGAATGTTGAGCGTCAGCACGTAGGAAGGATCCTTCGTGTATGAATCGACAACGCCCTTAAACTGCAGTTCAGTATCGGGAGGAACGGTCCCTTTGATGTTGTCTTCAAACTTCAGTATCGCGTCCCCCGTCGGAACGTTGTCGACGCTGACCAGAATTTCCTTAGTCGTCGGCTGAGAGATCACCTTGCCTTTGAACATCGCCGGTCCTTTGTACGTGTCGCCCACAGGGGGCGGGAAACCGACATCCTTCAGGTTGGCGAAATAAGCGTCGCCCTGAGCGACCAGCGCCGCCTTGATATTCTCCCAGAAGTCCAGATCGGGGTGCTGCGCGGCCCACGCGGCGTGATCTTTTGCCTTCGCTTCTTCAATCTCGACGACGCTTTGAATGTGGAAACCGGCGGGCGGCAGGGCTGCCGACGCAACCTGTTTCATCAGATCGGAGAGGCCGTCGCTGCTGCCGTGATAACCAGGGTAGTACTTGTTGAGTGCCTTCTGCGCGGCGTCCTTGCCGGCCGCCGGGAGGGCGCTGGGGCCGGTGACCGCGATGGAGCGCGCAAAGTCGTAGATGGCTTCCGAATAGCGCGCGGTGTCCTTGCTGGCAATCATTTCACGGATGATGGTGGCGCCAAGCTGGTATGAAGCTGAGGCCTGATTAGGATCGAGGCCCAGAACCTTCTTGTATTCCGCCTCGGCGGTGGCATCGTCTTTCTTCGCCTGCGCGATATAGGCCATCACGCTGTGGACCTGCAGCAGCGATTGCGATTTTGCAGCCGTCCACTGAGCGTCCGACAGTGTAGCCGGCTTTACGGCGGGGGCGAAGAATGAATCGAACTTGTCCAGCAGCTGTTGGCCCGCCTTCTGGCCGGCGTCAAGCGTGGGCGTATCGGTCTTGCCATAAGCCGACCCCATGATCGACAGGAGCGCCTGGGCAGTCATAAGCGTGCGCTGGTTCGCGAGAGCCGACTCCGGATACTGCTGCTCCCATTTCTTCAGAAGCTCCAGTTGCTTGGCTGGGTCCTTTTCGTTACCCGCAGCGAGGCCGATGTCTGATTCGCCCTGATCTTTCCAGTTGGGCGCCGCTTGCCCCCATACCAGCGCTGTCAGGGCTCCGGCGACGATTATCCCGGCCACCAATCTTGTCAATCGATTCAACACGTTCAATGCCTCCCGATGTTACCGTTTCTCTGTCGACCAAATTCCCCTTCGGTATCCGCACGAAGAGTAATAGGGGAGTATACCAAAACCCAGTCTATTGTATAGCAATCCCTTTAGGTGATGTAAAGACGCCGGCGCAAGGCCGCAGGTTCCCCGCACGGAAACATTTTGTTCTGGCACAATTCGTCCCACCAGCCACCATTATCGCCCAATCCGCGCCTATGCTACCATCCCTTTGGTCCCAGGACCGTCATGCGGTTCGTCATTCTCCACTACCACCTGTTCAAGAACGCGGGTTCGACGATCGAAGACACTCTCGACCGCAGCTTCGGGGAGCGTTTCGACAGGCTGGAAACGCCGGTTGGGGGTTCGGTGGTATCCAATACCGGCCTGGTTCGTTATCTGGACGATCGGCCCGCCCTGCTGGCCGTCTCCAGCCATCAGATTCGCCATCCGCTGCCACAAGAGCCAGGCTACCTTTTCTTTGACATCTGCTTTCTCCGCGACCCGATCGACAGACTGCGGTCTTTTTACGATTATTTCCGCCAGAGGCCGAACCAGGAAGATCCGATGAGCGATCTCGCCAACCGCTGCGGACTGGGAGATTTCGCAGCGGGCATGATTCGCGATTTTCCGCTTTTTGCGAGAAATAATCAGGTGAACCTGCTGGCATGCGCGGGCGATTCCGACGAGCCGGACGAGCGCGATCTCGAACTGGCTGCGCTCCGAGTGAAGGCGACCGCTTTCCTGGGCGTGGTGGATTGTTTTGGGCAAAGCGTCGCTGCGGGAAGGGACGCGCTGAGGTGTTCTTTCCCCGGGCTGGATTGTTCGGGTCCGCCAGCTAACGTGTCCAGGGGGATGCAGGGTACGCTCGCGGACAGGATCGCGGAAGTGCGGGAGGCCTGTGCGCCCGGCGTTTATGCGGAACTGCTCAGGATTACGAAACTCGACCGCCGTCTGGTTGAGTTGGCGAGGGCGGAGGTGCTCCGGCGCTTTGAGCGGTTGCCGGTGCTTGCCGAAACGCGATCCACTCACATCGAGCGTTCCAGTTCGGCGGGGCGTGAGAATGTCGGAATTGTCAAGATGGCACGGCGTTTCGTCAGTCTGGCGCCATACTGGCGGCAGATAGCCGGACAAGGGAGCAAGACTCTGTTCGACGCCGAATATTACGCCGCTTCGGGAACTGGTTCCGGGGCTTTGCCTCATTTCCTGGTAACCGGCGGGTATGCGGAGCGCAAGCCGCATCCGCTGTTCGACACGGCGTTCTATCTGCGAAAATACCCCGACGTGGCCGCCGCGGGCGTTAATCCGCTCTGCCACTATCTGAAATACGGCCGTAAGGAATTTCGCCAGGCGCATCCTTTGTTCGATCCGGTGTTTTATCTGGAACGAAACCCCGATGTGCGTGAGGCGGGTCTGGATCCGTTGCAGCACTATCTGCGCAACGGGGAGGCGGAGGGTCGTAAGCCGCATCATCTGTTCGAGCCGAATTACTACAGCGCGGCTTGTCGATCGGCTAATCGCGATCTGTCCGGCTGCTTGCTCGCGCATTTTGCCGAATCGGGACCGGAGGCCGCGAATCCGCATCCCTTGTTCGACTGCAGGGCATACGTGGACGCGCATCCCGTAGTCGTGGACCGCGGATTGAATCCGCTTGTGCATTATCTGGAATCGGCGGACACAGAGGCGACTGACTCGTGCGAGTTGCATGCGATGGAATCCGCCACAATGTGCCGACTCGACATATTCGATGCGTCAGTGGCCGTTTATCTGGTCGAGGCCGTGCCTGACGCCGAAGATCAGAGGCGAGAGTGGCACCTGGCCGGGAAGGCGAGGTTGACGAGGCTCGGAATTACGGGGAGTGTGGCGCTGGTCTGGCAGGACGATTGGGGCGCAACTCACTGGATGGCTGAACCGCAGCAGATGCCTTTTTTACGCGCCGTGAGCATGGATCAGATCCGCGCGCAGATAACTTAGCTGCGTCGCACCCGCTATTCCCGCGGCGGCACTGGCTTTTCCTGGATAATACGGTCGAAATCGGCGGGCCGCACGATTCCTATGCCCCTGAAGGACTTTAATTCCGTGAGGTCCCGATCGCCCGAAACGATCAGATCGGCCCTCCCCGCCACGGCGCACTCCAGGACCCGATTATCGTCTTCGTCGCGTTTGATCGCGTCGATTTTCAGACCGGGAATGCATCCGACGCGTGCACACCCTCCGGAATGGTTAGAAATCGGACACTTCCAGCTCGCGTGCAGGCACATGCCGTGCATACTCCTGGGACGACAAGCCTTGCGCCCACGCGCTGGCATTCACCGCGGCCTCCTCGTCGCGGGAGAGGTTGATGGTCAACGCCTTGGACAAGTCCTGAGCGAATGTATTTTATACCGTGCGGTACGTGCTCGACCGGCGTACCGCATCGTTACCGCGCAGTAAGTTCACGGTACAACACCGTCTGCCGGCGCGCGATCTCGTCCCACCCGTACGCTTCTTCCACGCGCTTTCGTCCCGCTGCCGCCAGACGCCGGCACTCGTTCGGCGAAGCGAACAGCCTGGCAACCGCATCCGCCATTTCGGCGCCAGTACGAACTAAAACGAAGTCCCTGTCCGGTACCAGATCGAGTCCGTTTACGCCGGCCGGCGTGCTGACCACTGGTCTGCCGCATGCCATCGCTTCCAGAATTTTGAGGTTCGTCCCCGCCGACGCTACCAGAGGCGCGATCACGACCGTGGCGCGTGCGTAAGCCGAGCGCACGTCGGAAACGAAGCCTTCAATCTCAACCCCCGATTGATTCAGGCTGATCTGTACCTGCGCGCCGTGGTGTTCGAGGAAATATTCGTGGTTCGATCCGGCTATGATGTGGAGCCGCGCATCTGGCGCCAGACTGCGCAGCCGAGGCCAGGCCTCCTCGAGAAAGAACGTCAAGGCCAGAACGTTCGGCAAGTGGGAGAAGGAGCCGACAAACAGAATTCGCCGAGGCTCCGGTTCGCTGGTCGCGACGCGGAATCGGTCCAGATCGACTCCGTTGGGCAGGGCCAGGGACCGGGTCCCGGTGACCAACGCCTGGTCTTTCGCGGACATCGTGACGACACAAGCCATTTCCCGCCACGCGGCGGTCTCGAAAGTTCGCCATCGCTTTACTTCGCGCCGCAGATCCCAGTCAGCGTTGTCTTTCGCCAACTGCTGGTACAGGTCGAAGGTAATGTCGTGCTCGACCAGGATCGTGCGGGCGGGGGCGCAATCGGCTGCATACTGCGCCATATGAGTGAATTCCAGTTGCGCGATCGCGGGCTTCCACTTTCGGACGGTCAGCTGAAGAATGGCGCGAAAGGCGTCGGAGGCGAATTCCTCGACTACTTCCGGCCGTTCGGAGCGGACCGCCATGTGCGAGCCGACGCGCCGTACCAGGGCCACTTCCACGAAACGCTCCAGCAATTCCGGCGGGGGCGGCGCATCGGTTTCGGTGAAGCAAACAAGAATCTGGTCCCAATTGGCGGCGACCCGTGCCGTGAGATTGTGGATGCGAACCGCGCCTCCGTGGGTGAGCGGGAAGGGCAAATAGGCGCTGGCGACCAGGACGCGTGGTTTTCCGGTAGGAGCCTTGCCCGCATAGACGGTGGAACTGCCGTCCGCCAACGCGAGGAACAACTCCTCGGGGAATTCGCCCTTGACGGCCGGGCCACCGGCGAGAGCAGCGGCCGGAGCGTGCCGGAGCGCCTTCCGAGCCACGGCGCTCTGGCCGGCTTCGGCGTGAAGTTTTTTCAGCGCGCGTGCCCAGAGTTGCCGAAATACTTTCGGATCTGAGACCGTCCGGGCGAGGAATTGCGGATCGTCCAGGGAATCGGCCGCGGTGGATTCGCCGATGCTCACGGTCGGCCAACCCCGTTGCCACGCCCGGTAGCACAAATCGAGGTATTGCAGTTCGGGCGTGTCGAATGTGGCGTCGAGTCCTCCCAGTTGGCAGACCTTTTCGTCGTCGAACAACGAACCGCCGATGTTTGCCCGGAGCCGGTATTGCAGCGCGGCCCCGTGTTGGTTGGGGCCAAGGGTGGCGCAGAACAATTCGGGCGTCTCGCGGAACGCACGCTCAAGTGCGGCACTGTCGTCGGGCGACAGCGCGGCGGGCGGCGGGACAGTCGCGCTTGCCAACGAAGGTTTGCGCCTCCGATACGCGATCCGGAAATAGCCCGCAATCCACGCAGCTATGTAAGGAAGATCGCTCCACGAACGCTGCGCAGTAAAACCCGACTTCCCGGCGTGCCATCGCACGAAGTTCCGTAATCGCCAGAAGAGGTGCCGGGCGATCGAAAGGCCGGGCCGCAGCATGAAGTCGTTGAGATTTTCGTTGATCGCGAGGAAATAGAACGGTGCGAGGATCAGCGCCAGCAGTCGCATCCGGCGGAACGGCACGGCGGGGACGAGCAGAACCCCGGCCAGCCTTATGGACTTGCCGTAAAAAGAGCTTCGGCAGCGCGCGAGGTTTTCTCTCAGCCCGCCCCGGTAACGGACCCAGATCAGTCCGCTTTCCGCGGGCCGGAATTCCGAAACAACGTACAACGGTAGTTCGGGAAATACTTCCCGCATTCGCGCAACCAGCCGTGCGTTTAGTTCGTCCGTGCCCGAGGCGAATGCGACTTTGATTTTAGGCTTCAATCCGGCGAGGCGCCCCCTGGTCATTATCGCCGCCGAGGTTCGCGCGTACTGCATTTTCGCTCGCCTGTTACAATCGCGCAAAGCCTCGTGCGAACCGTCGACCTCGCCATCATCGCCGCCTACCTTGCCGGAGTCACGTGGTTTGGGGCACAGTTCAAACAGCGGGGACGTTCTCTCAAAGACTACTTTCTGGGCGGCAAGACCGCGCCATGGTGGGCGATAGCGCTCTCCATCGTTTCGGCGGAAACCAGTACGCTGACCATCATCGGCACGCCGCCGCTGGCCTACGCGGGCAGCTACGTCTTCCTTCAGGTGGTTTTCGGCTATCTCCTCGCGCGCGTGGTGATTTCGACGATCTTCCTGCCGCGCTACTTCGAGCGCCAGATGTTCACCGCTTACGAACTCATGCAGGCGCGCTTCGGGCCGAACGTTCGAAAAGTCGCCTCCGGAATCTTTATGGTGACCCGGGCGCTGGCCGAAGGTGTCCGCGTGTTTGCCATCTCGATAGTCATCTCCATCATTCTTAAAACTGGCGGAACGTTATCGATCTTCGTCATCATGGCGCTCACACTGCTCTACACGTTCGAGGGCGGAATGACAGCCGTGATCTGGACCGACGTGGTTCAGATGTGCATGTACGTCGCCGGAGCCTCGGTCAGCCTTTTTGTGCTGGTGGGAAAAATCCCCGGCGGCTTCGGCCACGCGCTCGATCTCGCTTCATCGGCCGGCAAGCTCCGGATTTTCGACCTGCATTGGTCCTGGACAAAACCGTACACAATCTGGGCCGGAATAATCGGCGGGTGTTTCCTGACTACCGCCAGCCACGGCACCGACCAACTGGTAGTGCAACGCCTGCTCAGCGCGAAAAACCAAAGCCAAAGCCGGGCGGCGCTTTTCGGGAGCTGGGTTGTAATTTTCATCCAGTTCACCATGTTTTTGACGATTGGCATGCTGTTGTGGGTCTACCGGAATGGCCAACCCGCTTCCGCGCAGCCGG
This sequence comes from Bryobacterales bacterium, assembly GCA_003136575.1. GTDB lineage: Bacteria > Acidobacteriota > Terriglobia > Bryobacterales > Bryobacteraceae > BOG-234. Next base: position 10,359 of record PLEX01000174.1, on the reverse strand, counting down.
ATCGCCTCTACCCTTTGTTCATCTGGGAGTCGCTGCCCGTGGGTGTGGCCGGGTTGGCGATGGCCGCTATTGTCGCCGCCGCCATGGCGAATTTATCCGCGGCGCTCAATTCGCTCGCGTCCGCGACGGTGGTGGATTTCTACGAACCACTGACCAAATCCCTTCATCTGCCGGGCCACTACCTGAAAGTCGCTAAAATTTCCACGGTTTTCTGGTGCCTGGTACTGGGAGTTATAGCCGGTTTAGCCAGTCAGTGGGGTTCCGTTCTCGAAAGCGGGCTGCGGATCGCCTCCGTTACTCTCGGCATATTGCTCGGGCTTTTCCTGCTGGGCGTTCTCACGAAAAGACCCGGGGAGCGTGCTGCCATTGCGGGCGTCCTCACCGGTCTGGCCGCGATGTTGTACGTGAAATTCGCAACCGACATTCCATTTACCTGGTGGGTCATGATCGGAAGCGGAACGACGTTTTGCGCGGGTTATGCCGTTTCGTTTGTGATTCCGCCGGAAAAAGCCGGTTAACGAAGTGAGGCCCCTTGAACCATCAAACGCATGAATTAAAGAGAGATCTGGGCCTGACGGCGGCGCTCGCCATCGTGATCGGCACCGTAATCGGCAGCGGCATCTTCCGCGTGCCTCAGACAATGATCAACAGCGTGGGAACGGTCCCGATGGTTTTCCTGGTCTGGGTGGTGGGCGGGGCGCTGTCGCTGGCGGGCGCGCTCACCTATGCGGAACTGGCCGCCGCCATGCCGGACGCCGGGGGCGAATACGTCTATCTGACCGAGGCCTGGGGACCGGTCTGGGGTTTCCTGTACAGCTGGACGCAGATGTGGATCGGAAAAAGCGGTTCGATCGCCACCCTGGCAACGGCGTTTTTCGAGTACACCGCCCACTTCGTCCCTCAATTCGAGAAAATCTGGGTCGTTCTGGGTCCGTTTCCCGTGAAGTACGGCCAGGTTTTCGCACTGGTTTTGATTCTTCTGCTCGGGCTGGTCAACTATTTCGGAGTTCGGTTCGGCGGCGGAGTCCAGGTGGCGATGACCGGGATAAAGGTGACGCTGATAGCGTTCGTGATCGTGGCAGGCTTGCTCTATACCAACCCGACGGCATCGAATGCCGCCCCTCCGAACGTGCCGCCGCTGGCCACGGGTTTCGTGGCCGCTCTGGTGGCGGCGCTGTGGGCCTACGATGGCTGGAATAACGTGGGCATGGTGGCGTCGGAAATCCGGAATCCACAACGAAATCTCCCGCTGGCGTTGATTCTTGGAACTTCGCTGGTAATCGCCATCTACATGATGACGAATTGGGCCTATTTCCGGGTACTCACTCCGGTCGAGGTGGGCGCTCACAAGCTTGTTGCGGCCGAAATGATGCAGCGGGTTCAGGGCCCGGCAGGCGCCGCCATGGTTTCGATCGCCGCCATGATCTCAATTTTTGCCGCCCTGAACGGATCCATCCTGACCGGCGCGCGAGTCCCGTACGCAGCCGCGCGGGACGGGCTTTTCTTCAAATCCGCCGCGCGAGTGCACCCCGTCTTCCGCACTCCCGGAGTCTCCATTCTGATGATGACGGGTTGGGCGGCGGTACTGGTGCTGTCGGGAAAATACGACGATCTGTTCAATTTCGTGATTTTCGGCAGTTGGATCCTTTATGCGATGGCCGCAGCATCGGTATTTGTCCTCCGAAAGAAACGCCCCGACCTGGTGCGTCCGTATAAGACAGTGGGGTATCCGGTTGTCCCGATGCTCTTTCTGGTTGGCGCCGCGGCGCTGGAACTGACTACGCTGCGGGACCGGCCGATTCAGTCCCTGGCCGGAATTGCGTTGATTTTGCTCGGATTGCCGTGTTATTTTTACTGGAAAAGACGACTCCCCGCGCCGCGCTGAGCCGCCTTTCCAAAACTCCGTAGTACGTATAGTACACGAACCCGTTAAAATTATCGTTCCGCAATTAGAACAAAACTTGCGTTTATCCATATTTATGGAGTACAAATGTAATGTGTGCTCCGCTATGAATTGTTCGCTTCTGTTCTGTATACGGAACGAGTGGTGAGTCAATCCTAAAGACGGAGAACAAACAACGGCACTGGAGGTTTTATGGACGTTTCGAAAATTCTGGGCGAACTAAAACAGGAACGGGAGCAATTGGAAGAAGCGATTATGAGTCTGGAGCGGCTGGCGCGCGGACGCGGCAAGCGTCGGGGGCGTCCGCCATCATGGATGGTTGAAGCGAAGAAGCGGGGTCGCCCGGCCGGAAGCAAGAACCGCACTGCCGGACCGAAGTCGACCTCGACGGCGGCGTAAACGTGTTACGCGCGTGTTCGGGCTGTTGCCGCCGGATGCGGGGCCGGCAGTGACTTCGGCAAATGTGGTCCCCGGGTTCGGAAAATGCGGAAATTGTTCTGTGATTGGCCTCGCGTCTTCCGGTTGTCGTCTTTCTAATTCTTAATATCGTGCGCTCGCCGCTTCGGCATGGATGCCAGTTTTGCGGTGAGCGCGGCCTGTTTTGGGCCGATGAACTTCCATCTCACCATCGGCGCGCTGTGAGTTTCGCGGAATGGACGCCCTCCCGATTCACCGTTTGAATCAGGGAACTATCGATAGCTCAAATACTTCTGGCGCGATGCAAGGAAAGCAGCGACACCCGTTTCCGCCGCTTTGGTCGCGCTCTGTCCCGCAGACAACGCCCGAACGACCTCCGAGCTGCCAATCAATCTGCGATTGACCGCCCAGTCGATCTTTCCCGGGTACAGCATCGCCAGAGCCTCCGCCAACTCAAGGCCCAGGCGCGACGCCGAAAATGCTTCCCTGTCGGTCACTTCAATGCCGACTCCCCGGACCTTCTTGCCGCTGAAATTAGAAGAAGTTGGCATAAATTCGACAGCCCGGAACCGGACTCCCGGTATCTGCCGCGATGATAGATATTGGGCCAGCACCGGCCCATCGATCCAATCCGCGCCGACCTGTTCGAACGGTGTGTCGGTTCCGCGTCCCACCGAATAATTCGTCGAATACTCCAGCATGGCAAGGGCGGGATAAAGGATAGCCTCATTGAGGTTTCGGATATTGGGAGAGGGATTTACCCATGGCTGGCCGGCGGAATCGAACCATTGATCGCGTTTCCAGCCCTGCATTTCGATTACATGGAGGTCCGCGCCGAGGGCCAGTTCACCATTTTCCATGCGGGCCAGTTCGCCGATGGTAAGGCCGTGACGCAGAGGCAGGGGGTACGCGCCTATCGTCGACAGTTTGTCGGAGTCGAGCATCGGCCCTTCAACGTGATTACCCGTCAGGGGATTCGGGCGATCGAGGACATAGAATGCAATTTTGGCTTTAGCCGCTTCTTCCATGGCGTAAAGCATGAGAGCCTCATACGTATAAAAACGGACTCCAACGTCCTGAATGTCGTACACAAGCGTGTCGATTCCGGAGAGCATCTCGGGCGTGGGGCGGATTGTTTCGTCGCCGTAAAGGCTCCAGATACGCAGTCCGGTGGCAGGATCGGTGGAATGGGCAATACCAGGACGGTCCTCGGCGCCTGTGATGCCGTGCTCGGGTGAAAATAGCGCCACCAAGTTGACACCGGCCTTGACCATCAGGTCGATATTACGACGGCCTTCTCGATCAATGCCAGTTTGGTTCGTAATCAGTCCGACCTTTTTCCCCCGCAATTCGCTGAAATTGTCACCTACCAGCACATCCAGGCCCGACCGGGTTCCATAGCCGACGGAACGGGCTACGATGGTCGCGACCGACCGGCGCAGCGCCGTGATCGCCGCGCCGGCGTGAGGATGGACCGAGTTTGCCAGCAAAATGACGTAAGTTTTCGAGCCCGGATCGATCCAGATGGATGTGCCGGTAAACCCGGTGTGTCCGAACGATTTTCCCGCCGGAAAGAGATTGCCGCGATTTCCGGAATAACGGGAATCGATATCCCAGCCCAGGCCGCGAATATCCGTCTGGCCCGCAGGAGAGGCGGGGGAAGAAAACAATTGAATCGTGGAAGGCTTGAAAATGCCGTCGCCACCGTTCAGGATCGCCTGGCAATATTTCGCCAGATCGTCGGCTGTGGAGAAGACTCCGGCGTGGCCAGCCACGCCTCCCATGAACCGGGCGGTTGGATCGTGAACCACGCCGCGGAGTACGGAACCATCCTTTTGCTGCTCGGTAGGCGCGATACGCGGCAGGAGCTTCGCATCGGGCAGATAGCCGGTTTCGGCCATCCCGAGCGGCGCGAAAACATTTTTCCGCACGTACTCGTCTTCCGGCATTCCGGTCAGCCGATGGACGATTTCGCCGAGCAGAATGAAGTTGATGTCGCTGTAGACGAACTTCGTCTCGCGAGGACTTGCGGGATTATCCGTCAGGGCGCGCTGAATACCGGTTTCGTAGCCGCTCCAGACGGGATCGAGATCCAGATCGGGTCGAAGGCCGGAGTAGTGCGTCATCAGATTGCGAATCGTGATGGGGCTGTGGCCGCCCTGGAATTCGGGAAGGTATTTGGTGACGGGGTCGTCCGGGGAGAAACGGCCTTCGTCGTAAAGCTTCATCATCGCGCTGGTGGTGGCGACGATTTTGGTCAGCGATGCGAGATCGAAAATCGTATCGACCGTCATCGGTTCGCGGGAGGGTATTAGCGCGCGTTCCCCGTAGGCCTTGCGGTAGACGACTTTGTTGTCGTGTCCGACAAGAAGCACCGCGCCGGGAAGCCGGTTATCGCGAATCGCCTGGTTGATCGTGGAGTCGAGTTCGGCAGCGCCGGGGAAGCTCTGCGCAAGCGCGGCCGCAGTGGCGAGCGCGAGGAGCGCGACAAGTTTACCTGTACTTAGCGCGGACTCCGCACAGTTGGCGTCCGACGCAATGTCGCGAAAGCGGAACATCAGCCGAGCAATTCGCGGAGGCTGGCCGCGTCCAACAATCGGAGCGCAATATGCTCCAGCTTTGGAGCGGACAGGGCTTCAATACGCTTCCGCGCCGCCGCAGGCACAGGGCCAAAACGCTTCGCGATCTGGCGCAGAATGACCTGTCTCTCGTGCTCCAGTCCCTGTTCCAGTCCCTTCTCCAGGCCCTGCTCCATCCCTATCCTGATGCCACGTTTACGCTCACGGCCGATCACGGCGTGATCCATGATGTCATTCAAAATCGGCATTTGTTCCACCTCCCGTTTAAATTGCCGGCTCCAGTTTCCTCAACCCGGCCAAATACATCAACTCGGTCAGTGCCGTCGCGCGCTTCGCCGGGTCACCGGCCGCGATGCCAAGCAGTATCCGTTTTACCGCACCGCGCTCGTCGCGCAGCTTCGTCAGGACCGCAATTACATTGTCCTCCACCCGGTTGCTGGCAATCAACGCTTCCCCGTCCAGTTCCCGGATATCCACCATCCTGCACGAGAATTCAAGCCGCGGACCGGCGATTTTACCGGACATGCGAAGCGGCGCGCCGCCGACGTAAAGTACCACCTGATGGGGAAAACGGCCGAACTGGCGCTGAATAGCCGTCGCGTATTCGAGCATCCGCAACGCCATACCGGATTGATTCGCGCTCTGCAGTTCAATATGGATGAGCGAGCCGCCGGACGTTTCACCCAGCATATCGGCGCGCAGGTTCCGCACTTCGGGCAATTCGGCGTTATGCCATCCGGAGACCTTGAAGCCGGTGATCTCGCGGAGGACGCTGCCCGTCAGCCGCCGCAGCACGCCCTTCAGTGTTATGTCGTATTCGTGCATGGGGCGTCGAAGAAACAAAGTGCCGGCGCGGGCGGAAATTCTCAGATACGGGCGGACTCAGCCCGGGCAAGCGGGAGCCACGGTTTTGAGGAACACGCGCACGACCTGGCCGCGCCACGCGGCTTTGCGGGTGTTCCTGAATTGTCAGGCGCTGCGCGCCGCGGCCCGTGGGCTTCTAAAGAAGTTCCGAGGCTGGATTTACGCTCAACAGAGAGTCGCATTATTCCGCGTAGTACGCGGTACGCGACCGGACTACCGCCGCCGGGTGTTTTGCGCGTGCCGCATCCGAGAGGTCCACTTTCACGTGGCGAAGGATGCCCGGAGCCGTCTCCGGCTGCCGAAAGTAGACCGTGTAACGGGTTCTGCTCCGCTCTAACATCGCTTGCAGCGCGGCTTCGGCATCGGGGGTTTGCCGGACGACACCGCCGGTCTGATCCGCGATTCGCCGAACGTCCTGAAGTTTAGTGCCCGCCAGCGAGCGCGAAATATCCTCTCCCCAAAGCGGACTGGAGGAGACAACCAGCGCGTCCACTGCGGCGGAAGCCGCCCACAGATCGCGCAACGCGGCAGCTTCCGTCGTATCGGCGCGTGCCGCGTTGTCGGTAAGAATCAGAATGACGTTCGGCGCGTCGACTTTATTCGCGGCGGTCTTCGCGGTGAACAGGTACCTGGCGGCGTCACTCAGTGCGCGGTAAATGTCGGTGCCTCCGTCCGGAGTTTTACCGGTCGCTTTCGAGATTCCGTCAATCACCAGTTTGCGATCCGCGGTCAGGGGGACGCGAAGAGTCGCTTTTTTGTCGAAAGTCATCAAGGCGACCAAATCGTCAGGATGCAGAACGGACAATGCGAGAAGCCCCGTCTGTGCCAGCTGGCGCATCGCGGGCTTCATGCTGCCGCTCGAATCGAGCAGGAGAACGAGCCGGACAGAACCGGACTCGGCGGCGAAATTTGCGACGGGTTGCGGCCTGCCTTCATCGAGAATGATAAAGTCTTCAGATTGGAGGCCGCCGATCAGACGACCGTTTTCTTCGACCAGCGTTTCGGCACGCACGAGGGTAGTAGCCGAACGAAAGGTCTGTGCGAGTATGACGGATGACAGAAGAGCGAACGTAAACAGAATCTTCATCATCTTGAAGGTTCACGGACCCGGGTTCACAGAGCCGAGTTGCATCCGGCCGCGCCGTCTGGTATAACTCCACGGTATATTACTGACTGATCCGCCCTTAATATGGCAACTACCAGGAAACCTCTCGTTTCGCCTGCATCGAAGGCCACAAAAGCTTCGTCCGCGGCGCATCCCGCCCCGAATAAACCGGCGGCGCCAGTAAAATCGACGGCCGAAATGAAGGCCGCGTCGGCGCTGGAGATGGCGGCCACTCAGGCGCGTGCGGCTCTTCAGCGGCAGATGCAGCAATGGGAGGGGGCCGTTCAGCTGTTCTCTCAAAAGAAATTCGGCGCGGCCCGGGCGGGGTTCGACGAGGCCGCGCGCGGCCCGGCGGCGCACATCGCCGATAAGGCACGGTCCTATTCGCAGATCTGTGCGCGGAAGACGAACGGCCAGGACGTCAATCTGCACACCGCGGACGACCATTTCAATTATGGCGTCGAACGGCTGAACGCCAGAGACATGGACGCCGCGCGCTTCCATCTGAGCCGCGCTCTGGATCTTCAACCCACGGGCGAGCACATTCTGTTCACGCTTGCTCTGTGTTGCGGACTGGCTGGCGACGCACCGGCGGCTTGCGAAAATCTTAAACGCGCCATCGCGCTTGAGCCGAAAAACAGGATTCTCGCAAGGCAGGATCCCGAATTTCTGGCCCTTTCTCAGCAGTTCCCCGATTTGCGGGCATTGTTGAATCAAGATAATACGGGCGGCTTTTGAGATATGAGATCACGAATTGGCCGCGCCGCGCGGCTTTGTTAGTGACCCTGAATCGTTCAGCGCCGCGCGTAGCAGCCCGTGTGCTTCTCAGGAATCGGAAGGGGTCGATTCGCCAGGGCTTGGGCGTCCTGCACACTGGTTGATTATGACTGAAGCCCTGCGCGTGGTCTCCATCGGCGGCGGTAATGGTCTCTCCGCCCTGCTAACGGGCCTGAAGCGATATGCGCATCCACAAAAGCCCGGAGATCCGTGGCTCGATATCACCGCCGTCGTCACCGTTACCGACGATGGCGGCAGTTCGGGGCGGTTGCGGCGAGAGTTCGATGTCTTGCCGCCCGGCGATATCCGCAATTGTATGGTGGCGCTGGCGGAGGACGGCGCCTTCCTCTCCCGTCTGTTCCAGTACCGATTCGAGTCCGGGAGCGGATTGAAGGGGCACAGCTTCGGCAACCTCTTCCTGACGGCTCTGACTAACATCACAGGTGATTTTCCGGATGCCGTGCGCCAATCGGCTGAAGTCCTCAAAATCGCGGGCCGGATATTTCCGTCCACGGCGGCAAATGTATCGCTCTCCGCCGTACTCGCGAACGGCCGGATGGTGCGTGGCGAATCGAAAATAGGGCGAAGCACGCAGCCGATTCAGACAGTCCGCCTGGAGCCGCGAACGGCGAAACCACTGCCCGAGACTCTGGACGCCATAGCCAATGCGGACCTGATTACGATTGGCCCGGGATCGTTGTTTACCAGCCTGATACCGAATCTGCTGGTAGCCGGAATTCCGAAGGCGATCACGGAATCCAGGGCTCTGAAGGCATGCTTCGTCAATCTGATGTCGCAACCCGGAGAGACGACCGATTTCAGCGCGACCGACCATCTTGCCGCTCTGCTGAGGCACAGTGGATTGAAAAATGGCGGCGCGGGTCTGATCGATTGTGCCGTCGTCAACACGTCGACGGTTTCCTCCAGCGTGCGGCGAAGATACGCGGCCGAGGCTGCCGCGCCGGTAGAATACGACAGCGACGGGATACGCGCGATGGGGATCGAGGTCGTAGAGGCGGATTTGTTGGGAAGGACATGGGCTGGGAAGGAAAGGCGCAGCAAGGCGCGGCATGACGCCGCTGCGATCGCTTCGGTCGCACTGGCATTGGCACAGCGCGGACGCGCACTGCGGACTGGAATCTCCACGAAAGGGCGGTCAAAAGCGGGCGTACGTCAAACTGGTAGGTGAAATGTCGAGTGACGTTACCGTCGTAATTCTTGCCGCGGGTCAGGGGACCCGCATGAAGTCGCGGATGGCAAAGGTTCTGCATCGCGCGGGCGGCCGGGCTTTGTTGGAACACGCTATTGTCGCGGCCAAAGGGGTGGCTCCGCCCGAGCGGATTTTCGTCGTCGTGGGGCATCAGGCCGGCGCCGTACGAGAGGTTGCTCAAGCCGCCGGCGTCCAAACCTTCGAGCAAAGAGAACAATTGGGAACGGGCCATGCCGTGCTCTGTGGTGAATCGGTGCTGTGCGGTCTGGGCGGGCGGATGGTGGTGACGGTGGGAGATTGCCCGCTCATCCGTGCCGAGACGCTGAAAACGTTGGTTGAGCGGCAGGGTGAAAGCAAGGCCGCAGCCGTAGTATTGACGGCCGAGGTGCCGGACTCGACAGGCTACGGTCGCATCATCCGAAACCGGGACGGCGTAGTTCAGGCGATCGTGGAACACAAAGCCGCTACGGATGCACAGCGGGCCGTAAAGGAGATTAACTCCGGCATCTACTGCTTCGATTCGGCGGAGTTCTGGCGGCATATTCGCGAGATCGGGACCGACAATCCGGCCCAGGAGTACTATCTCACGGATATGATTGAAATCCTGAATCGTGCCGGGCTGCTTGTGACAGCGACGAAGATATCCGATCCCGGCGAACTGTTGGGCATCAACGACCGGGTGCAACTGGCGGAAGCCGATCGCATACTGCGCGATCGGAAGACCCGCGAAGTGATGTTGGCCGGCGTGACGATCGAGCGGCCGGAAACGGTGACGATCGACCCCGACGTGCGGATTGGGATGGACACGATTATCGGTCCGTTCGCGCGTATCACGGGAAAGACGGTGATCGGCGAGGATTGCAGGGTCGGCGCCTGCGCAATCCTGCATGAGGCAGTTCTCGGGGACGGAGCCGAAGTCTTCGCGTTCTCGATGGTATCGGATTCGAAACTCGGCACCAACGCTCATGCCGGACCCTATGCGCGTTTGCGAATGGGCGCGGACATGGCTGCCGGTGCTCATGTCGGCAATTTTGTGGAACTCAAGAACACGAGGATGGGAGCGGGGTCGAAGTCGATGCACCTGGCCTATCTGGGCGATTCGCAACTGGGGGCCAAGGTGAATGTGGGCGCGGGGACCATCACGTGCAATTACGACGGGAAGAGGAAACACGCGACGGTGATCGGCGATGGCGTCTTCGTGGGTAGCAATTCGACGCTGGTCGCGCCGCTTGCGATCGAGGACGGCGCTTACATCGGAGCGGGCAGCGTTATTACCGACGATGTACCCGAGAGCGCGCTGGCGCTGGGGCGCGCGCGCCAGGTGGTCAAGCGGGACTGGAAGCGGAAGGAATCGTAAGCCGCGATCCGCGATTTACGTGGACCAGATGAATGCAAAAATGGTGCTGAAAGCATTGAGGTTCGAGTTCAGCGGGAGCACACAGACCAGGCAAGGTCGCCTATCGGGATGGCGCCTGGATTGGCTAGCCCTACCTTCGCAACAAAG
>PLEX01000168.1 GCA_003136575.1 Bryobacterales bacterium | reverse complement strand
AAGCGATGAAGATGCAAAACGAGATGAAGGCTCCGCGCGCCGGCCGGGTCGCCGCGATTCAGGCGAGAGAGAACGACAGCGTGGTTGCGGGCGCGGTGCTGGCAGTGATTGATCCCACGCCGGTCGGCTAGTGGCGCCGTGCACGCGGCGCGATAATAAGAGCAACCGAACCATGGCCACCGCCTCCGCCCACAAGGAACCCGTCTGTCCCGACTGCAATGGAACGGGCTGGAAGATCGTCGAGCGCGAGGACGTCTCTGGCGCGGTGCGGTGCGAATGCGTGGCCGTCGAGCGCGCCACCCGCGTCGTAGCCGAATCCGATATTCCGCCGCTTTACAGAAGCGCTTCGTTCGATAATTTTTCCCTGATGAACAACAATGAACTCACCACGGTGTTCCTGGCCGTGCGAAGCTACGCCCGCGAGTTTCCCAATCCGGCGAAGCCCGGCCTGTTGTTGATGGGCGACCCCGGCTCCGGCNNCGGCAAGACGCATCTGGCCGTTGCCGCGTTCCGTGCGATCCTGAACAAGGGTTTTGAAGGCCTGTTTTTCGATTACCAGAATCTGCTGGACCGCATTCGCTCAAGCTACGATCCGACTTCCCAGACGAGCGACAAGGAAGCTTATCGCGTCGCCATGGACAAGGAAGTTCTGTTGCTAGACGACCTCGGCGCACATCGCGTGACCGACTGGGTGGANNCCTCGATCATCACGGCGCGCTGCAACTTTCGCAAACCGCTCATCGCGACCACGAATCTGATCGACCCCGACGCTGGCTATGTGACCTATGAAGGCGCCGGTTCGGGCAAGGTGGATCATCGGACGACTCTCGCGGAACGGATCGGCCCGCGCGCCCGTTCGCGTTTGTGGGAAATGTGCAAGGTGATAAAAATGCCGTCGCTGGGCGATTATCGCGTGCGAAAACAGGGTGTGTAGTGTGCCGTCGCCCACCAAATCCCCACGCGCAATCCGTCTGTTCGCCGGTATCTTTCTCGCCGCGGCGCTGGCGCAGGCGTGGACGATGTCCGTCGAATTCCCGTTCACCGCCATTCCCCGCTCCGCCTGGGAACGCGATCTGGCCCATCTGAAGGAAATGGGCGTCGCGCATGTCAGCCTTCCGCCTTCGGGCGACGCCGCGCAACTCGACGACGTCATCCGCATCCTCCGGAGGCTTGGTCTCGAAGCGGATCTCGAAGGCTCGCTGCCGGAACGCCTTCAGTTGCTGGCGAAAGCTCACGGAGGCCCGCTGACGGACGTGCCTCCCGACGCCGTCCGCATTTCCGCCACCATGCCACGCGCTCTCGACAACGAACGCAAACTGTTGACCGCCGGAACGCGCTCCGTCGTCTGGACGGATGTCTTCGAGACCCTCATTCCGTATCACCCGGGCGCCATAACGCTGGCGGGAGCGGATGGCAATGACGCCAACGTCATCCTCAGGGAAGCGCAGCTGGCGCGCTTTTGGGGAGCGGCGTTATCGGGGATGCCCGAATCGCCCGGCGCGCGCCTGACGGTACCCCTCGAAGGCATTTCCATTCACCAATACATCGCGGGTAAAACGGCTTCGTCTCCCGGACTTTCTCTCGTATCGGTCGTCAACGATTCCTCCGGCGCGTGGAAGGGAGAGATCGCCATGATGTACCCGGCGTTACAGCGCCCTGTCGCGCTTCCCCCGGTCTCCGTGTCTCCGCACGATGTCGTCTGGCTCCCCGTAAATATTCCTCTGGCTAACGGTGCGCTCTGTTCCGGCTGCAACGGATTTGCGCCATCCGATCATCTCTTCTATGCCACCGCGGAACTGACGGATATGGAATACGAAAACGGCATCCTCGCTATGGAATTCATCGCTGCGTCGCCTGCCGAAGTGGTGCTGCAACTGTCGCACGAGCCGACTGGTCCGCTGGTGGCCGGTGGTCATCCGGCGGTGTTCGATTGGGACGAAAAGACTTCTCGCGCCCGCCTGCCGATTCCCGCCGGCAACGCGAAAACGGGCCGTGTGCGCATCGCGCTGGCGATCGACGCGCCGTCGGCGACGGCTTTCTTCCCCGATGTCTCGGTGTTGCTTATCGGCGAGACGAACCGTCTGACTGCGGAGTTTTCGCCGCCGGATGTTGTGGCGCGCTCCCGTCTGCGAACCATTTCCGAACTGAACATCGCGCGCGAAGAATCGCCGCCACAACCCTCCCCTGAGCCGAATTCGCCTCCCGATCCCGGTGCCAAAGACAAGCCGGCGCTTGTTACTTACAAGGTGAGTGTTCCGGCCGCGACGGTTGTCGGCGATTCGGCGCAACTGGCTATCGAAGCGGATGGCATTCAGCTGAGCCATTCGAAACTCCGGTTGCTGCCGCCCGCGAGTGTGACCTTCGCCGATGCGGTGGCTGTCAGGGTGGCCGCCGATTCCAGCATGTCAGTCGATCCCGCTTCCATTCCTGTGAACCAGAAACCCGGGCGTGAGATTGTTCTCTCCATCCGCAATAATGCGACGGAAATCAGAACCTTCGGCATCGCTCTCGACGTTCCCGGACTGGACTTCTCCCCGGCGAAGATGACCGTCAGCGTGGGAGCGTCGGTGGCGCGCGATGTCAGATTTCGCGTTTTCAGTTCCGACGCGACAGCGGGCGTTCACGAAGGAGTGGTCAGGCTCTCGGGCGCGACGGTATTGTCGCAACCAGTGCGCTTTGTAGTGGTACCTGCTGAAGGAGCAGTCAACTGGTCGGCCGACGGCTTCTCGTTTCAGGAAAGCGCAAAGATGCGAACAACCAGGCTGCCGGACCGCTGGCTGGAAATGATCGACAAGGAGTCCGGGAAGGACACTCTGCCGGCCGGAGGAGTCCCTGTTATCGGCGGGCGGGCCGTGTTTCCCGGGCTGGAAGAACAGATGCAGGCGTCGCCTGGCAAACCGTAGACAGGCTACAGCATGAAGAGAATTAGCCTACTCATTCTCACGGCATTTGTGATTGCGTTTTGCGTCGCCGTGGAGACCAGCGCCGATGAACCGCGGTTTGAAGTCGCGTCGGTGAAGCCAGCGGCAGGTCCGCACCCCGGCATCCGTTTCAAAGAATCGCCGGGGCGCATTCACTACACCGGCGTCAGCCTCAAAGAGCTTGTGACCCGGGCATACCGGCGCAAGGAGTATCAGGTAGATGCTCCGGGGTGGATGGACTCCGAATTCTTCGATATCGATGCAACCAATCCGCAGGATGCCGAATCCGCAGTGCCGGAAATGCTGCAGGCACTGCTCGTGGAACGCTTCCAGCTGCGGGCGCATCTGGTAGTGAGGTCCGTAAAGGGGTACGCTTTGAGAGCGCGACCCAATGCAGCGGGCGTCTTAAAGCCGGTGCCGGAACCCGGCAGAGGCGGCGTTGCCCTTACGGGAGACGGTGTGAACGCAAACATGGCCACGATGGAAAGTCTGGGCGACGGGCTTTCGCGCGTATTGGCAATTCCCGTCGTCGACGAAACCGGTTTGACCGGAAGATACACTTTCGAACTTAAGCTTCATCCTGAGGACAGCGGCCCGGGACAGCCCGCATTCTCGGATGCCAGCGCGATTATGGCGTCTTTGAAGGAAATTGGTTTGGCTCTCGTCGGCACTACCGTTACCGACAAATACTTGATCGTCGACGGCGCTGAGCGGGTGCCGTCGGGAAATTAGACGAATCCGCCTTACGCCCAAGAGACGAAATCGCCCGGGCGGCGATTTGACAAACGACCGTCCGTACATCTACCTTAGGCAACATGGAAATCTCCAATCGCCGTATTTTTCTGAAGACCGCCGCAGCCGCGACCGCCGCCTCGTATGGCCGGATTCTCGGCGCGAACGACCGCATCCGGATCGGCGCTATCGGAACCGGCGGCCGCTGCCAGGGCCTGCTGGCCGTGCTGAATCAGCTCCCGGACAACGAAGTCGTGGCGGTTTGCGACGTCTATGAGCCGCATCGGGACGAAGCGCGCGCGAAATACGGAACGAATGCGAGCGACTTCGTCGATTACCGCGAAGTCCTCGACCGCGCCGATATCGACGCCGTCTTCGTCGGCACTCCGGACCACTGGCATGTGCCGATTACTATCGCCGCCGTTCGAGCCGGCAAGGACGTCTATTGCGAGAAGCCGGTGACGCACACGCTGGCGGAAGGCCAGCCGCTGATCGACGCGGTTCGGGAAATGAAGCGCGTGGTGCAGACCGGCATGCAGCAGCGAAGCTGGGCGCATTTCGCGCAGGCGAAGGACATTGTGCGCTCCGGGCAACTCGGACAGATCACGATGATCCGCACGCACTGGTACCAGCGGCACGCGATCAGCCGGGGCGCGAACCTCGATTGGACGAAGCTCGACTGGAAACGCTTTCTCGGCAACGCGCCCGACCGCGAACCCAACCAGGACCAATACTCGAACTGGCGCTGGTATTGGGATTTCGGCAGCGGCGCGATGACGGACCTGTTCCTGCACTGGGTGGATGTGGCGCACTGGATGATGGACGCCGATTCGCCGACAAGCGCGACGGCTACCGGGATCAAGGCCATTCTGACCGAGCGGCAGACCGCCGATACCATGAACGCCACTCTCGTTTATCCGAACACGCTGGTGACATTCGAGTGCGCGCTGTTGGGCTATCTGGAAGGCGGCGGCCTGACCATTCGCGGCACGAAATCGATGATGCGCCTCGGCCGCGGCGGGTTTAAGGTGTACAACGAGCTTCCCACGTACAGCGAAAACCTGGAGCCGCCGAATCCGGCGATGGACGTGAAGTCGGAGCACGATGGCGTGATCGATCACGTGAAGAATTTCCTCGATTGCGCTCGTTCGAGAGCGACGCCCAACGCCTCGGTGGAGATTGGCGTCGCGGCGGCGCGAGCGGGGCATATCGCTAATCTGGCGCTGCGCGGCAACGGAGTGTGGCGGGCGGCGTAGAGTTAGTTCGACGCCACAGGTAGTCCGGCGGAGGTGGAAATGAAAGTCATTCTGTTCGGCGGGACGGGCATGGTGGGCAAGGGCGTCCTTCGCCAGTGTCTTCTGGATCCCGGGATCGAGTCCGTCCTTTCGATAGGCCGAAGTTCCAGCGCCGTTTCGCATCCAAAACTGCGCGAAGTCGTCCGGGCGGATATGTTCGACTTCAACGTGAATGCGGGCGAATTGGAAGGCTTCGACACCTGCTTCTTCTGCCTTGGCGTGTCCTCCGTGCGCATGAGCGAGGCCGAATACACGCGCCTCACGTATGACCTCACGATGGGATGGGCCCACGCGTTGGCGCGTGTGAATCCGGCAATGCGATTCCTCTACGTATCCGGCATGGGTACCGGCGGCAAGTCGATGTGGGCACGCGTGAAGGGCCGTACCGAAAACGCGCTCCTCGCGCTGTTTCCAGAAGCGGTCATGATCCGCCTCGGCGCGTTACGCCCAATGCATGGCGAGCGCTCGAAGGCCCCCGGCGGCAGTGTGCTGCTCGGGGTGCTGTCGCCTTTCTGGCCGGTTCTTCAATGGATCTGGCCCAGCGGCGTCATCACAACCGAGGAACTCGGGCGCGCGATGATCTTCGCCGCGCGCAACGGTGTCCCCAACCGCGTATTGGAAAGCGCCGATCTGGCGGCGTTGGGGCGGCGGCCCGCGGCGAAGTGATCGCAGGCCGACGGGCGCATCAGCGGCACCGGCAAAGGCGCCTCTACGCCGTCAATTGCCCACGCACCGGAATCCAACACATGAATCCCGGGAGGTCGTACGTTACGCGACCCCGGCTTTTTCTTCCCGTTCCAATGCCTCATGAAGCAGCATCTTCAAATACGTCTGGTACGCGAGTCCCTTCCTCGTCGAAAGCCGGCGGGCACGCTCCAGATCCGCCAAAGGCATACGAATGGTGATGTTTTTCGACGCGCGCGCCTCCCTCACCAACCGTTGCGCCGTGCCGCGAATGGCGTGGCCCAGGTTTTGTTCCAGCTCAGCACGGTGCTCGTCCCACCGGCGCGCCTCGTCCGCCTCGCTCTCGAATTCCGGAACCCGGGTTCCAGCGATCAACGCAGCCATGATTGCTCTGCCATCCTTTTCTCCCTGACAGATTCCGCAGCCAAGCGGCTCCCCGCTTCAAACGCTGTCACGGGGCGGATCGCGTCGCCTTGCATAGTCCACACAACGACCGGAATCCGCATTCCCTTCGTGTGTCCCATCGAAGTCCAACGCTCTTCGCCGTTGACGACTTCGTAGCCGAGATCAATCGCCTCATTGGCGAACGCTTCCGACACTTCGCGGGGAAGGATCCCTGCCGGCCAATGTTTTTCGATATTCGCCTTGTTCCAGTCAAGCCATATAGCATACATATTCAGGGCGTAGGCGGGCATCTGAAAGGGTTGGAATTCCCGAATGAAAAATGTGTCCATACGACAGGCGGTGTCCTCGAGCAAAAAGCGTTGGAAGCCTTGCAGTTGCGGGCGTCGCTCGCGAATCCCGGCGACCGCGCGGCGTTGCTCGCCCATCCCGATGCCACTGAATTGCCTCCCGAACAAATCGAAACCGGCCAGGTTTTCGTCGCGGAGCAGGCTGGCTCGATCATCGGGTTCTCCGCCATCTTGCCTCGGAGCGATGGTGAGACTGAACTGGACGCCCTGTTCGTCGAACCCAGCCTTTGGAGGAAAGGGGTTGGACGGTTACTGGTGGATCATTGCCCAGAAGCGGCGAGGGCGCGCGGGTCCGCCGCCTTGCACGTCATCGGTAATCCTCATGCTGAGGCCTTCTATCGTGCGGCGACCCTATCCGCCAATTCCGCGGTTGCCTCTGGTTTCAGCGTCATCGGAACTGCCGAGACCCGCTTCAGCCCGGGCCTGCTGATGCGAAGAACGCTCTGAAAACGCTGAATCGCCGTCAGTTACCCACGCAGCGGAAGCCAACCACATTGCTGTGATGATCCTGCTCGTTTCCGCTGCGGACCGAGACTCGCACGAACGCCGGACCATTGGCCCACGATCCGCCGCGCAGCGCTCGGATCTTGCCGGTTGCGGGGCCTTGCGGGTCGGTGGATTCTTCGGAAGCTCCGGCTGCGTACGGCCCATACCAGTCGGCAGTCCATTCCCAGACGTTTCCCAGCATGTCGTAAAGATTCCACGCGTTCGGCAGTTTTCGCATTACGTCGTGAGTCTTGTTTCCGCTGTTGACTCCGTACCAGGCAATATCGTCAAGGTTCCCATAGCGGCTTGCCTGCATTCCCGCGCGCGCCGCGAATTCCCATTCCGCTTCGGTGGGCAGCCGCATCCCGATCGTCCGGCAATAGTTTTGTGCTTCGTCCCAATTCACGCTGTCCACGGGGAACTGCGCGCCGCTGAAATAGCCCGGGCTCGTGGTGGTCACCCGCTGGTATGCGGCCTGCGTCACCGGCGTCTGCGCGATCCAGAAACCCTTGCTTATCGTGACCCGGTGAGCCGGCTTCTCGTCGGAGTCGCATTCCGCATCTCCGGGCGTGCATCCCATGCTGAATGTTCCGGCCGGGATCCAGACGTACGTGAGGCCGTCTAATGGATTTACTTCAGTCTGGCCCGCCTTTACGCCCTGCGTTTTCGGCACACTCGCCGCAGGGGCCTGTGCGAATAGATGGAGTCCGGTCAGCACCAGAAGTATTGCGGATCGGCTTAACACAGCCATTGGAGTCACTGAACCACCTCGAAATCGATCGCCTGCGATGCGCTCCGATATCGTTCCTTCGCCAGTTTGTTGGTAACGAGCAACTGCATCACGTAATCGCCCGGAGTAATACCCGCCGCGAGCGTCATGTGACCTCCGGCCTGCAATCGGCCCGAAGCTGGATCGCCTGCCAGTTCGGGAACCATCGGCCGGCCTGTGTAAACCAGCTTCCCGCTGCGAAACAAGCGCGTTTGCACTTCCAGGTCGGCTCTGCGGGCACCTCCGGATTTTGCGTTGAACACGAGGTAATCGTAGGAAAGCGCGTCGCCGGGTTTGAAGGCGCGCAGCGCGGCCGCGGTCGCGGGGTCGCTATCGGACAGCTGGCCTTCGGCACGATCCGCGTCCGTTGCGCCGTGCGCATCCCGGCGCAAAAGGATGGACGATAGCGCGAGAAGTCCTTTCGTGAGGTCCGGCACGTCGATGAACTGATTCGCCGTGCCTAACCGCTCCGAACTCTGATCGCGCAGCGCGATGCGCATCTGGTAAATGCCGGAATTCCGCACCGGCTGATTCACGACGTAGACGACTCCCGTGGCTAGCGCGGCCGCGTATTGATCCGGCTTCAGATCCACATTGAACACGCGATCGCTGCGATCGACATGCTCGCCTTTGACGCCGAATAGCTCGGCGGCGACTTCAAAGTTGGCGTGTCGCGAGCCGTCGGGTTGAGCCGTGAAGCTCAGGTCACGGGCATCGATGTGGAGCAGGGCGCTCAGATTGGAGCGCTTGTCCCGCGTCTGGTTGAACAGAGTGGTGAGTTGGACGCGCACGTCTGAGGAAGCGAACGGCGAATTGAGAGCATGCTGCAGCGTCGCCCGGCTGCTCACGGGCTTATCCTGAACAGTGTCGGATCCCCCGAAAAAGCCGCTCCGCGAGCGAACGCGAAGTCCGGCGACTTTGAGGCGCACCTGCACCTTGTGATAAAGGGGCGCGCCGGTCTTTGTGTCAAAGGTGGAGGCATCGGGGCGATAGCCGATGAGATAGTAGCCTTCGGCATCCGCGACGACCTCATTGAGAGCCTGATCGATCAGGTTGTTGTCTTTTACGAAAAGGCCGCCAGTATCGCGCGCCAGCGCCACGAGTCCCAGTTGGGAGTCGGCCATGTCGGACTCCCGTTTCGATTGCGCCGAAGGTTTCAGCCGCGTCGGCGTCGCGGTCGGTTTTACGTCTCGCACGTCCATAAAGGTTTGCAGACCGCGCGGGTCGATCGTGTCGATGACGACCGACGCACGGTTCGCGGCGTCGGTCAGGCCGCGAAGGCCGGGATCCGGTGTTGCCAGGCTCTCCGAAAAAAGAACGATCGACTTGCGGCCCGGCATTTCGCGCATGCCCTCGATCACGTAGCGAAGCGCGCCAAGCGTACCTGCCATGAGCGTTCCGCTCCGAAACTGATCGAGCGCCTCTTCGGCTGCGGCCACCTTTTCTTCTTCGGGCGACTGAGCGAGCACCGGGGCGAACGACGACACACCAACCCGGCCCAGCACGAACTTGATGCGATCAATGGCCGCGTTTAGAACGGTTTTGTCCGTGGTGAATTGCTGGAGCGCACCCGTTCCCGCGCTGGTGCGGATAATCGCCACCATGTCGCCCTGCCGCATTCCGCCGGCGACGAACTTTCGCAGGGCATCGCGGACGTGAGACATACTGTCGGCAGACAAGCCGAGATCGTCGACGACCAGCGCCATTGTGCGATGAACTTCACCGGCATTGAGCGGGGTGCCCGCGTACCGCGGCAGGATAGTGTCAAGGGAGTTTTTGCCTTTACGCCCCACCGTCGCGACACCCGCCGTAACCGGTGGCTCATCCGGAGCGATGTAAGAAAAATTAGTGATCGTTTGTGGTTTGCCGTCCTGAAGAATCTCGAAATCGCCGGCCTTCTGGTTGCCGATGTGCTTGTTTGCGGAATCGGTGACCACCGCATCCACCTGCACCAGGTTGACGTCTATGCGGATTACCGGTTCCTGTCCGCTCACGCGCATTGCCGCGGCCAACAGCAGAGGCAGTGCAGGATTCAACCGCGGCATATATAAGATTGTTTCACAGCTGAGAAACCCGCATCGGCTCCAAAGCAAATAAAAAGGGACCGGCGAACCGGTCCCTTTCCGCCCTTCATGGCTACAGCTCGATCAGAAAGTAATGCGAACCGATATCTGGAACAGTCTCGGGAAGTTCGTCTGGCTCGTGATGACTCCAAACGTTCCCGGGCTGCTGACATTCAGCGTCGGCGATGCGAACAGCACCGTGTTGGTCAGGTTAAGCGCTTCGGCCCGGAACTGCACGTGATAGTATTCCTTGAAAGTCACCATCTTGTGCAGAGACGCGTCGATGTTGAACAGCGGCGGCGAATACACGTTGATCCTTGGGCTGACGTTGCCGAACTGATAGGCCGGCGTCGCAGTGAAAGCCGCCAGATTTACCCAATCGTTGATCCGCGAATCGACGGAGCCGTTGGTTTGCGCGGAAACGCCCGTAGCGGTGGCGAACTGGCCGCAACCGTTGCAACCCGTATTTGCATTGGTCTGGGTGATCGCGAGCGGCGTGCCCGAATGGATAAGCTGCTGCCCGTCCACCGACCAGCCACCGAACAGCAAATCCATGGCCTTGTTGCTGTTCGCCATGAACATCTGACCCTTGCCGAAAGGAAGCGCGTAGGAAACCGACATCGAGTAGCTGTTCGGCGTATCGGTTGATGCCCTCGCCCAGCCCTGGGACACGATGTTGCCGTCGTAGTTCTGCGGCGTAGTGAGGGCCATATTGCGGGACCAGGTATACGTCGCATTCAGGGTCAATCCATACTTCGCCCGCCACTGGCCTTTGCCGTAGAACGAGTAATAAGTCGCCCGGCCCATATTAGTCAGCAGACTGACCGAAGTGTATTCGGGGTACGGTTCGAGAAGCGTGGCCTGAGTTACTGTGGCTGCGCTTCCAAGTGTGACCGTGTTGGGAGCGAATCCATAGAATGGATTCGCCACGGACTTGTTCAGACCGGCGGATCCGAGGGAGAAGTAACTCGGATTCAGCTGATTCAGAGCGACCGTGAACGGCTGATCCAGAGTGTGCGATCCGATGTAACCGCCCCAGATCGAGGCGTTCTTGCTCACCTGACGCTGAATATCTAGCGACATCTGTTCCACGTAACCGGCGGAATGATTGCCGTTTTCAGTAGTTGTGATGCCCGCTCCGATGTTGGCCAGACCGCCCAGGCTATTGCCCGAGATCGGCGTCAGTCCGTTGGGATAAGGATTCGCCAGCGTCGCGTAGGGCGTGTAACCGCCGTTAATCGTCGTCACAATATTGGTGACCTGCGAATAGCCCGCCGCGCTCTGGGCCGAGAACGACTGCGGAATCCAGAAGATGCCATACCCGCCGCGGAACACCGTCTTGGGATTGAGCGAATAGGCAAAACCCATGCGCGGTCCGGCCTTCACTCCCAACGGGTTGCCGGCATACCGCGGATTCCCGTTGATGCCCGCATACTCCACTTCGCCTTTCAGAGTCAGGCTCGGGATATCAGCCTGCAGCGGATTCGTCGCGCTCAGGTTCGCGTCTACCGTCAACTTGTTGTTCGATTCCTCGGGATTGGGCTCGTGCTCGCCCCGGAACCCGAAATTCAATGTGAGTTTTGAACTGATGCGATAGTCGTCCTGGATGAAGAACGCCGTGTAGTGGGTGTAATCGTTGAAAAACGATCCCTTGGTGATGCTGCCGCTTGCGGGGTAACCCAGCAACATACTGGCCAAACCGCCGCCGGTGCCGGTGACTGTTTTGGCTGCGCTCGCTGAAGTGAAACCGGAAGTGAAACCGAAGCTGCTGGGGCCGGTGGCAGTCTCCGATGCATCGGCGATCAGACGGTAATCGAAACCTGCCTTGATGCTGTGTTTGCCGATGAATTTCGCAACTTCAACGTCAACGCTCTGGGAGTGGTAAACCGTCCATGGCGTAGTGCCGCCGCCGTAAGCCGAGAACTCACCTGTCGAGATAGAGGGGAAGGCCGGGTAGCCGGGAGTCAAAGCGTTGACCGCGGGTGAGAAGCCGAGAGTCGTCAGACTGAAGCCGTTGCTGTAATTCGGGTCGAAATCCGGGAATCGGTTCTGTCCGAAGCGGACCGTCAGCACCGTGCTCGGACTCAGAGTCGCTACCGCGTTGGTCGACAAGGCGTCAACATGGCGTTCGTAAATAGTCTGATTCGGCGTGCCCGCATTCGGGAAAAAGGTATTGGACGGTTCCGTGCTGCCGTAGTGCAGATAAGTCGCCGACGCCTTGAGCCACTTGGTGAATTCGTGATCCACCTTGAAGATG
Source organism: Bryobacterales bacterium (assembly GCA_003136575.1). Taxonomy (GTDB): domain Bacteria; phylum Acidobacteriota; class Terriglobia; order Bryobacterales; family Bryobacteraceae; genus BOG-234. The sequence continues at coordinate 6,257 of PLEX01000168.1, read as the reverse complement.
CCCTGATCGGCGCGATCCTGCACGTTGACCACGAGCGAGGCGTTGGGTGCGCCATAATACGGCGTCGCTTGGGTTGGAAGAGGATAATACGAAGCGAGGGCAAGGCCGATCGGACTCAGTTGACTGGCCGGAATGATGTTCCCGGGGAACGGCGTGCGTGCGCCCGTCGTCAGGTTGGTGCTCAGGGGATCGTAAATGATCTGTTGCGATCCATTCTTCGTCGTCGAGAGGCTTTGGGAGAAATTGCCGATACGCTCGAGCGCGGTCGGTACGGAATCGACAGTGGTCGCCGCGTCGAACATACGGTAGCCTTCCGTCGTTACGAAGAAGAACGTCTTGTTTCGGCCATCGTAGATTTTCGGAATTCTGACCGGACCGCCGAGCGAGTCGCCGTAATTCTTAAATGGCTGCGCGAGCACCGGAATGCCCGCTTCGTTGGCGAAAAACGTATTGGCGAGCCAGCTCGTCTCGCGGATGATGCCGAACAGCGAACCGTGCATGCGGTTCTGGCCGGAGCGCATCGTCGCGTTGAATACGCCGCCACCGGTGCGGCCCATCGATGCGTCGTACGTGTTCGCCTGAACCTTCATTTCCTCCACGCCTTCCATGGACGGAATAATGACGGCTCGGTTGGTGGAGTCGGTGATCGAAACGCCGTCGAGAGTATAGTTATTGGTCTGCGTCGGGCCGCCGGCAATTGATACCGCCGACTGTCCGCTCTGATCTTCCATGCGGTCGAACTTCGGGTTGCCGGTCCACACTACGCCTTCACTCAGGCGCGCCAGCATAAACGGATCGCGGCCCAGGTTCGGAATATCTTCCAGTTTTTGACGATCGATATCCGTCCCGGTGGATGCTTCCGAAGTAGCGAGCAGTTCTGCTTCGGCCGTCACGTCGATGGTTTCCGTCACCTGGCCGATATCCAGCTTCGCGTCCTGCGTATTGGCGGTCTGGGTGACGATGACGATGCCCTTTTGCTCCAGCTTCTTAAAGCCAGGCGCTTCGACAACCAGCGCGTAGGTGCCAGGGTTGAGTACCGGGAACGAGTATTCGCCCTTGTCGTTGGTCACAGTGGTCGTAGCCACGGAGGTTGCTTCTTCGACAAGAGTGACCTTCGCGACCGGGACAACGGCATCCTTGGGGTCGGTAACTCGTCCTCGCAACGAACCCTGGAACGCCTGGCCCCAGACCAGTGCGGAAAATACGATAAATGTACAGACGAGTCGCATGATGAGTCTCCTGAAATATGGTTTTCTGCCCGCACGAGTGCGGAGCGATCGGTCCGGCGCGGGAGGACAGGTCCGCGCGCGGACAATGCGCGACGGAAGCGTGAAAAACGACATCAACCTGTTGTGGACGACTAGTTAGCAGTCGAAACCCGCTGCGGGGTTAGGAACTACCGGAATCAAGGGAGTCGGCTCAGGGCGGAGAGCTTTGGAAAAAAAGAAGACAATCGCTGCGAGGCGCGTCTCCAAACTGAATATAGAAATGGTAGCTAATATTTTAAGAATTGTCAACGAACTTCAGATTTAAAAAACGAATGCCCGGTATATGCGAAATCGCGCATACCGGGCATTTCACTGGCGATACAGCATTTATAGACCAGCCCGTGCAGTCAAAGATGGCTACCTGGACCAGACTTCCGGCCGCTCCGCATAAAAATCACATACGCGGAAGCCGGGTTTCGCAACTTCAGCGGAAATAGTCTGCTAACCCGCCGATGCCATCTTCGGCGGACCCTCTTTCACAACCTGCTCAAGCGCGGCATTGAACTTCGTCATGTCGTCCCAGCTGCCTGCGGTCACGCGGATGTGATTCGGCATCGAGGGCCACCTGTTGGCGCCGGCGAGTTGGACCTTCTTCGCAAGCATGGCCGTACCGACCTGCGCCGCAGTCATACCCTTCACCGACATCATGAAGAAGTTGGCGACCGACGGGATATAGGAAACACCGAGCTTATCCATCTTCTCCATGGCGTATTCACGGTTCTTCTTATTGATCGCCAGGCGCTCCACCAACAGGCCTGGATTCGCCTTCATGCTGGCCGCCGCGCACGCCGTCGCCGTGACGGGCATGAAGCCGGTGCCGCCATATTGGGAGATCTTCGACAGAAGATCCGGCCGCCCGAAGGTCGCGCCGCAACGAATGCCAGCCATGCCGTAGATCTTCGAGAAAGTGCGGAGAACGACAACATCCTTATCCTGTCTCACGAGTTCGGTCGAGTAGTTATCCGGACCGGCGAAATGGACGTACGCTTCGTCGATCACAAGGACGGCGTCCTTCGGTTTGTTGGCGAGAATATATTCCAGGTCCTTACGCGGCGTCAGCGTCCCGGTAGGATTATTCGGATTGCAGATATAGTACGCGCCCGCATTGGGATCGGCCTTGATCATGGCTTCCACGTCGTGCGTGTAGTCTTTGCGCAGTGGAACCTGGATCACTTTGTTTCCGACCCAACGCCCACCGCCGCCACCGTAGCCGGGCTGTCCCATCACCCACGGACGCGTCGGCGAAGTGAAGGCGGGGAAGGAGTTCGCCAGCGGGATGCTGGAGCCCGGATAGGCGACCACATAACCCTGCTTCACGTTTTCCGAGGCGACCAGCTGCGCCTGAAAATCCAGGTTTTCTCCCTGCGGGTTGTAACGCCAACCCATCGGCGCGACCTTAAGCAACGCCTCCAGGCCTTCTTTACTCGGCCCCATCGGATTCTCGTTGCCGGAGATGACAACGCGTTCGGGATCGTAAGGCAGCGGCGCCATACCGCCTCCCCGCCCTCCTCGTCCGCCGGCGGCTGGCGCCGCGTTTTGCGCGAAGGCGTATTCGGCAAAGAAAGGGATGGCCGCTCCAGCCCCCAGCGCAACCCGCGCAATCTGCCGGCGTGAATAACCTCGTTCGAGTAAGTTCTCGGTAAGCTTAGGTGAAAGTCCCATTTCGTTTTCAATCTCCCCCGGGAGTACCCTCACTCCCGCATGATCACTTGTTGTTAATGGAGCGCCATTTACTCTGACGCCGAACCCAAACCTGGACCGCGAAGTCGCAGGAACGAATAGATGCCGGCGGCGCACGTTATGCGCGCCGCCTGCGTCCGCGGAATCGCCTAACCCGCCGAGGCTACCTTCGGCGGTCCATCCTTAATCACGAGATCGAGGGCCGCGTTAAACTTCGTCATTTCTTCGTAAGTGCCGACGGTAACGCGAACCATCTGCGGCCATACCGGCCACGTGCGGCCGATCCGGACCTTGTGGGTCACCATCGCCGAGCCGACCTGCGCGCCGGTCATTCCTTTCACTTCCATCATGAAGAAGTTCGTGCCGGACGGGATGTACTTCACGCCGATCTTCTCCAGGTGCTCGAAGGCGAGTTCCCGGTTCTTCTTGTTGATCGCGATGCGTTCCGGCATCATCGTCTTGATGGTCTTCATGCTCGCCGCGGCGCATGCCGTAGCGGTAACGGGCATGAATCCCGAGCCGCCGTACTGGCTGATCTTCGCCAGCAGATCCGGGCGCGCATACGCCGCACCCGCTCGAAGTCCGGCCATGCCGTAAATCTTCGAGAATGTGCGGAGAACCACGACATCCTTATCCGCCTTCACCAGATCCGTGGACATATTTTCCAGGCCCGAGAAGTGGACGTACGCTTCGTCGATGATCAGGACCGAATCTTTCGGCTTGTTGGCCAAAATGTATTCCAGATCCTTGCGCGGCGTCAGCGTGCCGGTCGGATTATTGGGGTTGCAGATGTAAAAAGCGCCCGCGTTCGGGTCGGCCTTAATCATCGCTTCCACGTCGTGCGAATAATCTTTGCGCAACGGAACCTGAATGACCTTATTGCCCAGCCAGCGGCTCGCGCCACTGCCGTAGCCCGGATTACCCATGACCCAGGGCCGAGTCGGCGAAGTGAAGGCCGGCACCACGTTGGCGAGCGGGATGCTCGATCCAGGATATGCCGTCACGTGGTCCTGCGGGACGTTTTCCGTGCTCGCCAGAAGCTGATTGAACTCCAGGTTGTCGCCCTGCGGGCTGTACCGCCACCCCATGGGCGCTACTTTAATGAGCGCTTCCAGTCCTTCTTTGGTGGGTCCCATCGGGTTTTCATTGGACGTGATGACGACCATGTCCGGATCGTAAGCTCCGCGTCCGCCGCCAAAACCACCGCCGCCGCGGCCACCGCTGCCACCTCTCCCGCCCCGGCCCCCACGGCCACCGCCGTAACCACCGCCCTGCGTGCTTTGGATCTCGGCGGCATCCTGCGCCAGCGCAAATTCGTTAAAGAAGGGAATGGCCGCTGCGGCCCCCATGGATATCTTCGCGATTTGCCGCCGCGAATATCCTCTGTCAAGTAGGTCGTCTGTGAGCTTTGGTGTAAGCGCCATTTGTGGTTTAGATCTCCTGGTTTTAATCGGCGCGCAGCTATAGAGCCGCGGTTCGAAACCTGTCTGCTTTGGATGTTTGAGGTGGAGCGCCGGGAACTTGCGACGCCAGAGTTAAGGGAGCTGCCAACCGGGAGCTCGGGGAGAACGAGCCGCGCGGCGTGGCGACTCGTTTGCTGCGCTATAATGCCTGCTAATACCGCTAGATGGAATGATAGCCCCCGGGGACCGCTTATGTCAAGCGGGAAGGTAATCATTGTCGAAGCATGGTATTTCAAGGCAAAGTAGAAATGCCGCTACGCCAGGAAATGGCTTGTCCGATGGATGCCTTTTTCAGCTGAAAAACCGGCCTGAAGCCGGTCGGCAGGCGGAACCGCCTGCCCCGCAAAGCAGCGGGGCCGCAACCAAACTGCCGGGTCTTCCCGCCAGAGCGGAGAAGATCAGGGCGCAACAGAGATACTCGTCCTTGAGCGGATGGAAGCGCGCGATCTGCGTGCGGTTATTGATTGCGGCATTAAAATGCGGAGCCGCGCCGACGCCATTTGGCTCGGGCCACCGGCGACGGCAGACTACGGATGCCCGCTGGTTCGTTACGTCTTTCAATTCGGCCTGCGCGAAGCCCGCCGAGCGGCACAATTCGACCACCTTTTCGAGACCGAGCAAGGGTGGCGCAGATGGTACAGCACTCCGAAAAACAGAACGAAATCGAAGCGGCCAAGCTTCGCCGCCGATAGCTCGCTGACGTCGAGCGTAAGGTATTCCACGCGCGAATCGAGCAAATCGCGGGCATCGAGAAACGTATTGAGCGCGACGCAATCTACGGCAACGACTTCCGCGCCGCTCGCATTCGAAGCTGAACCATCCATCCCATGCGCCGATGTCCGAGCACGCGTTTGCCTCGTAAATCAGAGGGCAGTCCAAAATGGCTGAGACGCCAGCACAGACGTTTCATGGTCTGCAGGCCTGTGAGGGCATTCTCGCCACGCTTCATGGCGAACAGCCATTGAAACCCGAAGACCCCTATCTGCTGCGGGAAGTGGCGATAATCCTGCTGGACTGCGGATTGCGCCCGGAGGAATGCCACCGGCTAAGCTGGGAGCCTACAGGGGCGATACGATCTATATCCCGCGTGGCAAGACAGTCAACGCGGAGCGCGAAATTCCACTCTCCGAACGGGCGCAAGTTTTATTGGAGCGGTGGCGCGGCGGACAATCGTTTAGACGTTTCCGTCTGGAACGGCGAGCGGACACATGGAGCAATCCACGTTACTCCGGCAGCATGAGACGGCGTGCAGACTCGGGAAGGTCGCCCCATTCTTGCTGTACACGTTCCGGCACACGTGCATTACGCGGTGGGCGCGGATTCTCGATCGGTATACCCCGGCATACCTGGCGGGGCAGAGCGACTTTGCGACAACCCGGCGCTACGTTCATCCGAACCTGAACACCGCGCGGGAAGCGCGGGAAATCGCGCAAAATGCACAGTGTGGGCACAAAACCGGGCACAGTCCCGAAAGGACTTCAGCCACGGAAACGGCGGCATTTCGTGCAATTGCTTGAGGGCGAAAGGTTGGTACTGGTGCGCCCGAGCAGATTCGAACTGCTGACCTTTTGCTTCGGAGGCAAACGCTCTATCCAGCTGAGCTACGGGCGCGCTCCCTAATTTTAACGCAGTCGCCACGCGCCGCGCAAAAAACATGCCGATCTGCCCGAGCCCCCGACCCCCTGCCCGGCAGCGCCCTGGTACTACTTTAAGACGACTGGGGCAAGCCACATGGAGGTGATGGACAAACCTAGCAGGCTGCTGAAAAACGGCAGTTTGACTTAGCGGCAGGGATTTCGGTTTGAACTCCTGGGGTTTTCGATCGGGTGGCGCAGCGCCGGAATCA
>PLEX01000150.1 GCA_003136575.1 Bryobacterales bacterium | reverse complement strand
CGGGCGAGCATCCTTTTTATAACGAGGAGTGGACCGCCGCCGCGTGGATCATAGCGAAGGATTACGTCGCGCCCCGGCTGATTGGCAAGGAGCTCGAAAGCGCCAACGGCGTCGACGCGTTGACGAAGCACATTCGCGGCCACAATATGGCGCGCGGCGGAGTCGAAGCGGCGGTTTGGGATTTGCAGGCCCGGCGCAACGGCAATCCGCTGTGGAANNTACCAGCGCATCAAGATGAAGATCAAGCCGGGCTGGGATGTCGACGTGGTCAGGCGCATCCGCCAGCGCTTCCCCGATACGCCGCTGATGGCCGACGCCAACTCCGCTTACACCCTTGCCGACGCGCCGCTGCTGAAACAACTCGACGAATTCAAGCTCACGATGATCGAACAGCCGCTCGCGCACGACGACATCATCGACCACGCGCAACTGCAGGCGCAGCTTGAAACTCCGATCTGCCTCGACGAATGCATTCGGACAGCTCACCACGCCGAGCAGGCGATTCGCCTGAAGGCCGGCCGTATCGTCAACATCAAGCTGGGACGCGTGGGCGGATTCGGCGAAGCGAAGCGGCTCCACGATGTCTGCCAGGCTGCCGGAATTCCGGTCTGGTGCGGCGGCATGTTGGAGGCGGGCATCGGCCGCGCGCACAACATCGCGCTCGCGACCCTGCCCAACTTCACGTTGCCCGGCGATGTCTCCGCCAGCAAACGCTACTGGAAGCGCGACATTATCGTGCCGGAAGTGGAAACGACGCCGCGCGGGACCATCGCCCTGACCGACGCCCCGGGGTTCGGGTATGAGATCGACCACGACTTCCTTCGCCACGCCACGGTCCGCGAGGAAGCGGCGGGTGCCGGCCAATGATCCGCCGTCTCCGGCCATGTGGAGTAGGCCTTTGGCCTGCGCCTTTCAAGACCGGTGGCGCAGCCACATGGACCGCGCATTCCGGGCCCTCTGTGGGGCAGGCGGTTCCGCCTGCCACGATGCCGCCGCCATCCGAAACCAGCCGCCGCGCACAATCCCATCCCGCATGAGCGCCTTCACACAACTCCTGCGCGAGAACCGCAACTACCGCTACACGTGGTCCGGCCAGGTCGTCAGCGAAATCGGCGACCACTTCAACAACATCGCGGTCATGAGCCTCGCCATGACCCACAAGAACCCGGGCCTCGTCGTCACCTTCGTCTTCCTGTCGCGCGCAGTGTCCATGCTCGTCGCCGGCCCGATCGCAGGCGTGCTTCTCGACCGCCTGAACCGCAAGCACGTCATGATGGCAAGCGACGCCATTCGCGCCGTCATCGCGCTCGGCTTCATCCTCTGCATCCATCGCACCGACGAACGCCTGATGTACGTGTTGAGTGCCATGCTGATGTTCGCGTCGCCTTTCTTCACCAGCGGCCGCGCGTCCATCCTCCCCTCCATCGCGACGCCGGAAGAACTCCACACGGCGAACACGATGACGCAGACTACTTCGTGGGCGTGCCTCACCATTGGCGCGCTCCTCGCGGCTCGCGGCGTGCAATCGGGCTACGAACTGGCCTTCACTTACAACGCGCTGTCGTTCGTGATCTCCCTGTTCTGCATATCGAGGCTCCGCCGAAAAGGCGGTTTCCGCGCCGAAGGCAGCCGGAAGAAGCAGGAGAAAACCGGATTCGCGCAATACCGCGAAGGTCTTCGCTACATGCGCGCAACGCCTCTGGTTGGCGCGGTGGCAATGATCAGCCTCGGCTGGGCCAGCGGCGGCGGCACCGCGCAGATCCTTTTCAGCCTGTTCGGCGAGCAGGTATTCCACGCGGGAGGTTCCGGCATCGGCATCATCTGGGGTTGCGCCGGAGTCGGTCTGCTCATCGGCGCAGGCATCGCTTACTGGCTGGGCAAACGACTCACCTTCAACGGCTACAAACGTACCATCCCGATTGTCTATCTGATCCACGGCGGCACCTACGTGCTTTTCAGCCAGATGCCCACCATCGCGTGGGCGTGCGTCTTCATCGCGATCTCGCGCGCGGCTGTGGCCATCAGTTCGGTGCTCAACTTTTCACAACTGCTGCGCCATGTTGAGGACCGCTTTCGCGGCCGCGTCTTCGCCACGCTTGAATCGCTCACCTGGTCGATGATGATGATCTCGATGATGTGCGGCGGTCTGGCGACATTGAAATACAGCCCTCGCACGATCGGCACGTGGGCCGGCGCCATCAGTTCGACGACGGCGTTTTTCTGGTGGTACGCCGACTGGCGCGGCAGGCTCTTCGAACCGCCCACTCAGACCATCGAACCGGGCGAGGATCTTGAAGTCAAAGCCGAGCCGCCGTTGGCATCATGAGTATGAACGATAAAGTGATCCTCGTCACGGGTGCCGCGAAGCGCATCGGCCGGTCGATCGCTCTCGCGCTGGCAAGCGAAGGGGCGCGCGTTGCGATCCATTACAACGAATCCGAGGCCGATGCGCGCGCGACGGCGGCGGAGTGCGGCGACGCCCCGATCTTTCAGGCGAACCTCGAAAACGTTGGTGACATCCGGGCCATGATCGACCGCGTCGCGCATCACTTCGGAAGGCTTGACGGGCTGGTGAACAACGCCGGACGCTTCACAAGAATCGATCCGCTCGAAATCGAAGAGAAGGACTGGGACTTCATACACAGCGTGAATCTGAAGTCGGTGTTTTTCTGCTGCCAGGCTGCCGCGCGTGTGATGCTTCCGGCCGGTGGCGGACACATCGTGAACATCAGTTCGTTGGGAGCCCTGCGGCCGTGGGCGGAGCACTCGCACTATTGCGCGTCGAAGGCGGGTGTCGTCATGCTGACGAAATGCCTGGCGAAGGCCTGGGCGCCGAAGATCGCCGTGAACACCGTCGCGCCGGGCGCGATTCCCTTCGACAAGATCGACGAACGCACCGCGGACTTCATCGCCGCGACGCCGGCCGGCCGCGCGGGTACGGGCGAAGACGTCGCCGAGGCCGTGCTCTTTCTGTTAAAGAGCACCCGCTTCATCACAGGCCAGCTAATCGCGGTGGATGGCGGACTCAGCCTGAGATAGACTCAGCGTGCGCACCCGGCGAAATGCGGCCCAGCAACTTCTCCACATGCTTGGCCAGCATGTCGCATTCGATGTTCAGCCGGTCGCCAGCCTTGCGCGCGGACAGGTTCGTCGCAACGTACGTATGCGGGATAATCGCCACCCGCACCAGTCCATCGGTCACATCGGCAACGGTCAGGCTGATGCCGTCAATCGCGATCGAACCTTTATAGACCAGGTATCGATCGAGCGTCTCCGGCACGCGTACCAGCAGTTCCCAGTTCCCGTTTTCGAGAGCGCGCAGATTCTCCAGTACGCCGGTCCCGTCCACATGCCCCTGCATGATGTGCCCGCTCAGGCGCGCCGCAAGCGTAATCGGCCGCTCCAGATTCACCGGATCGCCGGCCTTCAAATCGCCGAGATTGCTGCGGTCGAGAGTCTCCGGCGCAAGGTCGGCCGTGAACCCATCGGGCCGAACTTCCACCACGGTCAGGCAAACGCCATTCACCGCGATGCTGGCGCCGAGCGTCATATCCTCCATCACGCGGGAGCAGGAAATCGACAGCCGCGAACCCGCGGTCACAACCCTGCCGAGTTCCTCGACTATTCCTGTAAACATTACCTGGCTCCCTTCACGATCCAGGCCTCGACCGCGAACTCATCCGGCGTGATCGGATGCAGTGCGGTTCGTTCGAGCCGAATTGCGTCGGTGCGGCTCATGCGGCCGACGCCGCCGGCCATCGGCAACGACTCCATCCCGCCCAGTATCTTTGGTGCGTAATACAGAAAGGCCTTGTCGACAGCGTTGCACTCAAGCGCCGCCCAATTCACCTTACTTCCCGCCTCGATCATGGCCGAAAGACATCGCCGCTCGGCGAGCAGAGAAACCACGTCGCGGATATCCACGCGACCGCGCGGCCCATCGAATGTACGAACTTCGACGCCCCGCGACTCCAACACTCTGCGGCGTTCGGCCGATGCCGCGGACGTCGTCGCAATCAGTAAGTCGTTCTGAACACTTTGCACAAGTCGTGAGGCGGGCGAAATCCGCAGCGTCGAATCGAGCACGACGCGTAACAAAGGCCGCGCCCGCGGGAGTTCGCTGCGGTCAGTCAGCAGGGGATTATCGGAAAGCACTGTACCAATGCCCGTAATCATGGCATCCGACGCGTGCCGCAGAACCTGAACGTGCGACCGCGCTCGCTCGCTGGTGATCCAGCCCGTGTTGTCTTCGGGAGCGGCGATTTTTCCATCGAGCGTCAAAGCGCTCTTCAGCGTCACGAGCGGTTTACCCGCGCGCATGAAATGCAGGAAGGCCTCGTTCAGTTTTTCGGCGGTCTCGCGATGCTCGGGGGACATTTCCACCGTGATTGCGGACGCGCGTAATCTTCGGAGGCCCTCGCCCGCAACCAGCGGATTCGGGTCTTCCGACGCCACGACAACCTTCGCAATGCCGGCCGCAATCAGCGCATCCGCGCACGGACCGGTTCGGCCAGTATGCGCGCAAGGCTCCAGCGTTATGTAGGCGGTCGCGCCACGCGCCTGTTCGCCCGCCTCTTCGAGCGCGAGTATCTCTGCATGCTTCAACCCCGCCCAGGTATGGAAGCCGCGCCCCACCACTTCGCCATCGCGCACGATCACCGCGCCCACCATGGGATTGGGACTCGTCAACGCCGTGCCGCGGCGGGCGAGAGCGAGAGCTTCGGCCATGTAGTCGGTTGCCATATCGTGAGGCCGCTAAACGGCAAACAACGAGTCGATGAAACGCTCGGGATCGAACGGCAGCAGATCGTCGATCTTTTCGCCCACTCCGATAAACCGGATCGGCAGGCCGAGTTCCCGCGCGATTGCGACCACCACGCCGCCCTTCGCCGTGCCATCCAGCTTCGTCAGCACGATCCCCGTTACGCCCGACGCTTCGGTAAATTTCCGCGCCTGTTCGAGGCCGTTCTGGCCCGTAGTCGCGTCGAGTACGAGAAGCACTTCATGCGGCGAGTCGGGAATTACGCGCGACGCGGTGCGCCGCATTTTTTCCAGTTCCGCCATCAGATTGGTCTTGGTTTGCAGGCGACCCGCCGTGTCGACGATCACGTAATCGATCTTGCGCGCCTTCGCAGCCGAAAGCGCATCGAACATCACGGCGCTCGGATCGGATCCTGTATTTTGCCGGATCACCTGAATGCCCGTGCGCTCGCCCCAGACTTCGAGTTGCTCGATGGCGGCGGCGCGGAAGGTGTCGGCGGCGCAGAGCAGCACGCTGTGTCCGTCGCCTTTCAGGTGCGCGGCGAGTTTGCCGATAGTGGTCGTCTTCCCCGCGCCGTTTACGCCTACCAGCATGATGACGGCCGGAGGCTCGTCGACATAAGCCAAAGGCCGGTCGTTGGTCTGGAGAATCTCCAGCAGGTATTCGCGGATCAGCCCGCGCAGTTCGCCCGAATCGCCCACCAGTTTGCGATCCACGCGTTCGCGGATGCGCTCCAGAATCTCGTTCGTCGTATTGACGCCGATATCGGCGCTGATGAGGGTATATTCCAGCTCGTCGAGCAAATCGGCGTCGATGACCTTGCGGCCGGAAACTACGTCTTCGATACGCGAGACAAGGCCTTCGCGCGTCTTCTGAACGCCGCTCTTCAGTTTTTCAAGTAACGTCGGCTCCCGCTCCACGGAGCCGAAAAGGGTTTGAATCATACGTCTTACAGATGGTACCAGCAACGGCCAAAACGGCGGATGCCGCCATCGTCACCGGGCTAACGGGCGGGCACAAATTCGCCCAGTTTATTGAGAGTCTGGCTCCAGCCTGGCTCCATGCCGCGCAGCATTTGGGGGCGAAATCGACCAGCCCGACAGCGCGAGTCCGCACGGTAAGCTTCGTCCTGTCGCCGGCGCATGACGTTCATGGAAATGCAGTCTACGAGGCTGTACTGCTTGTCGGGGTGCCTCTCTCGGCGGCACGAGATTCCGGCACTCTCCGAAGTATCCTGAACCAGGCACACATCGACGCGGATTCCTGACGTGACTTCCCTTTTGGCTGACTTCATCAAAACCCGCGCTTTCGAGGCGACGCTTGATTTCGCGGAAAACCGAGCGGATTAAGCCGCCCCAACCTCTACCTCGATTTGGCAGATAGCCGGGGGATGCGTTGCGACCGGCTGCTCGAAGTGCAACTCAAGCACCTCGCGAAGATTTGTCAGAGCTTCTTCTTCAGTGTTGCCCTGGCTGGCAATATCCGCCTCCAGGCACTGCGAAACAAACCAATCGCCCTCGCGCCAGACCGTAGCAGAAAATGGGCGTTTCATATACCGATCTGCCACACTTCAGAGGCTTCGCCCGCGCCCGTGCGGTGACTCCATCCAGCAAACCGACCGCAACGGGTGAGGCGACCGCGAACAATCCCGTTATCAGCGTACAGACAAATGGTAAACGACTGCGCATGTGCGGGTACTTCCTGTGGAAGATGACGAGCGCCGAGCAAGAAGCGTGCAAATCTTCCACCACCCGGACTGCGGGCCGCTGGTGGCCGCACTTCCGATAAAACGGGATTACTAAAAAAGAGCGCCGCCTCGCCAACGCGACTGGACTCGCGCATTCCACCAACCGATCGCTAGCACCCCATCACGCCGGTCGCCAGCGAACAATCGGTTTTCGCGCCGCCGTCACTTCGTCCACCTTCGTCGTGCGGGTCATGTGCGGGGCTGTCAGAACCGTTTGCGGCTCGTCGTCCACTTCGCTCGCGATCGCGATCATCGCTTCCACGAACTGATCGAGTTCCCGCTTCGACTCCGTCTCCGTCGGCTCGATCATCAGCGCGCCATGCACGATGAGCGGGAAGCTCACGGTATACGGGTGAAATCCGTAATCGATCAGGCGCTTGGCCATGTCGCCGGTGCGCACGCCCTTCGCCGCCTGGCGGTCGTCGCTGAACACCACTTCGTGCATGTTCGGCCGATCATAAGGCAGATCGAAGTAAGGCCGCAGACGATGGCGCAGATAGTTGGCGTTCAGCACCGCATCCACCGTCGCGTTGCGAAGACCGGGTCCGCCATGCGCGTAGATGTACGCCAGCGCGCGAACCAGCACACCGAAGTTGCCATAGAACGCCTTCACTTTGCCGATCGACTGCGGACGGTCATAATCCCACGTCAGCGCATCATTCAGGCGCCTGAGTCTCGGCACCGGCAGGAACGGCTCCAGATGCTTCCTCACCGCAACCGGTCCACCCCCCGGTCCACCCCCACCGTGCGGCGTGGAGAACGTTTTGTGCAGATTCAGGTGCATCACGTCGATGCCGAAATCGCCGGGCCGGGCTATACCGACCAGCGCGTTCATATTCGCGCCGTCCATGTAGACCATCGCGCCTTTGGCGTGCAGAATGTCGGCCGCCTTCACGATGTTCTCTTCGAACACGCCCAGCGTATTCGGGTTCGTCACCATGAGCGCAGCAACGTCGGAATCGACGGCGCGGGCGAGCTCTTCCAGATCGATCATCCCCTGATCGTTGGAGCGAATGTTCCGCACTTCATAGCCCGCGATACCCGCCGTGGCGGGATTCGTACCGTGCGCGGAATCGGGCGTCAGAATGCGTTTGCGCGGGCTGCCCTGCGCTTCGAGAAATGCACGTACCAGGAGAATGCCCGTCAATTCGCCGTGCGCGCCGGCGGCGGGTTGCAGAGTGATAGCGTCGAGCCCCGTGATTTCAAGCAGCGCTTGTTCGAGCCGCTCCGTCACTTCCATCGCGCCCTGCGAAAGGGACTCGGGCTGGTACGGATGCGCCCACGCGAGGCCTTCGATGCGGGCCACTGCTTCGTTGATGCGCGGGTTGTACTTCATGGTGCAGGAACCCAGCGGGTACATACCGAGATCGATCGCGTAGTTCCACGTGGAGAGCCGCGTGAAATGGCGAATGACTTCGACTTCACTGACCTCGGGAAAATCCTCTATAGCGGCGCGCACGTTGCCCGCGCCGAGCGCCGCAACGGAGTCGACTTCCGGCACATCGAGCGCGGGAAGTTGATAGCCCTTCTTCCCAGGCGAACTTTGCTCGAAGATCAGGTGCTCGTTCTGAACCAGATGCCTGCGGACTTTACTCGGGATCATGAGTTGAAGACCTCCGCGAGCGTATCCATATCCGCTCGCTTCGTCATTTCAGTCGCACAGAGGAGCATCGTACCGGCGAGTTCCGGGTAGAATCTCGCAAGCGGCAAACCGCCAATGATCTTGCGCTCCAAAAGCCGCCGATTGATCTCATCAGCGCCCGGTGCGATCGCCACGAACTCGTTAAACGAAGGCCCGTTAAACCGCGGCTTCAGCTTCGACGCCAGATAACGAGACTTCGCCAGATTCTGCGTCGCGAGTTCCCTCAACCCCTGCTTGCCGTAGAGTTCCATGAAAACCGTGGCCATCAGCGCGATCAGCGCCTGATTGGTGCAGATGTTCGACGTGGCCTTTTCGCGGCGAATATGCTGCTCGCGAGTGGCGAGCGTCAGGCAGAAGGCGCGGTTGCCATTCGTGTCCTTCGTTTCGCCCACCAGCCTGCCAGGCAATTGCCGGATGAACTGCTCTTTCGCCGCCATAATGCCCGCGAACGGCCCGCCGTAGCTCGGCGAAATCGCATACGACTGCAACTCACCAGCGACGATGTCGGCCGCGCGCGGCGGCTCCAGCAATCCCAGCGAAACGGCCTCGGCGAACGTGTATACCAGCAGCGCGCCGTGGGCGTGCGCGCGTTCGGCGATGGCGTTCGTATCTTCCACAATGCCGAAAAAATTAGGGGATTGAATAATGACGCAGGCCGTCTCGCGGGTCAGCTTCGCGTCGAGATCGCCGAGATCCACCTTCCCGGATTCGTCGTCATAACCGAATTCATCCACCGGCAGGCCCTGATTCTTCGCGTAAGTCCGAAGCACGTCCCGATACTCCGGATGCACCGACCGGGCCACCAGAATGCGATGCCGCTTCGTGACGCGAACCGCCATCATGGCGGTCTCGGGAACCGCCGTCGAACCGTCGTACATCGAAGCGTTGGCCACGTCCATGCCGGTCAACTGGCAAATCATGGTCTGGAATTCGAAAATCGTGGTCAGCGTACCCTGCGAAATCTCCGACTGATAGGGCGTGTAAGACGTCAGAAACTCGCCTCGCGAAACAATGGTATCCACCACGACGGGCCGGTAATGGCTGTAAACGCCCGCTCCGAGAAAACTCGCGTAGCCCACGGCATTCTTCGCCGCGAGCGCACGAAACGTGTCGGCGATTTCATACTCGGATAGGCCCGGGGCGATATTGAGCGCGTGGTCGATCCGCGCCGCAGCGGGCACCTGATCGAATAATTCATTTGCCGAACGGAGACCGCAGGCCGCGAGCATCTCCTGCCGTTCGCTGTCCGACTTCGGAAGATATCGCAAACTTAGCTTTCCGCCCCCACATACGTTTGATACTCCGCGGCGTCCATGAGATGCGGGAATTCTTCGGGGTTCGACGCGCGCACGCGGATCAGCCACGCCGCGCCATGCGGATCTTCGTTCAGTTTTTCCGGTTTCGTCGCCAGCAAATCGTTGGCTTCGGTGACCTCACCGCCGACCGGCGCATAAATATCGGAAACGGCCTTGACGGATTCGACCGATCCGAAAGTCTTGCCCTTTTCCACACTCGCGCCCGGCTTTGGGAGATCCACATACACGATGTCGCCCAGTTCGCTCTGCGCATGGTGCGTTATCCCGATGGTGGCGATTCCATCTTCCAGCGCGACCCACTCGTGCTCTTTCGTATAGCGGTACTTCTCCGGGTAGTTCACTTCGGCCTCCTGTAAAACGGCGTCGGCGCAATCTCGGCCTCGACCGTCTGGTTGCGGATCAGAATCCCGATTTTCTCACCCACCTTCGCGCGGTCGGCCGGGAGGAAGCAGAGGCCGATGTTCTTGCCGAGCGTTGGCGCCGGCGAGCCGCTGGTGACCCAACCGGCGTTGAATCCGTCCGGAAAAACCTCGTAACCGTCGCGGGCGATCCCGCGGCCCTTCATTTCGAAACCGGCGAGTGCGCGGGTCCTGCCTTTTTCCTTCTGCTTCACCAGCGCATCGCGACCGATGAAATCGCCTTTGTCCATCTTGACGATCCAGCCGAGACCCGCGTCGAACGGCGTGATCGAAGCTCCGATTTCGTGTCCGTAAAGCGACATGGCGGCTTCGAGCCGCAGCGTATTGCGCGCGCCGAGGCCGCACGGCTTTATCCCGAAGGGCGCGCCGGCTTCAATCAGCTGTCCCCACAGATTCACCGCTTGGCCCGGCGTCACATAGATTTCAAAGCCATCTTCGCCGGTGTAGCCGGTCCGCGCGACGCGCACGTTGAACCCGGAAACAAACCCGTCCACGAACCAGTAATACCGAATGGCTGCGAGATCGATGGAGGTAAGCCGGGAAAGCACTTCGAGCGCTTTCGGGCCCTGGATGGCGATCTGCGCATAGCGCGGGCTGGCAAAATCGACTTCGCAGTCGAACTTGTTGTGAGCGCGGATATGCTCGAAATCCTTCTCCTGATTCGATGCGTTGACGCAGAGGAAGTACGAATCGGCCGCGACCTTGTGAACCAGGATGTCGTCGACGAAACCGCCGTGTTCGTACAGCAGGCCCGAATAATGAGCCTGACCGACGGCGAGCCGCGATGCGGCGTTGGTTGAAACGTAGTCGACCAGTTTCAGCGCCTCGGGGCCGCGAATTTCGATCTCGCCCATATGGCTGACGTCGAACAATCCGACCGCGGTGCGGACGGTATTGTGCTCGTCAACGATCCCGGTGTACTGCACGGGCATGTCCCAGCCGCCGAAATCAACCATCCGCGCGCCTGAGGCCCGGTGGACTTCATTGAGAGGCGTACGGCTCAGTGGCGGTGACACAAGACTCAGTGTACCGTCTCCATCGGATCGAAAGGCGGACGATAAGCATTCGGGAGTCCACCACGGGTTTGAGCCGCCGGTAGCTCCCGAACAGGCGGCGATTATTCGGTCCGGTTCAGTACTTCCCGGAGCGGCATTTCAACGGCATTCGCCCGAAGGATGCCGTCGGGTGACTCTTCCATGCCCCCTGGCGTTGCCACCAGCCTTGACCGCTGCCGGGGTCGATAATCCAGCATGCCGGCACGCCCATGTGGAAGTAGTCCCGGACCCGATCCATCGTCCCGGCCAGCGTGTCGCCGGGAGAAAGGATCTCAATGCAGAGTTCGGGCGGCGTAGTAACGATCTTCTGGCCGAGCGCGTCGGCGGTGACGATGCAAACGTCGGGGATGCGATAACGATCCGCCCGAACCTGGACACGCTGTTCCGGGAGCAGCTGTTCGCGCAAGCGGGGGTAACGAGCGCCGAGAAAGAACAGTATCTCCCTTAACGTCCTGCTATGCTCAAATTCGCCCAAATTCCGTTCTACGATCTCACCGTCCAGGTAATCGCAGTCCGGGCGGTAGCCCGTGCGCAGACACTCCTCGACTGAAAACAGAACCCGGGTCGCCATTATTTTGATTTTAGCGCGGGAAAGTCTCGTCGGATATCGTCGGGTAGTCAGCTAAATCTGTGTGGCTGAGATTTTCAACCCGACTTAGGTACCGATATACGGAACAAGGCAATATTCTCCTTGCCGATTTTGTGCCTCTTGACCAACGCAGCCTTGAAACTTAGCCCTGTGGGACTCACGAGACGCCATCCCTTTCCGGTTTTCATATTTACCCCACGCTCGAATTCAGCGTCTACTGCTTTTGTCCCTTTTGGCATGTGTAGATCGTACCGCAAAAACGGCCCGGATTGCTCCGGGCCGTTTTTTGCGGTTTGGGATAGTGTTCTATTGGGTTGGCGGCGGTACGGTCGCCTTCAGTGAACGCTTAAGCGCCTTTATGGTGATCTCAACATAATCAGCTAGGGCATCGAGGTCTTCAGCGGTCTGCGCCTCACCGTAGAGTTCCAGTTTCGCGCTGAAGTCTCCTGATAGCGCCCAGTTGTACGTCCGCATCTTCGGAGCAAGGGCTTTCAGGATATCGCCCGGTTCTCCCTTCTGAGGTATTGAAGGCTGCGAAGCCGGAGGTGCGGGCGGGGGTGCCGCAGGCGGCTGAACTGCCGTTTTTTCGATCAATGGACTTTCCAAGGTCAATTCCTTTGTAGGAACTCCAGTGTCCGATCCTTCGAGAAATGCCCATTCGCCGTCGTCCGAGAACGCCCGTACTCGGCGCGGAACTGGAAGTTTGAGAATTCCGTTGGACTCCCACTGCACAAAATCTCCGATCTTTGGCGGCTCATGGGCTTGGTCCCCCTCTCCAGAATCGTCTTTTGTATCCTTTACCTTAGATTCTACCACACCATATTCTGATATACCAGCAAATTTTACCGTGTCGCGAAAGTCGCGAACAAACTCATCAACGGCCTTCGGATTGAATTTACGAACGGCTATCAGTTCAGATTTCAAAGTCGTGTCCGATGGCAATACTGATCCGTACTCCTTCAGGAGGTCGGCATATACTTGGGGACTAAAGGCAGCTTTTCGGATCGCTGACATTCGCTGGGGGTCTGTTTCAGGTCGGACGACAATATCGACGCCACGCTGTGTCAGTTTGATACGGTCGTTGATTTCCTCAATCAATCCAAAACTCCTGAGCGCAGACAACAGTCTGCCAGCCTCTCCATGGGGATTGGAGTAACCGAAATGCCGAAGTGCCGCATCCTTCGGTGCCGCTGCCAAGCCGTCAGCCTTGTAGAGCGCGACAATTTTTGCGACTGCGCCACGCAGCCCCACGCCAGGGTAATTCGGGCTTCGGTGCCGCGATTTCGTTGTCTCAGTAGCCTTCGCCTCGCTGTTTATCGGCTGTTGCGCTGTTGTTTCTGCCACAATCCGTACTCCTTAACTTGTATGCTACCAGAAAGAGACCGGAAGCGCAAGGTCGGTTTTTATATAAAAACTGATTGACTACCACTTTTTATCATGATATATTAAGGTAGTGGATATAGAGAACAGGCTGCCCAAAAAGCAGAAGGCTCACGGCGCTTGCAACGCCGTGAGCCTTATCCTCAATCCGAATGGAGGTGATCGGCCAATGCCGCCGCCACCAATCATCCACACTTAGCAACTACGCCGACGTAGGGAAGCGGTTAAACCTATCCCCTCTGCAAGGGGGCGCTCTCGGGCTACGCGGGTTCGAATCCCGCCGTCGGTTCCATCAACTAAAAGCCCCGGTTGAGGCTGCAACCTCTTCCAGTGCTGTAACCATCACAGCCGAAGCCGCAATGACCACTCACACCTTCATTATCCGCTTTCGCGCTGTGAATCTCAACCGGAGAAATCACAGTGACCTGCACCAAATGCCAAACCGATTGTAAACGCCATGGATTCGACCGCAAAGGGAACCAGCGGTTCCAATGTCCCGAATGCTCAAAGACGTACCAGACGCCTCAGAACAAGCCGCTGAGTGGCATGTACCTCCCGGTCGATGACGCCGAGTTCATACTTCGTCTGCTGCTCGAAGGCAACAGCGTTTCGAGCGTCGTCCGCCTGACTGGCACCCACCAGAAGACGGTTCTAAAACTGCTCGTCAAGGCCGGGGAGAAGTGCGAACGCATCATGGGCCGGTACGTCCGCAATGTCCAGGTGAAGGACTTGGAATTCGATGAACTTTGGAGTTTCATCGGCAAGAAGGAAAAGCGTGTGCGCCCTGAAGACGACCAAAATATGGGCGACTGCTACACGTTCGTCGCAATCGAGCGCAACAGCAAGCTGGTCGTGAACATCGCAATGGGCAAACGGAACCAGGCCACCACTGACGTTTTCGTGGAGGGCGTCCGTCAAGCGATGGCACCCGGCTCAGAGGTTCAAGTGGCCACTGACGGGTTCGCGCCGTACAAATCGGCCATTACCACCACGCTGGGCGACTGCGCAGACTACGCCATGCTCATCAAGGTCTATCAGGCCGCACCTGAAGGCGAACGCCGGTACAGTCCCGGTGAGGTCGCCAGCACGGAGGTAGTCCCAGTCATAGGCCGTCCCGATCCGGCCCGCATTTGTACGTCAATTGTTGAGCGCCAAAATCTCAGCGTCCGCATGGGAACGCGCCGCTTCACCCGCCTGACCAACGCCTTCAGTAAGAAATGGGAGAACCACTGGGCGGCGGTATCGACCTGGTTCGCCTTCTACAATTTCTGCCGGGTCCACAAGACTTTGCGCATCACGCCCGCTATGGCGGCGGGGATTTCTGATCACGTGTGGGACGTGCGGGAACTGCTGGTAGCATGACAGGAAGTGTTCCACAGAACATAGGCAAACAAAAGACGAAACCTGTTGAAAACTCGTTCTTTGTCAAGCTTTTTTCTTCCAGTGTTTGCAATCACTTGCGAAAATATATTTTATCGAGTATACTACAAATGGTGATTTTGTTGTGGTTGTAAAGCCTCTTGTACAAGGCATGATTTGCCTATTTTATAATGAGCGAATCTCCATCCCGTACAGTCAAGTCAACTCTCGCCTCCCAGCCGCGTGTAGCTCATAGCTTCCCTCGGGAAGGCAAACAGGCGGAAAACCAGTGCCGCTGACCATCCCGAAGGAATATGCCCGCGGGCTATCCTGCTTGACTCGCTTGTCTGACGGGGAATTCTCGGTCTTTGCCAGCGCCTTGGCAGCCATTCCCGCATCTCTCCAACACAGAAAAGATATCACCGCATTCGTCAAGGAGAAGATTGGGGACGGTCCGTTGGGCGATATCGATCAGTTGATGCGGTCGCTGCTTTCTCTGTATCAAGCTCGCGGGCTAAATGAGACGCCGCCGTTGGGGCCATTTGTAGAGGACCTTGCTGACGCCATGAAGGCAAGCAGTCTACCAGAACTAGATTTCGACGATGCCTCCAGAAGTCGTTTCGTAAGAAATATCACAGTTCTTCTGAATGTCGATACACTCGTGTTTCTGGCAAAAGCAAACGCGCTTCAAAGGGACCATGAACGTCTTTTTCACGCGGCCAAAATTTTGACGGACCTTCGGCCCGTATTTCACGCTCCGACTGAGTTGCCGAAAGATATGATCGTGGAATACACCTTAAAGATTGTTTTCCACGATGGATCGCGTCGGCACAGAGAAATCTACATGGTAATGGACGAACGTGATCTGGCGTCCTTGCGGGAAGCGATTGGCCGCGCCGAGCAAAAGGCGGCTGGTCTGAAGTCGCTTTGTGCGTCTAGTAACATCGCTGTTCTTCCGTCCTTGACAGAGGTCTGACGTATGCTTTTTGAACGCGTGTTCTCGCACAATACGCTCAGGCAATTCTCTCCGATAATCACTGACGTTCCAGACGAGACTTGGGAGTCAACATGTGAGCCGGGCCGTCTTTGGCTCGTGAGGTCAGCGCGCGACGGCGAAACGCTGTTTGCGCTATGGATCGCCTACATATCCGGCAATCAGAAATTGCTCTGCGCGCCGCGGTCTTTTCCCCAGAACTCCTTCGCCGAAAGGCATTTGGCGCGAATGACGGGCCTCAATGTCGATTGGGATGCAGAGGATGCGGAACGGCCAAATGCACTTGCGCACGAAAATGCCCGGACGGTTTTGACGGTGGCCGACAATATGGCCATGCCTGTCGAGTACACAACTGCCTCGATAAACGGCGGGATTGCTATTTGCTTTAGTCGCGCCAAACCATACGCCGATATTGAATGCTTCAATTCGGGCGACATCTGGGCAGTGACCTCCAATCATGTTGATCCTCCAACGACGTGGCAACTTGATTCGACTCGGATATCGATTGAGGGCTCTCTCCGGCAAATCAGATTACTGACGAACCCAGCGTATGCTTGATCGCCCGACTGCGATGTGCACGAATGGCCGGAAACCGGACCCGGACTTCGATGAAGATGAATGTTTCTATTGCAGGATTGATCCGGCCTGGGTGACCAACGGCAAGGTTGATCCGACCAAAGTACGATGCCCTGATCTATCCTCTAATCGTAGCAAGTACAGCGAACCATATTACGTACTCTATCCACGAGATAAGAATGGTCGCCATGCCGTTTTTCGTTTCAGAATGCGAGACGTACCAGCGGAGATCGCCTCACAAGGAACTGGCGGTCCTCCGACGCTATACGGCGTAAGAACGGTTCATGATCCGATTGAAACTCCACCAGAAGAGGATAATTACGGACACTGCGAAACTCGGGTCTACCGAGGTCAGCAGCAGATGAAGCCGAACAAGTTGAGTCCCGGAGCACGGAAGTCGTTCCAAGTCCAATTGAGCGAAAGAATGGTACTCGAACGCGAGGCCGGATTGCCGTTCTGATTCAGCCACACACAAATACCCGACTACCTATCGTCGAAGTGCAAATCCAGCGATTCCTTTCGCCAGCTGCCGGATCGGCGAGACCCTGGGCGGCCTCCGGTCCAGGCGTACATCTTCCAGGTATGATTTCAGTGGAGCTACGATGACGATCGCGAATCTGAAAAACATGCAGGCTTGACATCATGTTTGTCCGCTTCCGGGCGGCTTGGCTGAACAAATCGCAAAGACGTTCCTTGTTTTATTACTCTCGGGCCTCATGGCGGCATTTCATGTTGCATGGTCCGCTTCATTCAACGACGGCTTCGAGGTGGCTTCGATAAAGCTTTCTGCCAACCAAAACGCAGTACCGGGCGTCGCCGGTATGCCGCCGATACCTTCAGGGCCAATCTCGACTCTCTCCCTATCGCACGCCACGCTCCACGGATTGCTCATGAGGGCCTATGGAGTTCGCTACTCATCAGTGACGGGTCCGTCCCGGATGGATAGTACTTACTACGACGTGGTCGCTAAGGTCCCACCGGGCGCGGGGAGACAACAAGTCCAGGACATGCTGCAGAAGCTTCTGGTCGAGCGTTTCGCGATGCGCGTGGGGTGGGAGACGACGCTCGTGAGCGGTTGGGCGCTTGTAACCGGACCCGCGCCACTCAAACTAAAGAAGACGGACTTACCCGTAGATCCAGCAGATTTGGAGCCCGATGGCGCTCCGAATCGTTACCTATCCCTGAGTCGCCATGACAGAATGAGGACGATAACCATGAAAGGCAGCTCGATGCAGGGCCTGGTAAATGCAGTATGGAGCGAGGTCGGGGAGCCGGTGGAGGACTTAACCGGACTGAAAGGAGCTTTTGATATTACTCTTGAGGGTGAAACGGACAGTCCCGAGGACATTATGGTCGGCATGTCTGCAGCATCGGTGAAGGAGTGCCAGCGCGGCTACGGACTCGATCTCGTTCGGCAGAAGGTTCAGATAAAAACGCTCAGGGTGGATTCGGCAAACAGGACCCCGAAACCGAATTAAGGCTGCATTTCCAGCCGGTTTCTTCCGACTGAATCGAACCGCTACGGTGCTCATCAGGACCAGCGATAGATGATGAATGTGACCGACAAGCAAGGCGTTTCGGGTCTACACCGGAATAATGTTGCAAACGAATGACCGAATAAGGGGCGCGGCGTGAACGAGGGCAGGCCCAGCCGCACGGCACAGAGAGTCGCCGTTCGGCGAGCGGCGCACCAGTTGCTGGATCGTCCGCTGGTGTTTGAGGATCCGTACGCGCTTAGGATCATCGGCCCCGACGCCGCGGCCGCTACCGAGGCTAAGGCCGATGGGCGCGTTTCAGGTTCGTTCCGGGCGTTTATGGCCGTACGTAGCCGCTATGCGGAGGACGAACTGGCGGCGGCCGTCGCGCGCGGCGTGCGGCAGTACGTGGTGCTGGGCGCGGGCCTCGATACGTTCGCGTGGCGCAATCCATGGGCTGATGCCGGGCTGCGGGTTTTCGAAGTGGATTTTCCCGCGACGCAGCACTGGAAGCGGCAGCGGCTGGCGAACGTCGGGATGGAGACGCCGCCGTCGCTGACTTTCGCGCCGGTCGATTTTGAATCGCAGACGCTGGCCGACGGGTTGCGCGGCGCAGGTTTTCGCGATGACGAACCGGCGTGCTTTTCATGGCTCGGCGTGACGATGTATCTGACGCGTGAGGCGTTCGAATCCACGGTGGGGTTTATCGGGTCGCTGCCGGCCACCAGCGCGGTGACGTTCGATTACGCGGTGGAGCGGTCCGAACTCGGAGTTGTCGAGAAGCTGGCGCTCGATCATCTTTCGAGCAAAGTGGCGGCTGTGGGTGAGCCGTTTCAACTGTTCTTTCGGCGCGAGGAACTGGCCGCGATAATGCGGCGCGCGGGATTCGGCGAACTGGAGGACGTGGGCACAGACGATTTAAATTCGCTTTACCTTGCGAATCGCGCGGATGGACTGCGCCTCCGCGGAGGGATCGGCAGGCTGATGCGGGCGCGGCGGCGGGGGTAAACGCCGACCCGCTACTCCAGCTCGAGGCCGGATTCTTTCAGCGCTCTCCAGCCGCCATCGAGCGATATCGCGTTGGTGTAGCCCATTTTGCCGAGGCTCTCAGTCACGAGCGCGGATCGGAAGCCGCCTCCGCAATAGAGCACAAACGGCGTCGCCTTATCGGGATACTTCAGTTCGATGTCGCGCTCGATGATGCCACGGCTAAGATGGACCGCGCCTTTGACGTGTCCGGCGGCGAATTCGTTGTCTTCGCGCGTATCGACAAGGACCGGCTTCTCGCCGCGCTCCAGCATGGCTTTGTAGCCCGCAACGTCGGTTTCTTTAATGTTCGCTTTGGCCGCTTCGACGAGCTTCAGGAATCCCGGACTGTGCACCATCTTCGTTACTCCACTCTTCTGATGTTGGCGCCGACGGCCGCCAGCTTGCCTTCGATGTTCTCATACCCGCGATCGATGTGATAAACGCGGTCGATCACGGTCTCCCCCTTCGCGACAAGCGCCGCCAGCACGAGCGAAGCGCTGGCGCGAAGATCGGAGGCGATTACGCCCGCGCCGCTCAGGCGGCTGCGGCCGGCCACGATGGCTTCCCGCCCTTCAAGACGAATATTCGCACCCATTCGCATCAGTTCCTGCGCGTGCATGAAGCGGTTCTCGAAGATCGTTTCCTTGACGATGGAAATGCCATCAGCCTGCGTCATGAGCGCCATGTACTGGGCCTGGAGGTCGGTGGCGAAACCCGGGTATTCTTCGGTCGACATATCGACGGCGTGAATGACCGAGCCCGGAAGAACGTGCAGCGTAGTCTCGTCCGGTTGAACGACGCGGACGCCGGCTTTGGCGAGTTTGACGGTGAGCGCGCCCAGGTGGTCGGCGACGCAACCGGTGATTGTGACGTCGCCACCGGTGATGGCGGCCGCGATTACGTAGGTGCCGGCTTCGATTCGGTCGGCGATGATTTCGTGCTCCGCGCCGCGGAGTTTCGCCACGCCTTCAATTCGGATGACGCTGGTACCCGCGCCTTCGATTTTCGCGCCCATCTTGATTAACAGGTTGGAGAGATCGACCACTTCCGGCTCGCGCGCTGCGTTTTCGATGATGGTTTCGCCCTCCGCAAGGACCGCGGCCATCAGGATATCTTCAGTGCCTGTGACGGTGATGCGGTCGAAAACGATGCGTGTTCCTTTGAGTCCGCCGGCCGCGACGGCTTCGACGTAACCGTGCTCCTGCGAGATCTTCGCACCCAGCAGTTCCAGTCCCGAAAGGTGCTGATTGATGGGGCGCGCGCCGATGGCGCAACCTCCCGGCAGCGACACACGCGCGCGGCCGGCGCGGGCGACGAGGGGACCGAGCACGAGACTCGACGCCCGCATGGTTTTCACAAGTTCGTACGGCGCCTCGGGCGAGACAATCACCGGCGTTTCGAGCGTGACCCTTTCGCCTTCGACCGTGATGTACGAGCCGATATCCGTGAGCAAACGCTCCATGGTGCGGATGTCGCGAACGCGCGGGACCCGCTTCAGAACGACCTTATCTTCGGTGAGTAGCGCGGCGGCCAGGGCGGGCAGCGCGGAATTTTTCGATCCGCTGGTGGGGATGACGCCGTGGAGCGGAGCGCCGCCTTCGATAACAAATTTATCCATTAGTGTTCTTTTCTTTTTCGATGTGGCGGATGGCCGTGAGTACGTTGTTTCCGGCGAATCTGAGCATCGAGGCCGCCCGATCGGGAGATGCGCCGGTGACCGTCTCGATGATGCGGATTGATCGGTCGAGCAGCTTGGCGTTCTTCGGCTGCACGTTTACCATCAGGTTGCCACGAACGTAGCCCATGCGGATGAAAGCGCCGGTCGTCAGCATGTTGAGAACGAGCTTAGTCGCGGTACCCGCTTTGAGGCGCGTGGAGCCGGCGATGATTTCAGGGCCGGGCAGCGGCGTGATGGCGATTCGGGCGCGGCGCGAGAGTTCGGAATCCGGAGTGCAACTAAGACCAATCGTGAGCGCGCCGAGGCGGTTCGCCGCGTCAATCGCACCGAGGACGTAGGGCGTGCGGCCACTGGCGGCGATGCCGCAGAGTACGTCGTTGGCGGTAAAGCCGCGGGCTTCCAGATCGCGGACGCCAATGGCGGGATCATCCTCTGTGGTTTCGGTGGCCCGGGAAAGAGCGGATTCGCCCCCCGCGATGATTCCCTGTACGAGATCGGGCGGAACGTTGAACGTGGGAGCGCATTCCGATGCGTCGAGGACACCCAAACGGCCGCTGGTTCCCGCGCCGATATAGAAGAGCCGACCGCCGGACCTGAAGGCGCCGACGATGCCATCGACGGCCCTTGCGATGTTGGGGAGTTCAGGCGTGACGGACTCAGCGACAAGACGGTCTTCCGCGTTGATCACCCGCAGCATTTCGAGGCTGGAGAGTTGGTCGATACACGCGGAGGCGGGGTTCGGTTGCTCGGTGAGCAGTAATTCCAGTTTCTCCGGCATTCACATTCATTGTAGGTTGAGGTTGATTTCGGAGACGGATGTGCATGCCGAACTTATGTCCAGGCTAAAGTATTAAGGTTGTCCGAGATTCTGTGCCCCGCCAACTCCGAAGAACTCCGCGAGACCTTGCATTGGGCCGCGCAGCCGAACCGCTCGATCGAACTATTCGGCGCGAATTCGAAACGCCTGATGGCGGGACCGGTTGCGCCGGCCATCGTACGCATCAGCACGTCGCGGATGAAACGGATTCTGAAGTACGAGCCGCGCGACCTCACGATCAGCGTCGAGGCGGGAATTTCGTATGCGGAACTCAGCACTGAACTGGCGCGGAACGGCCAGATGATTCCGCTGGCCGGCCCGTATTCGGCGCAAGCCACAATTGGCGGAATCGTAGCGGCGAATGTCGGCGAATCGCGCCGCAGGGGCTATGGGACCGCCCGCGATCTTGTGATCGGTATGGAATTCGCCACGCTCGAAGGGAAGCTGGTGCGCTCCGGCGGCATGGTGGTGAAGAACGTCGCGGGACTCGATATGGGCAAGCTGATGATCGGCTCCTTCGGCACGCTGGCGGCGATTGCCACTCTCAACTTCAAGCTTCTGCCGATCCCCACGGTCTCACGCACGCTGGTTTGCCGGTTTGAAGAACTGCAGTCCGCGGTAACCGCGCAGCAGGGAGTGATGAAGGCCGGGCTGAATCCGGTTGCGGTGGATATCGTGAACCCGGCTTTCCCGGCCAGGCTCGGCGAGGCGGGTTTCTTGCTGGCGCTGCAGTTCGGCGGCAATGAGGCGGTGATCGAGAGATCGACCCGCGAAGCAACCGCGCTCTGCGGCGATGCCTGCCGCGTGCGCGCCTTGGCGCACGACGAGGAGCGGGCCTTTTGGACGGCCGTCGCGGAGGTCACGCCAAACCATCTGGACAAGTTTCGCGATGGCGCGGTGGTTCGGATTTCGACGCCGATTTCCGAATGCGGCGAGGCGCTCGCGACGCTCGAAGAAGGCGGCCACGCGTTGGCGGGCAGCGGAATCGTGCGCGGATGGTTTGCAAGCGTCGAACGCGCGTCTCAGTGGCTCGCGAAGTCGGCGGAGCGCGGGTGGAAGGGCGTAATCGAGTTTGCAGGGGAAGGCGTCGACAAGGAAAAGACGAACCTTTGGCCGGCTCCGGGAGGGGACTTTGAGATCATGAAGAGGATCAAGAAGATGTTTGACCCGGAAGGCGTGCTCAACCGCGGGCGTCTTTACGGTTTGTTGTAGCCCGGTGGTTTGTAAGCAAAGCCCGGTCCGACTCAAAGCAAATGGTTACCTCCGAACCCAATCCGCTGGCTGTAATCGACCAACCGCAACAGGTCGATCTCGACCGGTGCGTGCATTGCGGCCTTTGCCTGAACGCGTGCCCGACCTACCGCGAACTGGGCGTCGAGATGGATTCGCCGCGCGGGCGAATTTATCAGATGGCTCGGGTGGCGGCGGGAGAGCCGATCAACGACACGTACCGCGAACATATCGATTTGTGCCTCGCGTGTCGCGCCTGCGAGAGCGCGTGCCCGTCGGGAGTGCCATATGGCCGGTTGGTGGAAGATGCGCGGGCGGAAATCGAAACGAAGACCAGGCGCGGATTCCTGGCCCGGCAAGCGCGGGCGTTTCTGTTCGGGCGGCTGTTGCCATCGCCCGCGCTGCTGACCGCGGCGGGCGCCATGGTTTATCTTTACCAGGCGAGTGGTCTGCAGAGAGTGCTTCGGGCTACCGGGCTGATACGGCTGATGGGGCCGCTCGGGGACCGCGAGGCGCTGCTGCCGGATGCCGAGATTCCGTTTTTCTTTCGCGAGTACGGCAAGACGTTTCCCGCGATTGGCACAAAGCGGTATCGCGTGGCGTTCGTGGCGGGATGTATCGCGAACGTCTCCTTTGCACGATTGAACGAGGCGACCGTGCGAGTCTTGCAGGCGAATGGATGCGAGGTCGTGATTCCCTCGGCGCAGACCTGCTGCGGCGCGCTGCAGGTTCACGCGGGAATCCGCGACGTGGCCCGGCGACTGGCTCGCCGGAATATCGACGCGTTCACGGGCAACGCGGGGAAATTCGACGCGATCATCACAAATGCGGCCGGCTGCGGCTCCACGCTGAAGGAATACGGCGAGTTGCTCGCGCACGACGGCGACTACGCCGCCCGCGCGCACGAGTTCTCCGCCGCGATGAAGGACGCGACCGAGTTTCTGGCGTCGATCGAGCTGAACCGGGAGATGAAGCCGGTGAACGCGACGGTCACTTATCAGGATTCCTGCCACCTGGCGCACGGGCAGAGAATCCGCAGCGCTCCCCGGCAACTGTTGCGGGCGATTCCGGGCGTTGAGTTTCGCGAGATGCCGATGGCCGACGCCTGCTGCGGCAGCGCCGGTATCTACAACGCCCTGCATACCGACATGTCGATGCGAATTCTGGACAGGAAGATGGGCAACGTGAATCAGGCGGATGCGCAGATTGTGGCCACGGCGAATCCGGGGTGCATGCTGCAACTTCGCGCCGGAGTGCGGAAGGCGGGGAAAGAAGGCGTGCGCGTTGTCCATGTGATTGAGTTGCTGGACGAAGCTTATTCGGGGGTGTCGGTTGCGCAGACGCGCTGATCCTGCGGTGTGAGCGTGAGCATTCGGGATGGCCGTGAGTCCGGCCGGCGATGAGTCACCCCTGAACAACGCCCGGAAGCGTTTCTGTTCGAATTGGCGATCGTTGGTCAGGGCTTCGGTGATGGCATGGCAGCGCATAGTTTGCATCGAGATCCAGTCGGTCAGACTGTACTCTTTGTCCGAGCTGCCTGTATAACTCAAGACCGTCTAAGAACGATTCCCGGCTCTGCCGGACGACAAGCACTTCGAGTCTGTGAGCAGCGTCTGGACGGTGCGGACGGCGCGATTTCGCAACCACGCATCCTAAGCGAAAAACGTCGGGAACTCGGTCAGCACTTCATCCGTGGTGACAAAGGTTGCATCCGTAAGCACCTTGTCGACGGCAAGGGCGTCCTCATAACGGGAATCAGAGGGATTCGTGAGAGCGGCCCGATAGAACGTATCGGCAAAGGCTGCCTTCACTGTTTTCTCTTCGGATGGCCGCCAACGTAGTGATCGATCTGGCTTGCTCCATCAGCTGGCAGCGTGGCGCGGACACCAGCGGGCATGTCTTTCCAGAGTTTGGCCGCCACTATCGCGTCACCGTTCGGTAATACCGAACAGGCGCCGAAACTGCACCGGCAGCGTTGTTGGCCGCATTTCGCGATTCAGAAATATGTGACTGGTGAATCCCGTCGCGAGACGCGCGCCTGTGGACACCGAACGCATTTCGTAGTCGAATGTCACAACTCGCCTGTTTGCGCGTGAAATCGTCGTCCTGATTTCCACTTCCTCGTCGTAACGCGCCGGACTCAGATAGCGGCAGTTCGCTTCGGTCACCGCAAGCAGAACGCCGTGGTCGATTTCCAGATCTTTGTAACGAAACCCGAGGGCCTGACAGTAGTCGACCCGCGCCACCTCCATCCAGATCAGATAATTGGCGTAGTAGACCACGCCCATCTGGTCGGTTTCGGCGTAGCGGACGCGGATTCGCGTCACGCTGAATTCGGTTTTCGTGGCGGTAGGAAGCAAGATATACCGACCAACATGGTAGCGTGGTGGCCTGGAAGCACGAACAGCGGATGCGGATTAAAGTTCTGTTTTTTGGATTGTTGAAAGACGTTTGCGGACGGGCCGAAGACAGCCTCGATGCCCCTGCTGGCGCCAACGCCGGCTTCGTCTTCGATCATTATTCGGCTTTGTTTCCGAAACTGGGTGGAATGGCGAAGAGCATAGTTCTGGCGAGAAACCAGGAGTTCACCACGCGCACGCAGTCGTTGCAGGATGGAGACGAGGTGGCGCTGCTTCCGCCAGTGAGCGGCGGTTCCGCGTCACCCGCGCCGATTTACGAAATCGCGGATGAGCAAGGCCACTATTTCGCCCTTACGCGGGAGGCGATCGACCCCCGCGCCATCGAATCGCGGCTCTTGCAGGGTTTCGACGGGGCGATTGTAACTTTTCAAGGCGTAGTCCGTAACAATACCAGGGGCCGCGAGACTTTGCGGCTCGATTACGAATGCTACGAAAACATGGCGATCCGGAAAATGGCCGAGATCGGCCGAACGATCGCCGCGGAATTCGCCATCAGCCGGATTGCTCTGGTTCATCGGCTGGGCACGCTGGAGATCGGTGAAGCGAGCGTGGTGGTGGTTGCGACGGCGCCGCACCGGCGTCCGGCGTTCGACGCGGCGCTTGAAGGAATCAACCGGCTGAAGCGGCTGGTGCCCGTCTGGAAGAAAGAGCATTTCGCCGATGGCGAAGTCTGGGTGGAAGGAGAGTGGGATGACAATGCGCCACGGGCTGGTACTGTCTAGCGCCGCCGCATGCCTGGTGGCGTGCGTGGCATTCCCCCAGGAAACGTCCACGCCCATTCGCGTGGATGTTCGGCTGGTTCGCATCCTGGCCAACGTGACGGACGAGAATGGTGCGCCCGTCGGGTCTCTCGAGAAAAGCGATTTCGAGTTGCGCGACAACGGCGCTCCGCAGCAGATTGCGGTGTTCGAACGGCAAACCGAGCAGCCCCTGTCGATCGCAATTCTGATTGACGACAGCGGTTCGACCGCCAAAGATCTGAAGTACGAGACCGATTCGGTTACGCGCTTCGTCCGGGCGGTGATGCGCAGCGGCAACCCGGAGGATACCGTAGCGCTCTACAGCTTCAACTGGGAAGTGGTCAAACAGACCGCGTTCACGCGGGATCCGGCTGTGATAGAACGCCGCCTGCGGCAGTTGCAGGGAGAGGCGGGCACCAGCCTGTACGACGCGGTTATGCTCGCTTCGCGCGATATACAGGATCGGTCCGGCCGCAAGGTGCTGATCGTTGTCACGGATGGCGGGGACACAACCAGCAAGAGCTCTTTCCAGCGTGCGGCCGAATCCGCGCAACTGGCGGACGCGGTGATTTATCCGGTGCTCGTCATGCCGGTAACCAACGACGCCGGACGCAATATCGGCGGCGAAAATGCGCTGACGATTCTTGCCCAGCGTACCGGCGGGCAGGTATTTCGTCCGAGCCTCGGACCCGAAATGGACAAGGCCTTCGACGGCATCCTGCGCGACCTGCGGACCCAGTATCTGCTGGCGTTTTATCCGAAGGACGTGCCGCTCACGGCCGACCGTTTTCACACGTTGAACACGACCGGCGTCGGGCGGGCGGGTAACCCGATGTGGAAGATCGCGGCCCGCGGTGGATACTATGGAGAGGCTCTTTCCGGGGCGAGCGCGGCGGGAAATCAGTCGCAAAGCGTCGACGTGACGCCATCTGACGAAACGGTGCGGACGCCGAAGAAGCCAGCCAAACAAACGCAGAAGCAACAGATACCGCGCCAGCAAAATTAGTCGGGAAAAACGCTCTCAAAATGAAACCAGCCGCAGGAAAAGCAAAGGCCACCCGGCCGATGGAACAGACTTTCGAGGAGACCAGGTATCTGAAATATCTGATCGAACGTAAGATCCCGATTCGCGTGAAACTCGCGGATAACGACGAGATTTCGGGAACGGTGGAGTATTACGATCAGCGCTTCATCCGAATCACCAGGAAGGACGCGCCCAACCTGTTCGTCTTCAAACACGACATCAAGTACTTGTACGAGATTGGCCACCCCTGATGCCCGGGACGCCTTCTTATCCGGATGCGGCGATTGAGATATCGCTGGCGGCCGGAAACCTGCTTCGTTATCATTTCGAAAACAGGGTTGGTTTTGAATTGAAATCGGAGTTCGACCTTGTGACCGAGGCTGACCGAGCTTCGGAGAAGCTTATCATCGAACGTCTGCGCCGGTATTTTCCGACGCACTCGATTCAGGCGGAAGAGGGCGGTGGGCAGGAGATCGGCTCGGAGTACCGCTGGTATGTGGACCCGCTCGACGGCACCACGAATTTTGCCCACGGCTATCCGGCGTGGAGCGTTACGATGGGGCTGGAAAAAAACGGGGAAATGATCGCCGGCGTTGTATTCGATCCGACGCGCAACGAATTATTCGCCGCCGAAAAAGGAGCGGGGGCGTATCTCAATGGCAATCGGGTTCACGTTTCGCGTGTGGAGACACTGGCGGCCAGTCTGTCCTGCACCGGGTTCCCGAACGACAGCCGGAAAACGAACCCGAATATTCATTTTTACTACCAGATGGCGATGGAGACGCATGGCGTTCGGCGCGGCGGGTCCGCTGCCATTGATATGGCGTACACGGCGTGCGGGCGACTCGATGCGTTCTGGGAAATCGGATTGAAACCTTGGGATCTCGCGGCGGGCAAACTGCTGGTGACCGAGGCGGGCGGAGCATTTTCGGACATGCACGGCGGCGCGCATTCGATGAAGTCGCCGACCATGCTGGCCGATAACGGTCTGGTGCATGAAGAACTGCTGGCGCGGTTTGCCGCGATCTTTCGCGGCGAATTGCGGCATCCGATGCCGGAAATACGATAGCGGCCGCCAAACCCGCAATCGGGCGTCTCACCCCGACCACCCGCAGGACTAACACCTTGGTAGTATCCGCGCTTCATGCCCATGCCATTTTTTGGCAAGCTTCTGCAAAGGGTCGACGACGAGCACGGATCGCTCGTGATAGAGAAGCGCGGCACGCCTCGGGCCGTACTGCTGAGTATTCGGGACTATATGAAGCCTTCCGTCTTGTTCCGACACCAGATTCTCGCTCAGGATGCGGCTGAAGATCCGTTGCTTGTTCTCCGTGTCCGGATCGTAGCTGTACGTGAGCCGCGTCAGCGTCATGCCGTGGTCGCACGGGCCGCGACGCGCGGCGGCATGGCGCTCGGCAACATCTGTTTCAGCCGGGCGGCGCGGCCAGTCCGTGCGCTGTTGCTGGAGAGCGCCCCTCGATCTGCGGGCGTCCGGTCATATAGAATTCTGCCCGTTTTCGCAGCAATCAGTCAATGAGGGTGGACGTCCCAAAGTGC
>PLEX01000155.1:1856-28597 GCA_003136575.1 Bryobacterales bacterium | reverse complement strand
TTCCATCCGCTGCTAGACTCGGGGCATGGACGCCAATGAATTCAATGAGTAGCCCCGACGAAATCGTGATCGTCGCTGCCGCGCGCACGCCCGTTGGAAAATTCCAGGGCGGACTCTCCTCGCTGTCTGCCCCGCAACTCGGAGCTCTTGTGGTGAAGGAAGCCGTTCGTCGCGCGGACATCGACCCCGCCACCGTCGACGAGTGCATCATGGGCAACGTCCTTGCCGCCGGACTTGGGCAAAACCCCGCCCGTCAGGCGGCGCTGTTCGGTGGCCTGTCCGCCTCCGTCGGCGCTCTCACCATCAATAAGGTTTGCGGCTCCGGCCTGAAAGCCGTCGCGCTCGCCGCGCAGGCGATACAAACGGGCAACGCCGAGATCGTCGTTGCCGGCGGCATGGAGTCGATGAGCAACGCGCCGTATCTGCTTCCTCAGGCCCGCCAGGGCTTCCGTCTCGGCAATGCCGTCGCGGTGGATTCCATGGTTCACGACGGCCTCTGGGACGCCTACAACGACTACCACATGGGCATCACGGGCGAGAACGTGGCCGCAAAGCACGGTATCACCCGCGAAGAACAGGACGCCTTCGCCCTGAACTCGCATATCAAAGCCGCCATCGCGTGGTGGGAAGGCCGCTTTGACGCCGAGGTCGTCCCGGTGTCCGTTCCCGCGAAGAAACGAGGAACACAACCGGACATTGTTTCACGAGACGAATCCGTTCGCGACGACGCCAGTCCCGAAGCGCTGGCGGCATTGAAACCCGCGTTCAAGAAGGACGGCACGGTTACTGCGGGCAACGCGCCTGGCGTGAACGACGCTGCCGCTGCCGTTGTGGTCATGTCGGCGGAAAAGGCGTTCGGGCTTGGCCTCACGCCCCTGGTAAGAATCCGCGCCCAGGCGACCAGTGGCGTGGACCCGCAATGGGTGATGCTCGCGCCCGTGACCGGCGTTCAGAAAGTGCTCACCCGCGCGGGCTGGACCATGGAAAGCGTCGATTTATTCGAAATCAATGAGGCCTTTTCCGTGCAGGCGATCGGCGTCATCCGCGAACTCGGACTCGGCATGGACCGCGTCAACGTCAACGGCGGCGCAGTCGCCATCGGCCATCCGATCGGTGCCAGCGGCGCCCGCATCCTGGTCACGCTGATTCACGAAATGATCCGCCGCGACGTGCATCGCGGGGTCGCCGCGCTTTGCCTTGGCGGCGGGAACTCCGTGGCTCTCGCGGTGGAGAGATAGGAAGGATAGCCAATGCGCCCGTGACTTCGGCCCGTCGGCGTGTGGCGTCCGCAGAGCTCTCCGCCCCCAGCCTTCCCCAAGCTGGTGGCACCGGTTCCATGCCGCGCGGTTGACGATCATTGACAATTTTCGACGGAAAATCACTCATTTTAGAGCCGTATGTCAGTTATCCTGAAGCCGACAGGAGCTACACTCACCCAAATGAGATTCACGCTGGTTCTCGCATTCGCCGCAACCGTCGCGCTCGCCCAGGAAGGGCAGCCAGGCGGGATGTCCTTCATGCGAATGAGCCCGATCCTCAACGGGATCGACGTCAATCATGACGGAGTAATCACCGCCGATGAGCTCGCCAATGCACCCGCCCAACTGCGGAAGCTGGACAAGAACGGCGACGGTAAACTGACGCAGGACGAAGCCGGTCTGCAGATGATGGGCGGACGCGGCGGTGGGCGCGGACGCGGTGAAGGCAGAGGGGAAGGTGAAGGCGGCGGCGACGAGCCACCATCTCCCGCCCCAACGGCCGAGGAACTGACGGCCACCCTAATGGTGTTCGACAAGAATCACAACGGCCAACTCGAAAAAGATGAAGTGCCCGAGCGCATGCAGGGCTTATTCGAACGCGGCGACACAAACCACGATGGCGTTCTGACGCGCGATGAGATCGCCAAACTCGCCGAGGCGAATCGCCAGCAGGCGGGTGGCGGCGGGCGCGCCGGTGGCGATGGTCGTGGTGGCGACGGCCGCGGGCGTGGCGGTCCCGGCGGTGCTTTCGGCGGACGCGGTCCCGGCCAGTTCGACCTCGCGTTTAACGCGCTCGATACGAATCATGATGGCGAGATCTCGGCCGACGAGATCGACCGCGCGGCAACGTCCCTGAAGACTCTCGACAAGAACGGCGACGGCAGGATCACGGTAGACGAGGTTACACCCGATTTCGGACGCGGCGGTTTCGGCAGAGGCCCCGGCGGACCGGGCCGCGACAACTGAGTCGTTTTCGATCAACTAAATATTCGGACTGGATTAATTCAATATGAGAATACTGTCAATTGTGTCCGCAAGCGCCGTGGCGCTGGCTCTGGCAACCGCGGGAAGCCCTACTACGGGCGCCCCCGACCGCATTTTCACATTCGATTACGAGAACGTGCTTGGCACGTCGCTCGAACTCAAGGTGGCCGCGCCGTCCGCCGCGCAGGCCCACAAGGCCGAGACGGCCGTGCTGAGTGAAATCGGCAGTCAGTCGAAAGTCCTGAGTTCCTGGGACGCCGACAGCGAGTTCAGCCGATGGGCCCGCACGCGTGGCAAGGCGGTTCCCGTGTCGGAAGATCTATTCCGCATCCTCGGGATGTACGATCAATGGCGCGCGCGCACCAACGGCGCTCTCGACGCTTCCGCCGGCAGCATCATCCGCGTCTGGCAAAACGCCGCGAAGGCGAATCGTCTTCCCACCGACGCCGAACTGGCCGCCGCCATCGCCCAGACCCGCGAGAAACAGTGGACGCTCGATTCTTCCGCGCACACCGCGACGCACACCGGTGACGCAACGCTGGTGCTGGCCTCGTTCACCAAGAGCTATATCATCGATCACGCCGCAGATGCCGCGATGCGTTCGGGTGTGCACGCGGTCGTCGTCAACATCGGCGGCGATCTTGCCGTGCGAGGCACGCTCGCCGAGCCGGTCGACATTGCCGACCCGCGCTCGCCGGAAGAAAACGCCGACCCGATTTCGCGCATCGTCGTGCACAATCTCGCCGTGGCAACCAGCGGCGATTACCGGCGCGGCGTCGAAATCGGCGGCCAGCACTATTCGCACATCGTCGATCCGCGCACTGGCGTGCCGGCCGATAACATCATCAGTTCCACGGTAGTCGCTCCGAATCCCGCCGACGCCGGCGCGTTGGCGACCGCCTTCTCCATCCTGCAGCCCGAAGAAAGCGCGAAGCTGGCGGCGAGCATGCCCGGCGTTTCATATCTCCTCGTAAAGAGGAACGGCCAGCAGTTTAAGAGCGATAACTGGGGCGCCCTCGAAGCGCCCGCGGCGCAACTCCAGTTGGCCGCGGTCATGAAGCCGGCGACCGCCCGCCTGGGTATTGCCGCCGCGCCTCCGTCTGGTCCGGTATGGGATCCTTCCATGGAACTGACCGTCGATTTCGAAATCGCGCAGGTCCGGGGCATGGCGAAACGCCCTTTCGTCGCCGCGTGGGTGGAAGATTCCGACCGGTTTCAGGTGAAGACCATCGCTCTCTGGTATCACGAAGACCGGTACCTGACGGAGATGAAGGCGTGGTATCGATCCGACCGCGTGCGCGCCATGGCGGAAGGCCGCGAAATCGTTCGCTCCATCTCCGGCGCAACGCGAGGACCTGGCAAGTACTCGCTCAAGTGGGATGGCAAAGATAACGACGGCAAGCCGGTGAAAGCCGGCAAGTACACCGTCTATCTCGAAGTAGCGCGCGAGCACGGCACCTATCAACTCATGAAACAGGAAATGGACTTCAGCGGAACGCCGAAGCAGGTCCGGTTCCCCGCGAACACGGAGGTCGCGGCGTCGTCCTTTGACTACCACAAGCTCGCTGGAAAATAAGTCCGCGGCGGTGCCGGCTAAAGCGCCGGTTCATCACGTTCCTCTGTGGAAGCGGAAGACGGCCCACTGGTCGCGCTGGCTGCATACCTATCTCTCGATGGTGAGCTTCACCATTCTGCTGTTTTTCGCGCTCACGGGGATCACGCTGAATCATCAGGCTGCGTTCACGGGCGAAGTGAAACCGCACCGCTTCACGGGCACGCTCAACATGAACTGGATGTCGGCGCCCGCTTCGAAGAAGGACGATATCGTCGCGGCGTTTCGCCATCGCCACGGCGTCAAGGCCGATCTGAGCGACTTTCGCGTGGACGACGATCAGGTCCAGATTTCGTTCAAAGGCCCGGGCTACGCGGCCGACGGGTTCATCGAGCGCAAGACCGGCAAGTATGAGCTGATGGAGAGCCGGCTGGGCTTCGTGGCTGTGGTCAACGACCTTCATAAGGGCCGCGACACGGGAAAAGTGTGGAGCGGTGTGATCGACGCATCGGCCGCGCTGATGACGTTCGTATCGCTGACCGGGCTCGTGCTGATTTTCTTCCTGCACAAGAAGCTGCGGGCCGGAATGATCGCGCTGGCTATCGGCACGGTGCTCTGCTACATCGTGTACCTGATCTGGGTCCCGTGACGTGGGCACGTCGTTCCGCCTGCCATGTCGGGATCGCGAGACCGGTGCGGGCAATCTGAAGCCCGCGTGGCTTTTGCAAACAATTGTGATTGAATAGCGGCCAGCAAAGGGCGATCATGGCGGGCAATCGCCATCCCCGACCTCGTAAGGGTGACCATACCGCATTTTCCACGATTAGTCCGTTAGTACACGAGCTTGCTCCGTAAATGCGTTGGAGTGAGTTGTCGATGAGCGTGCATGCGTCGCCCAGTTCCTTCAGGTTTGGGCCTTGCGGAAGGGCCCGTAGTGAAATGTCAAAAGGCCTTCAGGCTCTTCTCGGAGGACTGCTGACAATGATAAAGGGCGTTGGATGCATGGCGCCGCGGCAAGGACGCGTGCGGATTCGAGATCGTCGACGGCCTTTTCCAGCCATTCCCGCGTTTCTTTGTTGCGTATCTCATTCGGATTCATAAAAGAACCCGGCCTTCGCGGACCACGGTGGCCGGGAACGACGCCTTGACCCACGCCGCGTATTGTTCGAAATCCGTACGGCGCCACGGCCCACGAGCCAATTGTCGTTCGTTCGAAATGGGCAGGAGTATGAACTAAGAGCGACGGCGTTTATCCGTTGAGGGACTGGCTCGATCTCCGTTTCTGCCTATCGACAAACGTCGGATCGTGGATGCAGCCGATATCCAGGGCAAATTCAGCTTTTCGCTGAAGTTCAGTAATGCCGTTGCTGGAGGAAGCGAGGACAGCAACGCCCCCGAGTCGCCTGTCGCTCTGCAGGAGCGACTTGGCCTCAGGCTGGTCCCCCAAGAACGGACCGGTCGGGGCTGTTGTGATCGATCAATAGAGCGGCCGTCCGAAAACCGAGTCGGGCGTGAGGCTCGATCGCTTGAGCAACTCCCGCATGGCCAATCCGCCCTTGTGCCCTCGTTGGTCGATGCCCGCCGCTCGATTCAAGGCCACAGATCGCACGGTTGACTTGGCAGACGGCGTTTGGGATTCTGGGTTGAGGTCGCGCGGGTGGACGCGGAAGCCGACTCCAGGAAGACAAGGGGCTTGACGATGCAAAAGTTGATGTTGTGGATGATTGCTCTGGCGGCATTGGCAGGCACCGCTCTGAACGCGCAAAGTCTGACAGGTACGTGGCAGGGTACGCTCAGCCCGGGACCGCAAACGCTGAGGATCGTGATCAAAATTTCGATAGGCGACAACGATAAGCCGCAGGCTACCATGTACAGCATCGATCAGGGCGGCCAGCCGATTAAGGTCAGTTCGGTGAGTCGCGACGGATCGACAGTGAAAATGGCGGTCATGATGCTTAACGGAAGTTATGAAGGGAAGCTGAGCGCCGACGGAAATACGATCAACGGGACGTGGACGCAGGGGGCCCCGCTGCCGCTGAACCTGGCGCGGGCGACGCCGGCAACCGAGTGGACTATACCCGAACCACAGGCTCCGCCGAAGACGATGGCGGCCGAAGCGAAGCCTCAATTCGAGGTAGCAACGATCAAGCCCAGCCAAAACGCGCAGGGCTTTGGATTCACCGTGAACCGGAGCGGATGGCTCATCACCCACAACACTTCGCTGACGGATCTGATCAAGATTTCATTCGGCCTCCATCCGAAGCAGATCACGGGCGGACCTTCGTGGATGGAATCGGACAAGTACGACGTTACCGGAAAACCCGATACGGAGGGGATTCCGAGCATCAGGCAGCTCATGGCCATGGTGCAGCAGATGCTGCCGGACCGCTTTCAGCTGAAATTCCATCGCGAGAAAAAAGTGCTTTCGGCATACGCGCTCACGATCACGAAAATGGGAATCAAGATGGAGGAGAACACCAGCAACCCGAACGGCCTTCCTGGTTTTGGTGGCGGCGGGCCGCGCGGGCTAAACGTCGGGAATGCGACAATGGCGGAATTTGCCGAATTTCTGCAGGCGAACATCCTGGATCAGCCGGTTGTGGATCAAACAGGGCTCGGTTCGAAGCGGTTTAACTTTGTGGTGAAGTGGACCCCGGATGCGTCGCAGTCCGCTTTAGGTGGCGCAAGGCCGGAAGGCGGGACGGCCGATGCCAATCCCGATGCGCCGCCGGATATCTACCTGGCGTTTCAGCAGCAACTGGGTTTAAAGCTGGAATCGACGAAGGCTCCGGTCGATTTGTTCGTCATCGACCATGTGGAGAAGCCGTCGGAGAATTAGCCGCCGGCTTACGCGATCAAAATGAGTGAACGGGGCAGGCGCCCCATCCGAGTTCGACGCCGCCTCGGTCAGACCAGCCTCGGTGCAGAATGCCTGCCACATTCGGGAACTTTTCATCCCTGCCAAAGGAACAGCAATAAGCATTCGTTGCGGAACCGATGAAGCCACTTGTCTTCTTATCGTTGATCTTACTGGAGGGACCGGTCGTTCCATCCCTCGCTCAGACTTTCGACGTAGCCTCAGTTCG
The DNA here is from genome assembly GCA_003136575.1 of Bryobacterales bacterium. GTDB lineage: Bacteria > Acidobacteriota > Terriglobia > Bryobacterales > Bryobacteraceae > BOG-234. The sequence goes on along the minus strand of PLEX01000155.1, from coordinate 21,716 downwards.
CATCAACACACTCGGCAGCGGAGGAGGCGAAGGCCGAACCGACGAAACTATCACCAGCTCTGCCGGAAGCCTGATCCTGAAAAATGTCACCCTCGCCTCCTGCGTGAAATACGCCTGGACCGTCCGGGACTTCCAGGTAACGGGCGAGCCAGACTGGTTTTCAACGAAGCGGTACGATATCTGGGCGAAAGCGCTCGGACCCGCCGCCGACGCGGAGCTAAGAAAGATGCTCCAGTCGTTGCTTGCCGAAAGATTTCAACTGCGCGTCCGGCTGGAACCAAAGCAACTTCCCGTCTACGCGTTAGTCGTGGCGCGAACCACTCTAAGGCTCAAGACATCCGCAGGCACGGATCCCGCAAGCATGAGACCCGCCGAGGGAGTTCTCGAATTCCGAAATACATCCATGCCGGAGTTTGCCGAGCGCCTGGCATCCCGACCCCTGAACCTGGATAGACCCGTTGTCGATGAGACCGGCCTCAACGGAGGCTACGATTTCTCGCTGAAGTTCGCCAACAATACCGTGGAATTGAAACAGGCACTGGAAGACATCGAGCGAGGAACCGGGCCATCGATTCTGAGCGTCGTTCAGGAACAATTGGGGCTGAAACTGGAGCCCCGAAAAGCCCCGCTCCCGGTGTTAGTCGTCGAACACGCCGTAGAGTTGCCGCGAGAAAACTAATTCCAATGCACGGCGAATGAATCGTATGTGTCAAATCAGCATGACGCCCGCATCGGGCAGTGCCTGTGCCGCCATCCTGCTGTTCTCCGCGGCATCCGGACAAACTCCCCCCGATTCGCCGAAATTCGAGGTCGCCTCTTTAAAGCCATCCGCACCGAGGCCCCCTTTGTCCGCAGGCATGGGACCTCGCTCCGGCGGGAATGGCATTGGAGGCGGCAGTTGCCCACAGAGATTGAAGATCGATCGAACCCGGGTCGACATCGAGTGCGCCACATTACCGATGTTGATCGGTTACGCATTTCGTCTCCCGCCGGACCGGATCACGGGACCGGATTGGATGATGGGCGTGGGGTCGGCAAGGTTCGACGTACGAGCGAAGATGGCGGAAGGCGCGCCGGAGAATCAGGTGCCGGAGATGGTCCGTGCGCTGCTCATAGAGCGCTTCCATCTCACAACCCACCGCACCAACGCTACCCAGGCGATTTACGCTCTGGTCGTGGCGAAAGGCGGACTGAAGGCGAAAGCGGCGACGGGAATCGCGCCACTCACCGCCGCGCCGGACCCGGCCGCGCCTCCGGCCACCACCCTTTTTTTCGGTGAAACACTGGATCGAACCACCCCGAAGGCGGATGGCAAAGGAACGACGACCGACACCAGCAATCCCGGCATGGGAACAGTACGCGAGACCGAGGATCCCGATCTGCTCCAATCACGCATCGAAGCGCAATCGATCACCTTCGAGGGTCTGGCCGAACTTCTGGACAAGATGATGCCCGTATCGACCGTGGTGGTCGACATGACAGGAATCAAAGGCCGCTATCAACTGGCATTTGAAGTGTTGCTGAAAGATCTGCCGAGGCCCGATCCGGCCGCCATGGACACTGGATCGGAGAGGGACGCGGCCATACTACAACGCTTCAACGACGGACTGCGAAAGCTCGGTCTCCGGTTAGAGCGGCGCAGGGGACCCGTGGAAACCCTGGTCGTAGACCACGCGGAAAAAGCCCCGACTGGAGATTAGGAAATCGATCCGGGTTCCTGCGCCCGCCGGACACGGCCCGCCGGCTCGCAGGTGGTCAGTGTACGCGCAATCGTGATCCGGATGGAGGGTAAGGAATTCGAGAAAATCGGCGTTCCGTTTGACAACGGCGCGCATCTTCTTTGTGAGACGAATGGAAATGCATTTCGCCCCGTCTGGAGCGCGGGGGCTGTGGATGAGTTCCCAACGGAAACCTCTGTCCGCGCAGAGTTGATCCCAGGCCGGGAGGCCAGTTTCATGCAGGACGCCACCACCGCGTTGCCTTCCTCTTTCTCGAGCCGGAACCATTGAGACTGGAAAACCGGGTTGTTCAGATCGAGCCGAATGGTCATCCCGGAATTTACTTAAGCTTCCGGATCTTTCGGCTCAACAATCCGAGGTCCGATTGAGCGCGGGAACTGGCGGCGGACCATTCGACCACCTTATCCAGGCTTTCCTGCGCCTCAGGTGAGTGCAGCCAAAGCTCGTTATCCGGAATCACCTGGGCGGTCCCCGGCACCCACACTCCGGTCTCGATCTCATCCACCATTACCGTGCGGCCCGCGTGTTGTTTTCCCAACGAAATCTGGCCGCTGCCTCCAATCGTCTTAATTTCAAATGGCACAATTGCATTGTGGCATGAATCGGACCAAGTATTCCTGACTGTGTCGATTGCCTCGCCGTCCTGCGGCAGGTCGGGGATTGCCGGGCCGATTCGCGCTCGCGCCAGTCCGCGCTGCCGCGCGCGCTACGCCGGGCTGGAGGTGGCCTGCTCGCCAAGCACCTCGAGACACGCAACGCAGAAGGCGGGCAGATCGTCCGGCTTCCGCGAAGTGACCAGGTTCCGGTCGCGCACGACTTCGGAATCCTCCCAAAGCGCGCCGGCATTCACTACGTCGTCTTTGATGGCGAAAAACGATGTCGCGCGCTTGCCGCGCAGCACATTTGCCGAACAAAGCACCCAGGGACCGTGGCAGATAGCGGCCACGAGCTTGCCCTGCGCGTTGATCTCGCGGACAAGGTTGATCGGACTCGCGTGACGCCGGATAAAGTCCGGCGCAAAACCGCCCGGCGCGAGGACACCATCGAAATCTTCCGCCTTTGCGGTCTCCCAACTCTCGTCGGCCTTGCACGGATAGCCCACCTTGCTCGGATAAACCGCGCCAGCCACAGCCCCCAGTGTCACGACCTTCGCGCCCGTTTCGCGGAAGCGGTACAACGGGTACCAGATTTCCATCTCCTGATACTGCTGGTCGACGAGTATGGCGATGCGTTTGTCTTTGAGAGTCATGCGCAGTCCTAACGAAAACCTTCCGCTTCGATGGCGTTCACTTTCGCGATGCGGCGCGCATGACGCTCGGCCGCTGAAAATTTCGCGTTGAGAAAAGTCCTCACCAGTTCTCCGGCTAGCTCCACGCCGATGATCCGGGCTCCGAGGCACAACACGTTCGCCGCATCGTCTTCGACGGACTGATGCGCGGAGAACGTATCGTGGCAGGTACCGGCCCGTATGTCGCGAAACTTGTTGGCCGCGACGCAGGCGCCAATGCCGCTGCCGCAGATCAGAATGGCGCGCTCGGCGCGGCCCGATTGCAGCGCCTCGGCTACCAACCTCGCCATGTCCGGGTAATCGACCGAATCGGTTGAACACGTGCCCAGATCGGTCACGTCATGGCCCAAACCTCGGGCGATTGCAATCATGCGGTCCTTAATGGGGAACCCGGCGTGATCCGCTGCGATAGCTATTTGCATCCGAAGGCCATTTTATCCGATGCGCGGCGCTGAAACCCAAAGCGCGACGAAAGCGCAACGATCAGGCGGAAATCAGAGCCCGACCGCCTGGAAGAAACGTTCCGCGATTTCCGGGCTGGGCGCCACGATAAACGGTTGCTTCCGGACCTTCCAGACGGGCAAGGTCCGGTCGAGTCCCCATACCGTCAGGCCCGCTTCGTGCGCAATCACCTGTGGTGGAATCAGGTCGAGATCTTCACCCGCGCCGAAGTTGGCGTAAACGTCCTGGCCGCCGAAGATCGAGAGCATGACGTTGCCGCCCGCGCCACCGACTCCGGTGGTCGATGCGATAATGCCGCTTGTGTGCACGCGTGCGGCGCGCTCGCGTTGTTCGTCCGTCATCTTGCTGCCGAACGGTACGCACGCCACGAACGCGCGCGTCGGCGGAGCGGGTCTCTTTACGACGCGGCGCGGTCCGGCGAGATCGAACGTGTCGCCATTGAATTCGCTGCGGCGGACAAACGCGCCCTCGCCGCCGACAGCCCAGACCAGGCGTCCGATGCAGTTCGCGGTTTCAGCCAGTGGCAGGAAGACTTCGGGCTGGAAGACCACGCCGACCTTCGGAACGCCGTCTTCCACGTAATGCGCCATCACGGAGTAAGACGTGCCGCCGACCGAGAAATGATTAGTGCCATCGAGCGGATCCGCGCCGGCGATCTTAGCGCCCGGCGTTCCCGTGACGCCGGATTCTTCGAGGTGAAAGGAGATGGCGGCGTCGATTGCCGGCAAGCGCGACTGGAAGACGGCGAGAATCGCGGCGTCGGAGTTCTGGTCGGCTGTGGTGACAAGCTCTTTTGCGTCTTTGTAGCGCGCCTCAACGTCTCCGGCGCGGCGGGCGAGAAGGATTTCCCGTCCGCCTGCGATAACGGCTGTGATGAGGACGTCGGCGATTCGGTTCAGGTCGGGCATAGCTTTTTTTATGGTAGTGCAAGGGTGTAATAGGATTAATGCTGTGAGGGCCGGTAGTCTGTGCAACTGCCAGCCTTCTCGGTCAGACTGGAGATCGATATGATCTTCAGCCTTGTCAGCCGTTTCCTGAAAAGGAGCAGGATCAGGAGGACGAGCAGCATCAGAAGGTACCTAAGAGGAAGCATCTCCTTTCTCTCCAAATAGATCGCAGACCCCTCGCTACAACGCGGGGCATTTGCATATGTGGAGTCCATCGTCTCCGCGCAAAACCGCACATCTGCAATACCGGAAGCAGAAATCACATCCTAAGCATTTCCGGGGCGAGTTGTATATATCTCCCTGTTTTGTGGGGTGATAGTCGAATTTAATTCTTTGCGGCGCGATTTCCACGCGCATTTGCGCTAGGATCTTACTTGGAGCGTTCCTGCGAAGCAGGTGATGGCCCATCATTTTTGATCCAACACTCAAGAATGAGGGAGTTGGCCCAGGGCGTCTGTGCGCTGGTCCCTGCCGGTTTAAAGCCGGTGGATGGCCCCTAAGGATGTCCGGTTGATTCCCACCCTTTACATAAGGGGGTCAAAAAACGGGCTGGAACGGCTGAGTGGTGCGCTCCAAATTTCGTTTCCTCCCCGCGCGTCCTCCCGCCTTGCTTTTCGGGCCGAATTCCACTTCCGGCATATAATCTCAGTACATGCCGAAAGTGTTCATCTCCTCGACCGTCGAAGACCTGAAGGGCGAGTTTCGGGATGCCGCGCGAGACGCCGCGATTCACGCGGGGTTTCAACCCGTAATGATGGAGTACTTCGCCGCCACCGGAAATCCACCGCTCGAAGAGCGTCTTATAAAGTGGATCCCTGCGACGTCCTGGTCGTGATCGCTGCCCGCAGATACAGCCGGGTTCGCCCGGGCCAATCCGACGGTGCGCACAAGCGCATTACGTGGCTGGACTGCGAGAACGCCGAGCAACACCGCAAGGAAGTGCTGGCAATTCTCCTGAATCCTGGCGCCGAATGGCCGCCGGATCGTGACGAAGAATACCGGGCGACCCTCGCTATCAAACAGAAAACTGGACGCCGGATCTGATGGCCGCTGTGCAGCGGGACGTCGCAATGAAATGTACGCTGCACTGCAAGGATGGCTTTCCCGCGAACCCTGCCTCAAGAAGCGGTACGCAACAGCCGATTCCACCGCCTATCTGAACTGGCTCCGCGAGGCCTCGGACACTGACGCCGGAAGCTCCAGCCCGATGGCGACCAACCGGCGCGGGATCACGACAAAGAGCTGACGGGACGCTTGCGCGAACGGCCGCAAGTCGCGATGAGGGCGCGGACGCCCGTAATGCTGACCGCGCTCGCGGTGGTGCATTACAAGGAGCGCAAGATGCCCGAACAACGGGCGGAGCCTTATTCGGCGATTCTCAAATGGCTGACCGAGGCACGCGAAACCCGGCCGGGATGCCCGCGCGTGGAGCGCTGCGCCGAACTGCTGTTGGACTGGCTGTGGCGATGCAGTGCCGTCCGAACGGGCTCCAGACGCGCGTGGAACTGGGTTGGTTGGCAGAGCGGCTGTCCGCCGAATTCTCGGATACGCCGGAGCGCGAGAGATTCTCCCATACAGCGTTTCCTCGAAGGGGAGACCGCCGATAGCGGACCATCGAACAGGAAGGCGCGATTTTGCGCACCTGACTTTCCAGGAGTATCCGGCTGCGCCGGCGATCGCCGGACGTGGCAAGAAGCCGCAATACGAGTTGCTCCGGACCCCGACGCCGCTGGAAGGCGAGAAGATCGTCCAGCCCGAATGGCATGGGTCGCGCTTCTGCTGGCGGCGTATTGGGGACGAAGTGGGCAGGGACCCCGTTCTCCACCTTACTTTGCCCGGAGTCGAAGGCGTCCACGCCAGCACCTCGAAGTTGAGAGGGGGAGGAGCAGGGGGAAAGCGCGTAGAGTCGTTTTCATAATTCCAACAGAATGGCAAGTCTCGTCGTCAAAAGTCACGATGGAATAAAGTGCCGCTATCAATGCGCTCATTCGTGCAATAGAAAAACTCTATCGACCGTATATTCGTTGACATGGATCGGCGCATCAGGTTAGACTCGGGGAAACAAGCTGTTTCCGGGGCATTTCCTGTCTATTGTTTCCGGATCCTCCCACGTCGGTCCGTTCGCTGAAATTCGTATTGCAATTTTTCTTCTTGAGGGGGTGGATGAAATATGCTCGTTCTGCGTTTGCCTTGCTTCTTCTGGCGGCAACGTCTCGCAGTTTGCGCGCCCGGCCTCGGCGTCGGCGAGTCCCGCAACGTTCAGCTTGCTTTGGAGGCGATCTTTTGACGGACACATCCAGGCTACGCCGCCGGACCCGGCGGCTCCTAGGATGTCTGCCGCCGCGCTCTGCCGCTATTGCGCGTCTGCGAAACTCGCGCACCTGCCGGCCGCGCCACGCGGCTCTGCGGGCGCGCTTCAATTGCTTGATCCCGGGCGTCGCAGCCGGTGCGATGTTGAGTAGGCAGACTCGCCTCGTCCAGGACACTCGCTGCACGCGAACTTTGGCGACCGATCTGACGGGGAGCCATTCTATTTTGAAACGGACTTCGGATCTCAGTTTCGCATTTTTGGCGAAAACGGCCCAAAACTTGCTTGACAATCGGGTTACATCGGTTCAAGCTTGTAACAATCCACCTTGGGTTCAGGCGGATCGCGGGACGCCGTGGCGAGGCGTTCCCCAACGGTACGGAAGGACTTCCCAAACGATGGTTTTGGCGCGGAGGCGTACGCTATTTGCCGAATCCGGAAACAGCTTGTTCGGCGCTGAACGGCCCAAGCGACGGTGTGTCGTAGGCAAACTGGGACCAGGCTTGCGCGGCATCGCGCAACTGCGCTCGCTCTGCGGCAATTCAAGCTTCCGCTGCGGGCACCGCTGTCTCTCCATCAGCTTTTTCGATAGAGACCCAATGCGAGAGCAAATAGGAGAAACGGTATGAGCGGGCTGTTTTTCTGCTATTCTTGCTCGATTAATAAATATGCCTCGTAAGCTACGCTTTTACTTCATTCTTCCTTTCGCGCTGCTGGTACCAGTACTCATAACTGCGCAGCAGTATCAGGAACATGTCGACCTGAACGTGATCCATCGCATCAAGACCGCCGAGTTCGGCGGAGGTGGCGCGGGCGGCCGTGGCGGCAACGCATCTCAGGTAATGAACACCATGTGGAGCCTTACCGACCGGTACGGTCCACGTTTGACGAACTCGCCGCAGTTTCACGCCGCTGGCGAATGGGCCGTCACGCAACTCAAAGAATGGGGCATGAGCAACGTCGCGCTCGAAAAATGGTCCACAACCGACGTGACGAGCGGCGCGATTCCCGGCTGGCAAATCACCGGCTACAGCGGAGCCATGGTCGAGCCTTCTTATATGCCCATCATCGGCATGCCCGTCGCGTGGACCTCGGGTACAAACGGTCCGATCACAGCTGAGGCGGTTCTCGCGCCGATCACTGGCCCTGCCGATCTCGACAAATTCCACGGCCAGTTGAAAGGCAAGATCGTCCTGACTGTTCCGGTTCAGGAACTCGATTTTCCGACCACGCCTCTGGCATCGCGATACACACCGGATCAACTCAACGATCTGACCACCGAACTGATTCCGATCCCGGGCGCGGGCGGACGAGGCGGCGCAGGTCGAGGTGGCGCAGCCGCGGCCCTTGCCGCGATGACGCCGGAAGAGCGCACCGCCTTCCAGACCCGGCAGCGCACGTTCTTCAAGGATGAAGGCGTCCTGCTGACGATGACGGCCACGGCGCGTGGGCAGAGCGGTACGTTATTCGGAGGTGGCGCGGTCCGCACGGGCGATCCCACGCAGAATCTGCCGCAAATCTCCGTCACGGCCGAGAACTACAATCGCATCGCGCGGCTCCTCGAACACAACGTTCCTGTGAAGCTGGCCTTCGACGTGAAAACAGAATTCACGAAAGACACCGACTCCTTCAACGTAGTCGCCGAAATTCCCGGTACGACCAAGCCGAACGAAGTTGTCATGCTCGGTGGCCATTTCGATTCGTGGCACTATGGCACGGGCGCAACGGACAACGCAGCCGGGAGTGCCGTCGCCATGGAAGCGCTCCGCCTTCTCAAGATTCTGAACCTGAAGATGGACCGCACGGTTCGAATAGCTCTGTGGGGCGGGGAAGAGGAAGGCTTGCTCGGGTCCCAGCACTATGTGAAGGCACACTTCGCAGACCCGACCGTTATGAAGCCGACCCCGGAGCACGACAACTTCGCCGGTTACTTCAATGTCGATAACGGCACCGGCCGGATTCGCGGTATCTATCTTCAGGGCAATGAAACGGTGCGGCCGATCTTCGAGCAATGGTTTGCCACGCTAAAGGATCTAACGCCCGGCGTCATCACCATCCGCAACACCGGAGGCACGGACCACCAATCCTATGACGCGGTTGGATTGCCGGGCTTCCAGTTTATTCAGGATCCGATGGACTACGATACGCGGACCCATCACTCCAATATGGACGTTTACGACCGCATCCAGGCGGCCGACATGGAGCAGATGGCGGTTATCGAAGCAGTGTTTGCTTACAACGCCGCCACCAGGCCGGATAAATTACCACGGAAGGATCTTCCGGCGCCGCAACCGGCAGGTGGCCGCGGAGGTGGCAGGGGCGCGTCGGGAGGTGGCAGGGGAGCGCAATAGAATTGCGAGTCACGGCCTTGGGGATTGCCGCGGCACAGGAATCTCAGGTGATTCCGGGCTTTGTGGAGCACCTGGTTTCGCCAGCCGGTCGTTCGCTCGGAAAATAGTTTTTGCGTCGACCGCGCACGTTTGCGCATCAAATGCGAAAGGGCTCTGGTCGGCCCTTGCTTTACTAACCTGGCTCGGTTCCGGGAGGGTCGGGTTATTGTTTCGAAGAAATCAATTCAGGGGGTTAAATATGAAAATCGTCACGACCGCCAACATCTCTCACAACGGTAACGGTCACAACAGTAAATACGCTGCAATGTCAAAAAAGTTTGCGAAAAAATCCGCATCGGACCAAACTATTTTTCGCTTCGTTCTGTGCTTGGCGGCGCTGCTGCTCGCCGTGCCCTTCACTTTCGGCCAGACGCTAACCACTGGCGACGCGCTGGGCGTGGTTTCCGACACGACCGGCGGCGTGGTTCCTAACGCGAAGGTAACCATCAAGTCCCTCGAATCGGGTGAAACCCGCACGGAGGCCACTAACGCTCAGGGCCAGTATCGCTTTTCTCTTCTGAAGCCCGGCCAATACGAACTCTCGGCGGCTTCCGCGGGGCTGAAGTCCAACCTTTCCAAGATCGAGCTGCTCGTCGGTCAGGCGCAGGAGGTGAATATCACCATGAACGCGCAGGGAACGACCACGGTCGTAGAAGTCACTTCCGAAGCGGGAATCCTGCAAACGGAGAACGCCAATTCCGAAGTGAACTTTAATAAGAACCAGGTCGACGACCTGCCTATGCCAGGCGGTGATCTCACTACCCTGGCCATGACTTCGCCAGGAATTCGCGTCAACGTGACCGGTGGTTCCGGTAACATGAATGCCAATGGCGTTCCGGGATCGAGCATCCTGTTCACGATTGACGGTATGGATCAGAACGATCCGGCCAACAACCTCAATAACTCCGGCGCCAGCAATAACACTCTCGGGGCGAATTCGGTCGGTGAAGTCGCCATCGTCGAAAACGCCTACAGCCCGCAATACGGTCGCATGGCCGGCGCTCAGGTTAACATGGTAGGCCTCACCGGGGCCAATCAGTTCCACGGCAATGTTTTCTATAACTATAACTGGGAGAAACTGAACTCGAACTCGTTCTTCAACAATCTCTCGGGCACTCCGAGGGGCCGGTCGGACGCCCATAACTTTGGCGGCAGAATTGGCGGACCGGTAATCAAGAACAAGCTCTTCTTCTTCTTCGACGACGAAAATCTGCGTTACATTCTGCCCGCGGCCGGCGTGGTATCGCTTCCGTCGCCCGCGCTCCAGACCTACACCCTCGCTCACGTTGGCCCGGCCGAACTTCCTTTGTATCAGGACTATTTCAAGCTGGTGGACGGATCGCCGGGAATCAACCGCGCGGTCCCCGTGGTTAACGGCGGCGGCACATTGCAGGACGGCAATAACCACATGGGCTGCGGTATCAATACTTTCGTGGGCACTCCGACGGGAACGGGCGGGATCTTCGGCAAGGATACTTCCTGCGCTCAGGCTTTCGGCATCAACGACACCGAGCTCAACACCGAGCAGCTTTTCACTTACCGCGCTGATGCAAATATTTCCAGCAGTCAGAAGTTGTCCATTCGATTCTTCCACGATCAGGGCATTCAAGCCACAGGAACCAGCCCCGTCAACCCACTGTATAATTCCGTCAGTGTCCAGCCGTCGGACCAGGGAAGCATCAACCACAGCTGGGTCGTTAACCCGTCGCTGGTGAATACTTTCACTGGTTCCTACCTTTGGTACTCCGCACAGTTCGGTCTGGCCAATTTCCCCGCGGCCGAGCAGGCCATGCCCCAGCAGATTGCCATTAACGAAGGCGGCGCGAACGGCGGCGGCTTCGCCACCGTCGGAGGCGGTACCTACCCCAATGGCTTCCCCGCAGGCCGGAATGTCGCCCACTTCCAGATCAACGACGATCTGTCGTGGAGTAAAGGCAAGCACACGTTCAAGGCGGGGATCGCGGCCAGAAAAGACCAATACACTTACACCAGCATCGCTCAGAGCGCCTTCGTCGGCCAGTACAGTCTGGGCGATATAGCGGATTTCGCCAACGGTAAGCTGGGCGCCAACGGTGGTACGCTCAGCAGCTTCAGTCAGGCCTACCCGCTTTACGGCGCGCTTCACTTCCGCGTTCCGTCGGTGGACTTCTACGCTTCCGACGAATGGAACATAACCAAGAACATCAAACTGACCTATGGAATCCGCTTTGAAAAGGACAATAACCCGAGCTGCGTGGAGACGTGCTTTATTCTCACCAACGTGCCGTTCGACTCCTCCAGCTACCAGGGCGGCGCGAGCGTTCCTTACAATGCCACGATCCAGAAAAGGTCGAACCTTTTCTACAACGCCGAGGCTCCCATCCCGGAGCCCCGTGTCGGGCTGGCATGGAAGGTCCTTCCCAAGACCGTTATTCGGACGGGCTTTGGACTGTTTTCCACCACCTACAGCGACGGGCTGGCGGGGACGATCGCCGCGCAGATACCGAACAAGTTCACGCCGTCGGGCCTGATCACCGGTACTGTCGGGCTCGCCTCCGATCCCACGAGTTCCGCATATACCGCTCAACTCTCGGCGAACGCCTTCGAAGCCGGATTTGGCGCTGGAGACACGCTTGCGCAGATCAAGGCGGCGGTAGCGCCGGCCACGTTCAGCACGCCGAGCATTACGTCGCTCCCGTCCACGTATCTCGCGCCCCACACGGCGGAGTGGAGTTTTGAGATTCAGCAGGAACTGAACGCGCACAATTCGTTCGTGGTTTCCTATTCGGGCAATCATGGCTACGACCTTGCCGAAACAGTCAACGCCAACATGTACGCCAGCGCCAACAGCACGAAGAATTACGGCATATTTTACGGTGGCCTGCCCTCGGCCGCTCCCGACCCGAGGTTTGTGACCGTCACCCAGTATTTCAACAACGGCATCAGCAACTATAACTCGCTGACGCTGCAATGGCGTCACGCCTTCAGTTACGGGCTTACGGCTCAGGTCCATTACACATGGAGTCACGTTCTTGGTACCGTCGCCTACGAGAATCCCTTTAACCTCAGCAACAGCTACGGCAGCCTTGGTTTCGATAGCCGGCACCAGGTGGCCAGCGACATTCTCTGGACCCAGCCGTTCAAGTTCCAGAACAGGATCGTGAATCAGATAGCCAAAGGCTGGGTTTTGGGTGTGAAGTTCTACATTTACAGCGGGGCGCCATTCAGCGTCACCGACAGTAAGATTGCCTCGGACGTGAATGCCTCGGGCGTCCTCACTCCGCTGGCCGACCTGCTCACCTCCAGCGAGACCGGCGCGAAATGCAACGGCAGTACCGCTGTGGGCACGCCCTGTCTGACTAAGGCCGACTTTGCTACATACCCTGGTTCGGGGGTTGGCTCCGCCATCCAGACCGATTGGGGCAATATCGCGCCGAACAGCTTCCGCGGCCCGGGATACTTCGACGTCGATACCAGCCTCTCGCGATCCTTCCAGATCAAAGAGAAGGTGAGCATGACGTTGGGTATTCAGGCTTACAACACGCTCAACCACCCGAACTTCGCTAATCCGTCCGGATCGGTCACGTCCGGATCATTCGGTGAGATCACGAGCACACTCGGGCCCCCGACCAGCATCTATGGCACGGGCCAGGGCGCCTCGGTATCGGGTCGCCTCGCGGTCCTGACCGGCAGAATCACTTTCTAACTACTCAGATAGCTGAATGCAAAAAAGGGGACGGGCTTTGGCCCGTCCCCTTTTTTTGTAGATAGTGCGCCACCGTTCCCCCAGGTCGACGGCGGATTCCCGGTGGGAAAGGCTGTTAATCAACAAGGGATCTCCCGCCGCCGTCTCTCCCCCCAACAATCGTTGCGATCCCTGGCCTATGTTCCCAGATGGGCTTTAAGAAACCGCCCCGTGTGTGAAGTCTTGCACGCGGCAACCTCCTCCGGAGTTCCCGTAACCACCACCTCTCCGCCCGCATGCCCGCCCTCAGGCCCCAAATCGACCACGTGATCGGCTGTCTTGATTACATCCAGATGATGTTCGATGAGAATTACCGTATGCCCGGTGTCCACGAGGCGGTTCAGAGATTCAAGTAGCCGCTCGATGTCGGCAAGATGCAATCCCGTTGTCGGCTCATCGAGGATATAGACCGTATGTCGCGGACGCTGCAGCTTGCTGAGTTCAGTGGCGATCTTGATGCGCTGCGCCTCGCCGCCTGAGAGGGTGGTCGCCGACTGGCCTAACGTCAGGTAACCAAGGCCCAGGTAGCTGAGCACTTCAATCTTCTTACCGACGACGGGCTCCGCGCCAAAGAACTCCGCTCCTTCTTCCACCGACATGTTCAGTACGTCGTCGATGGTCTTGCCGCGTACCGTAACCTCGAGAGTCTGGCTGTTGAACCGCGCTCCCTTGCATGCGCCGCACGTGACTTCCACGTCGGGCATGAAGTAGAGTTGCGTCGTAATGACCCCCTCTCCCTGACACTCCTCGCAGCGGCCGCCCTTAACGTTGAAACTGAAACGGCCGGCCTTATAATCGCGCTCGACCGACAATGGCGCCTGAGCGAAAAGGTCGCGAATGTTGTCGTAGAAACCAATGTAAGTGGCCGGGTTCGAGCGGCTGTTGCGTCCGATCGGCGACTGGTCGATATTGACCACTTTGCTGACGTGCTCCATGCCATCCACGCCGTCGTGGTCGCCTGGCAGAGTTCGCGTATCGACGAGGCGCTTCCACAGCGCTTTGTAGAGAATCTCATTGATAAGCGTGCTCTTTCCGGAGCCGGACGCGCCCGTGATTGCCACGAGCCTGCCCAGCGGGATCGAGACATTCACGTTCTTCAGATTGTTCTCGCGCGCGCCCCGCACCGTCAGCACTTTCCCGATTCCCGTTCGCCTCCGTTGAGGCGTCTCAATGAAACGTCTGCCTGAGAGGAACTGTCCCGTGGGCGACGCTTTGCAGGCCAGCACATCTCGCAGGCTTCCCTGCGTCACCACGGTTCCCCCGTGCACGCCCGGGCCCGGACCCATCTCCACAATGTGATCGGCTGCGCGGATGGTGTCCTCATCGTGTTCCACAACAATAACTGTGTTGCCGATGTCACGCAGGCTCTCCAGCGTGGCGATCATCTTCACATTGTCTTTCGGGTGAAGCCCGATGCTCGGCTCGTCCAGCACGTAGAGCATTCCCATAAGGCCGGAACCTATTTGGGTCGATAGCCGGATACGTTGCGACTCGCCGCCCGAAAGGGTGCCGGAGCGCCGATTGAAGCTCAGATAGTCGAGCCCAATGCCAAGCAGCAATTCCACGCGTGCGCGGATTTCGCCCAGCACCTGCCTGCCCGCGTCCGCGCCACGCCCCGTCGGTCTGATGCGGCCCAGAAGCTCATGCAGTTCATCGAAATGAAGCTGTCCCAGTTCGTGGATAGTATGTTTCCCGACGGTGAACAGAAGGCGCGTTGCGCGAATCCGCGCTCCGTTGCAGTCGGGACACGTATGCTCCACCATGACCTTGTCGAGCCACGCCTCCATCCCCGAATTAGCCTCCCCACGCTGACGGTAGCGGCGGTAGTTTCGTTCGATGCGCCGCGCGATGCCGCCGAATCCCACTTGTTTGCCCTCCGAGTCCCCGTGTTTGACCTTCGCATCGGGTGGCGCGCGCACAACGATCTTCGCCCCCTCTAGCCCGTTCAGAATTACGTGCCGCACTCTCTCCGGCAGTTTCTCCCAGGGTGTTTCGAGGGAAAAACGAAGGTCATGCGACAAGCTGTACATCACTCTGCCATCCCACGTATCGGGGTTGTACCTGAACGCCTCGCGCACAAAGCAACCTCCGACGATGCTTCTGCGGGGGTCTGGGATCAGAAGATCCGGATGCGTGAGCTTGTAAACACCAAGGCCCCCGCACGTGCGGCAGGCGCTCTCCGGGTTGTTGAACATGAAGTATTCCGGCTGAATGCCGCCGTATACGAAGTGATGAGTCCTGCTGCACGTCTCGCGGTAGAATCGCTCAGACTCGGCCTTCGCCACGCCTTTGACTATATGGATCCGGAGTAGTCCGTCGCCAACCAGCAGCGCGCTCGCGATGCCTGCCTTTATCGCCTTTTCGTATCTGCGTCCAACCACAAAACGATCCACCACGGCGTCCATGTGATACACCTTCGATTCGTCGAGATCGACCTCGGCGGAGATATCGACCTGCCTGCCGTCGACGATCAGAAAACGGCAGCCCTTCTTGCGCACTTCGGTCAGGACGAAGTCGAGATCCTCGCCGTACTGCCGGAATACAGGTGCACGCAGCTCGATTTCCGTGCCGTCGGGCAGGGACAGAATGGATTCCAATATCTGGCTGGCGCTGCGGCTGGGCGTCGGCTCACCGGTACGCGGGCAGTGCGGCTCGCCGATCGTTGCAAACAGCAGATTCAGGTAGGACGCGATATCCGTCATGGTGCCGACTGTGGACCGCGGATTACTGCCTATAGTCTTCTGCTCGATGGAGATCACAGGGGACATGCCGTAGATGAAATCGACGTCGGGCTTTGCCACCTGGGCGACGAACCGTTTGGCGTAGCTGGAGAGTGATTCCATGTAGCGCCGCTGCCCCTCGGCATAAATCGTGTCGAAGGCGAGGCTGGATTTGCCCGAGCCGGAAAGGCCGGTGACGACGATCAGCTTGTCGCGCGGTATTTCCAGAGACACATTCTTGAGATTGTGTACACGCGCGCCCTGCACGGCAATGGTGCGGCGCGCGGCGGGTCTCGCGGTCTTAGAATTCATCCGGCGGATCTCCCAGATGCACGAAGGCCAGTTCCTCGACAGTCACGTTACTTTTCCGGGTGATCTGAACCGGCGTCGATACTTTGCCGATCAGACCCAGATCGGCCAGGTATTCGCAAGCGAGTGGAATGCCCCCGACGTCGAGATGCCTCTTGAACCAGGCTTCGATCTCGCTGCAGGAACGGGCCTCGGCGACCTCTTTCAAGTAGTCGAGCACGGGCCGGAACAGCGTTGGCGCACGCTCCGCCAAATAGCCATCGATCGCGTCCAGCGCCGCCTGCACGCCGGTGCGGGTCTTCCGGGTGTTCAGCAGGTCGGAGTACACGGTCTGGAAAAACGCCGGGTTCAGTTTGACAGCCTGCGGCATCACTTCACGGTCGGCGAGCAGATGCGCGCCGATCACTTCAACCCGCGCCAGCGAGTTGGCCGCAAAGAGAATCCAGAGAGCCGTGTAATCGAGGTCGCCGCGGGTGACGAACCACTTATGAGCTTTGTAGACCGCGGGCAGAGCGTGCGTCGCCGCTGTGAGGAGCTCGGTTTGCCTGTCTCGTTCGCCGATCTCGCAGAGTTGACCGCAGAGGCGGGCGATAGTTTCGTCATGGGTAAACAGCAGGCTCCCCTTGGCCAGCAGGGAATGCATGAACGAGTTGCGAACCGCGCCCTCAACGGTCCTGCGAAACTCCGCGCGAGGCATCAGAAACGCATGGACGTTGATTCCTTGTGCGAGCAGCGACAGGCTGGCCGCTTCGACCTTCCGGTCGTCAACGGTGACCAGCGCAAGGTCGATATCGGACTTCTCCCAGACGACATCGTGTGACATGCTGCCGCACAGGATCGCAGCCAGGATAGAGCGATCCGTTTTCACCTGCGCGATGAGATCGTCAAGTGCCTCCTGGAACCGCTTTTGGACGGATACCTTCGATGTGCCCATACACCCGCGCTGTTTTGGTTGGAAGTGATTCTTCGCGGATTATAGCGTAAATGTAAACGTCGCTTATCGAAAGGCCGTTCGGCACGCAAGCCCGCGCGACAGTATCCCGGTTGAATCCTCCGTTACCGTTGACGTGGAGAAGCACCGCGCCGCCTGTGAGCAGGATCTGCGCGAGTTCGTTGAAGAAACCAGCGAGCGCTGCGTATACATTCCCGCGCAGCTAATCGTAATCGAAGATGTTGACCATCCGATGCAACTCTCGTTCATTATTGACCGATAACACTGACGGATAATGATGCCAGTGGCCAGTATTCCTGCGACTGCACCGTAAAGACCGCAGGCAAGGTTTGGGCTCCGACTTCCAGCGCAAACGCCAGACTTCTTCAACGCCTTCTCCTATGACCGTTTGCTCTTCTCGAACAAACGGAAGGGGATATTCCAGAACGCGTCCCGGCTGATTCTGAGCGCGTGCCGAAACGGTGGAAGCGATCAGGATTCCCGCAAGTAACAACAATGGCCGTGAGACGATCGTCCTTCGCTCCCGGGTCTACTTGGCTGCGGCCTTCGTTGGTTCTTCCACCGGAACCTTCGGGCCCGGATGCGAATTATCCTGTTCGCTGGAACTGGCCAGAGCGGGAGATTCGGCGTCCTTCGGCTTTCCACCCGGATAGCCAGAGGGGGACACGCCCGACATGATCTCGGCCTTGCTCCCGTCCGGTCCCGTCGTGCTGGTGCCGCAGCCGATCAGTAATCCCGCCGCGACGAGGGCGGCCAAAGCGATCATTTTCGAAAACATCTCCACCATCATAGCGCCGTGTTTACCATGTTAGGAATGGCTCCGCGCAATTCCAATAACAAGGTCGCGAACAGTCTGGTGGCGATGAGTTCCGCGGCGGTGCTTGCGGTCTACGCGGTGGGCTACGTACGCACGCAGTCGGCGGCGGACCGGATGGAAACGCAGAGTCAGGAACGGCGTCCCCTGCCGCGCGTTCCGGAGCGGCCGGCGTCTGACGCTGCGCCCATCGTGCGCATCACGTCCCCGGGACCCGTCGTCCCGGATNNCAGCTCGCATCGAACCGGCAACGAAGATCCCCAAAACGGCCGAACCCACCGCGACAGAATTACCTCTGCCCGCCGCCGCTCCCGCCGTTCTTCCACCACCCGTCGTCCTCGCTGAGCCAGTACTCGCCGCGCCGCCGCAGCCGACACCACCACCGCCCGCGCCCATGTGGAAGGACGGCACCTATACCGGCTGGGGAACATCCCGTCACGGCGACATTCAGGCCTCAGTCGTGATTCAAAGCGGACGCATCGCTTCCGCCACCATCGCACAGTGCCTGACGCGTTATTCCTGCGACGTGATCGAAAAGCTGCCACCTCAGGTCGCGCAGCGGCAAAGCCCCGAGGTCGATTACGTTTCCGGCGCTACNNACGAACGCCTTCTATTACGCGGTTGTTGAAGCGCTGAACAAGGCGAAGTGAATCCGCGATGTCAATCCGGACCGAGACTGCGATGGGAACAATCGTAACCATTCATGTCGTGCAGCCTGCCGGTGCGCTTGTGGACGCGGCCATAGACCGGGCTTTCGGCTGGTTCCGTGAAATCGAAGCCTGCTGTAGCCGTTTTCGCGGGGACAGCGAACTGACGCGGCTCACCACGCAAATCGGCGCGCCGGTGCCGGTAAGCGCCATCGTCTTCGAAGTTGTGCGATTCGCGTTGATGGTGGCGGAGGAGAGCGGCGGCGCGTTCGATCCGGCCGTCCGGGGAGGGAACTATCGCGACGTGGAACTCGGTCCGGACCGCCAAACCATCACACTTCGCCGACCGTTGACCCTCGATCTGGGTGGCGTGGCGAAAGGCCTCGCAGTCGATACCGCTGCACGCGAGTTGGCCCCGTTCCGCGACTTTGCGATCGATGCGGGTGGAGATCTGTATCTGGGCGGCCTGAATCCGCAGGGATCGCCGTGGTCGGTGGGAATCCGCCATCCGCGCAGAGACCGCGAACTGATCGGAACCGTGCGCGTCTCGAATCAGGCTGTCTGAACCTCCGGCGATTACGAACGGCCCAATCATCTGATCGATCCCCGCAGCGGTGCGGTCGCGGATTTCGTAGCCAGCGCANNCTGCGGCGTTTGTACTGGGGCCGGTGGAAGGCATCTCACTGCTGGCACGGCTGGGTGTGGAAGGCATGATCGTAACGCCGTCGCTCGAGCGGTTCGAGACCGAAGGGTTCTGCGATGTGGCGTAAACTGGCGAGGTTTTTCAAGACACCGAAAGGGATGCTCACGATCATCCTGGCGATCCTGATCGCGATTGCCGCACCGGGGCAGGGCATTCGTACGCTGGGGCCGGGCCTCGTCGCCGCATTGCTCGCTGCGGGGACTGTGGATCTGGCCATCCTGCGGGTGCGCAAGAAGACCTGGGAATTTCCCAGCGGCGCGGTGCTTACGGCCATGATCGTCGCCATGGTGCTGCGGGCGCAGGAACCCTGGTGGGTTGTGACCGTGACGTCCGTAGCGGCGGTTCTGAGCAAGTACCTGGTCCGGTCCAGATACGCCAACGTCTTCAACCCGGCCGCGCTGGCGATGATCCTCAGCTTCTATGTCTTCCACACGGGCCAAAGCTGGTGGGGGGCCCTCACCGAAGTGCCGCCTGCCGCGCAATTAGTGCTGGTGGTGGCAGGAGTCTTTATTACCGACCGGATCAACAAAATGCCGCTCGTACTGGCATTTCTCGGTACTTATTTCCTGCTGTTCACCGCCACCGCCTATGCGACCGACCCGCGCTGGATAGCCGAGATCTTCCGTCCGCCGGATNNACTTCATCATTCTTACGGATCCGCCGACGTCGCCCGCCAAATATCCGGACCAGGTGATTTGCGGCGCGCTGGTGGCCGCAGTCAGTTACGCGTTCTTCGAGTGGGCCGGCGTTGTTTATTACCTCCTCGCCGGGGTTCTGGCGGGCAACGTATGGGAGGCATGGCGCCGAGTGACCCGCCGGACGGGAGAGCGCTTTCCCGCCGGCATCGGTACATTTCT
>PLEX01000155.1:0-1819 GCA_003136575.1 Bryobacterales bacterium | reverse complement strand
TGGCCTCGGATAATCCCCGTCGGGCATCTGCACGAATCGCGGAAAGTTATTGCCGGCCGCGAGGTAGCCGGGGGTCGATATCTTGAACGTGAACTCAGGAACACCCAGCTGATACATACGGTCCGCAAGGCGTTTCATGTCCTGGCTCCAGTCGAGGTCCGAATTGGCCAGGATGCGGTCGGGCCTGTCCCCCGCGAGTTCATTGGTGTAGGCGATGTAATCGGGATGCTGCCGTGCTCCCGAAACAAGCTGCCAGGCCAGCAGAAGCACCGCAATCCCTTGTCCCGCCCGGCCCAGACGCTGCCAGAGATGGACCGCCACGATGCCGCCGCACACGGAAAGCCCGAGATACACAGGCAGAATGTGGCGGATCCCGATGTTGATGCTGCCGAACGACGCGACAATCGCGATGGCAACCGAGAACGCCAGCGGAACCGCAACCCGACGGGGGATCAAAATCAAGCCTGCAGCCGTCAGCATCAATAGCGCGAGCGGCGTTTTTACAGCCGCAACCACCGGGTAGTAGTACCAAAATCCATGCTGGCTCAGGGTGCCGAGAAGCCATGCGGGATGTCCTTCCCGGTTGTGCTCCCAAACTGCGTAAATGCCGTTGAAAAACGCGGGTGCGGGGAATCTCAGATGCAGGAGCGGCACGCTGCCGAAGCTGAACCGGTATGCCGCCTCAATCGCTCCGGCGGAGACGGCCACGCTCAGCAACGCCGGCAGGATGCGGATGCGAATCTCGCGCAGTGCCGTTCCGAACGAAGGCCGCGTTTGAGCGAGGTGCACGCCATAAAGCGCCAGCAATGCCGGAGGGAGGAACAGCAGTGCGGAGAATTTCGAAAGTACAGCCAGTGCGGTGAGGAGTCCAAACGCGACGGAGCGCATCCAATCTGGTCTTTCGGCCCAGTAAACCGCGCAGAGCGTTGCCGCCCCCGTGAAGGCCGTCAGCGCCATATCGGTCGTCACAAGGCCGGCGTGGCCGAGCACTGCGGGCACAGTGGTAAAGATCAGGGTCGCAAGGATCGCGCAAGCCGGTCCTGCGAGCCGCCGCGAGCCGAGAAAAACGACTGCACAGGCGATCCAGAAAAGCGGCAGCATNNGAACAGATTGCGCGCGTAATGGTGGCCGTAACCGAGCAGGTGGAAGCCTTCGTTATACATTTCGGGATCATGTCCCCAGCGGCTTCCGGCAAGATAGAGGCCGGTGGCTCCAAGTACGCGCGCCAGCGGCGGGTGTTGGTCTTCGTATGTATATGTCCCGCCCTGCAGCCATTCCATCCCGGCCGCGAGGTGCGCCGGTTCGTCGGTCGTATTGCTCAGAACCTTGTAGGTGGCTATGATACGGACCGAGGCAATCAGAACCAAAAGAGTGGCGACAATGTGGGCGAACTGTGCGAGACGCGGGACGGGCATCGTTGCCCTACCATGGTAGCCGCAGATGTATGAAAAGTTCCATTTGCGCGTCGCTCTTCCGGCCGACGTTCCGCGCGTCGCGGACTTGATCGGAGAGTCCGTCCGGAAACTCCAGGCGCCGGATTACTCCCCTGTGCAGCGGGAAGGAGCCATTGCCACGGTATTCACGGTGGACAGCCGGCTAATCGCGGACGGCACGTACTTCGTCGCGTTCACCGAAGACGGCGAACTGGCGGGTTGCGGCGGCTGGAGCTATCGCAAAACGCTGTACGGCGGCGACTCTCAAATGGAGCGAGCGGAGCCCGCACAACTGGATCCGGCCGTCGATGCCGCCAAAATCCGCGCCATATTTGTGTCGCCGAAATTCGCAAGGCGCGGCCTGGGAACGCTGCTGCTCGAAACCG
>PLEX01000041.1 GCA_003136575.1 Bryobacterales bacterium | reverse complement strand
GCGGCGACAGGCGATCTTCTTCATGATAAGACACGGCTTAGTAATGACGCAGTGCGCCCGGGGAATGTTGCAGTCTACATTCCCAGCAGTCGCTCAATCCGGCACTGCAGGATCACGATATCGGGCGATTCGTGCACGGCGTGGAAGTAGCGGGCCTGAAAATCCGTGCCTTGCTCGCGGGGTCTCATCATTTCATACGCCTGGACCGCGAGAGCCTCTGCCACCGGCTGGCCAGCCTTGCTGCGGCGGGNNCCTCGTCGATTTCGACGACGAGCGAGGATATCTGCTTCAGCCATGCGAAATGCGGGTCGCCGAGAACCAGGTTGAGGAAGACGCCGGGTCCGGCAATGGGGCCGTTAATTTTTTCCCAGGCGGCGCGTTCCCGGTCAAGCAGCAGCTTGTGTTGTTCGAGAAGGAGGTTGCGGAGGTTGCCGAGGAGTTCCCTGCTCTCGGCTGTTATGGATTGAGAAGACATCGCCGAACTCTATTGTGGCTTATGCGACCGGACAGGTGGGGTTTCGTACGGGCGAGCCGGGGACCGGGGTCATCCAGCAGATATTTCGGAGTATACCGAAAAAGAATTTGTCGCCCCCTGTTGGTCTGGGGAATTCGGCAAGGAGGACGCTGAGCTGGACCGACAGCGGAAAGACGCCCAGCCGGAAATGCCCGAATTGCTACACTTATGCTTTTACAACCGTTAAATTGTATGATCCGTAACCTTCCGGAACTTCGCGACGAATTACCGTTTAAGGGGTGAATGTGGCCCCCGCACCGGAGACTCTGATGGCTAACTACCAGAACGGTGACGCGGCAGCCGCCGGTATGCTGGTCGATACCCTGAGTCCGCAGTTTTTCAGATTCTTCCTGAGCCAGACGCGAAATCGCGAATCGGCCGACGATCTGCTTCAGGATTTCTGGCTTCGCATCCATTCCGCGCGGCATACCTATCGGAATCCCGAGCCGGTCCTGCCGTGGATGTATGCAATCGCGAGAAGGGTGCGCGTCGACCAGTACCGGAAAAACCGAAGGCGCGCCGGGCATGAGTTTCAGGTAGAACGGCTCCCGGATCCTGCCGCGCCGCGGGCGGCCGATGAGGGAAACGTCGATTTCGAAACGCTGCTCGCGTCCTTGCCTGAGAGCCAGCGCGAGGTTCTCGTCATGCTGAAGGTATCGGGCCTGAGCGTGGATGAGGTTGCGCGGGCAACCGGAAGTTCGGCCGGCTCAGTGAAGCAGAAGGCGCACAGGGCTTATGAAAAACTCCGAGCCTTGCTGAAGGGGGTTGGCAATGCAGTTTGACGTGCCGGGGCGCGTAAGCGGCGCCACGCCCGATTCAGCCAGCGTCAAACGGATCCGCGCGAAACTGATGGGTGCCGCGACTCCCATCCGTCCGTTGCCTTCCAGCGGCGCGATGATGGCGCTGAGCGTGGGTGTATTCGTCGTGATGGCGATTCTGCTGACGATTCCGTTCGGCTTTCAGGGCTTCTCGCGACTGACGCCGGGTGCCGCGGCCATCGAATATTCGGCGGTGCTGTTGCTGGCGCTTGCGCTGTCCGGCGTGGTGGTCGGACAGATGATTCCGGGATCGCGCCGCATCCTTGGGCCGGTCGCCGGCGTCGTCCTTTCGGTCGTCCTGCTGAGCGCGATGGCTTCGCTGTTGTTTCCCGTGTTCGAGATGCGCAACTTCGTGCGCCAGGGGATTCCCTGCCTTCGCCTGGGAACTTTGTGCGCGATTCCGGCCGCGGGACTGATCGGGCTGGCGATGAAGCGAGGATTCGTAACCGATACGCTTCAGGCCGCGATCGCCGGTGGCGCGCTGGCCGGGTTGCTGGGGATCGGCGTGCTGGCTTTGCACTGCCCGATCGTCAACGCATCGCATATTGTTGCGTGGCACGTCGCGGTTATCGCGGTGACTTCGCTTCTCGGCGCGATTTCGGGCTGGTGCCTGTCGCGCTTTGTTTAGAGCCGCCGCGTCCGTGTACCGGAGAGACACCCGTTGTGCCAAACTGTTTAGCTGGAGAGGATTGTATTAAAAGGGTTGCAGGCATGACCGCGCCAGGGACCGCGGGCGGAATGACACGCAGAGATCTGCTCTGCAGTCTGGCGCTCGGCCAGGCGGTGTGTCTGACCGCTATCGCGCAGATCGATCAACACCCGCCGACCGATGTGGTCGATCCGTTGCGCTCGCTTCGCCCCGTGCACCCCAGGCTCATTCTGCTCGACGCCGATTTCGACCGCATACGCCTGCTGGTGCGCGAGAATGCACTGGCCAAACGCATTTACGGCGATCTTGAGAAAGAGTGCGACAGGCTTCTGTCGATTCCGCCCGTTGAGTACAAGCTCGCCGGACCGCGCCTGCAGTTACAAACGCGACGAGCGATCGACCGCATCAGTTCGCTGGCGTTGATGTATCGGCTTTCGGGTCGCGACCCCTGGCTGCGCCGGGCCATGCTCGAAATGAACGCGATCGCGGCGTTCAGGGACTGGAACCCCGCGCGCTTCATCGACACGGCCGAGATGACGCACGCTTTTGCCATCGGCTACGACTGGCTGTACAACGCCCTGACGCCCGAGGAGCGCGCGACGATCCGCGATGCCATCGTCACGAAGGCGCTGGACGCCGTGCTGCCCGTCTACCAGCATCCCGGCGCATGGAGCCGCGATCGCGCGCACTGGAATCTCGTTTGCAACGGCGCGTTCGCGATGGGAGCGCTGGCAGTGGCGGAAGACGTTCCCGACAAGAGCGCCGCGATTTTGCGCGCGGTGTTTGAATCCGTGCCCCATGGCCTGCAGTCTTATGGCACCGAAGGCGGATGGCCGGAGGGTCCGGCGAATGGCGAGTACGCGATGCGCTACGCCTGTCTTCTGTTTGCATCGCTCGATTCCGCGGTCGGATCCGACAGCGGATTGAGTGCCACCAAAGGCTTCGACCGGGCCGGCCGTTTTCGCGTCTATATGACGGGTCCCTCCAACCGGATCTTTAACTTCGGCGGAACGCCGGACGATCCGGGCACGGCGCCCGAGTTGTTCTGGATGTCGAAGCGGTTCGCCATGCCGGTGCTTGCCTGGAGCGAGCAGAAACAAATCGAACGTAGTCAGCGCTCGGCCGACCACGCGGAGACGAACCCGCCCAATGCGCTCGATCTCGCCTGGTTCGATCGCGACGCCAAGCCGCCGCTATTGCCCGCGTGGCCGCTGGACGCGGTTTTTCACAGTGTCCAGGTCGCCTCGTTCCGGGGATCTTGGGAAGACTCGAACGCGATTTTCCTCGCCGTGAAGGGCGGCGACAACCGGGCTGGCCGCTTCCATTTCGATCTCGGCAGCTTCGTACTGGATGCGGGCGGCGTCCGTTGGGCGTTTGACCCGGATCTCGGCGATGCGCCTCCGCCTGCACCGATAGCGCAACCCGTAGCGCCGCCGGTACAGGCGCCAGCGACAATACAGCCGCCCGCAACGCTCCGGCAAGGGGTGAACCCGACGACATTGCCGCCATCTCCCGGTCTAAGCCAACCGGTGCCCGCCCCGTCCTGGACGACGCGAACCGAGTCGCACAACACCCTGTTGATCGATAACGCAAATCAGGATCCGCGCGCCGAAGCCGCCATCACGCACCAGGATCTGGGGCAGGATCTCAGTTGGGTGCAGATCGACCTGAGCAAAGCGAACGGGCCCAAGATCCGCCAGTGGATTCGGCGAGTGGGTCTCTTGCAGCGGCTGGCTGCGCTCGTTCAGGACGTGGTCCGGTCGGCTCAGCCAATCGAGGTGGTGTGGGGGATGGTGACCGACGCGGAGATTACCCTAAACGGACCCGCGGCGACACTAAGGAAAGGCGTCTGGAACCTGGCACTTGAAATCCGTACCCCACGCCACGCCGTTTTCGACACAGTTCCGGCCGGGCCGTCACTGAAGAAGCTCATCGTTCGCCTGGGCGACAAAACGACCGATCTGGACCTGAGCATCCTGATGACGCCGTACCGCGACGGCCAGCCGAAGCCGAAGATCACAGGCCAGTTCCCCGAGTTTGTCGCTACAATCTTACCCGCCAAATAGCCGCGGCTGAAACCGGTAAAGACTGCCGGCAAGTGTTACCGGTCTTCACAGGCAGTGCCGACGTTGGCCAGCCTTCTGGGTCGAACTCCTTTGTTTTCAACATGTCGATTTTGGCGCGCCGATTGCACTCCGTTGCGCCAATGACTCTCCGGATATTCGCCATTACCCGGCCAGGCCTTGTCGCTCTGGCGCTTGCCGTCGCGGCGCTATGGACGTGCGTCGGCTGTGAAGCGGCAGCCCGCCGGCAGGCGAATCTGGACACGGTGGCGAGCATACGTGCGCTGGCGCGGCTGAGGCGTCTCTCGGAGGCGCCCGCAGTTGCGGTTCCGGCACCGGTCCCGATGGCTGTCGTTGATCCGCGGTACTCTCGGGTTTCCTGACAAAATGTCGACCGTGCGAACGCGCCCGTCGCGCAGACCCCGCCCAAACTCGGTGGAATCGCGGTCCTGATGTTTTTTTACAGAAACCGCGGAAAAGCGGTTACTACAAAGGCCAGGGTTCCGCCTATACTGGTGCTATGCGAATTGTTCGAAATCCGGCATTGCTGGCCATGCCGCTCATCGCCTTTACCGGTTTGTTGCAGGGGATCGCCGGTGCCCAGACGCCTGCCGCGGCACCCTCCCCTTACACGAGCGTTCAGGGCTCGGTCACCAGGGTGGACCTCGCCGCCAAAGTGATTTCGGTCAAGACGGCCACCGGCGACACGACCGTTAAGTTCAGCGACCAGACCCAGCTGATGCAGCTCCCTCCCGGAGAAGCGGATACGAAGAAGGCAACACCCATCAAGGCGGATGAAATGGGACCTGGGGACCATATTCTGGCGCGCGTGCAGACCAAAGATCTGACCGGACTCCCGGCGCGAACGGTCTACATTAACCGCGCGGCCGACATCGCCAAAGAAAACTCGGCCAAATTGCAGGAATGGCAGACGGCGGTTTCCGGTTACGTGGAATCCATCGATGCCGCCGGCAAGAAAGCCACCATGAAGGTTAAGGGTCCCCCAAGCCAACCCGATAAGGATGTCGCGCTCGATCTCAGCGGCAGCGTGAACTACCAGCGATTCAGCGACAAGACCTTCGAGTACGAAAACGCCGATGCCGCGGCCATCAAGATGGGCGACCATCTGCGGGTTCTTGGCGCGAAGAACGCCGACGTGACGCAAATCAAAGCCACCGACGTGGCGGCGGATGCGATTAAGCAGATCGGAGCCACGGTGAAGTCCATCGACCCGACAACCGGTGTGATCACGGCGACCGACACGGCAAAGAAACCGGTCACGATCACGGTGCGTGCGGCGACGAAAGTGAAGCGGCTCGATGACCCGACCGCGCTGATGATCGCCCGCATCGTGAACCCGACGTTCCAGGGTACGGGCGGCAGAGGCGCCGGGCGTGGCGCGGGAGCGGGTGGCGGCGATGGTGCTGGCGGCGGTGGCGGACCGGCGGATCAACGCCNNGCAGCGGATTCGGTGGACGCGGCGGTGGACGCGGACGCGGAGGTGCGGCGCAGATTCAGAATCTGATCGACCAGCAGCCCGATGCGAAGATCGCGGACCTCAAGCCAGGCGAGCCGATCATCATCTCCGGACCGAGTTCGCCCGATTCGTCGAGCTTCTCGGCCATGATGGTGCTGGCTGGCGTGGACCAGATTCTTCGCGCGGCACCTTCGACCGGCGCAGACCCTCTGGGTAGCGGCTGGAGCAACGTCGGTGGCGGTGGCGGCGTAGAGTAACAGCCAAGCCGCGGGCCCACCCAGGAGCAGGCGGGAGGAGTTGAACGTCATGGCGCGACGGGTCGGTACCGCTGTACCAACGCGCCCTTCGTTTGAGGTTGCATCCATCAAACCCAGCGCGGACTGCTCCGGTCGAGCTTTGCCCTACAGTATTTCGCCCGGCCGACTGCCTACGGTGCATTTCACGGCCAGACGCTGAGTCAACGCCTGCTTGATGTTCTTGGTGGGCCGGCCTGGCTCGATAGCGAAACGTACGATCTCGCCGCGAAGGCCGAGGGGAAAGCGTCCGGCGCTGAGATGGAAGGGCCGATGCTCCGGACGCTCCTCGAGGGGAGATTTAACCTGAAGGTTCATCGAGAATCCAGAGACAGCCCGTTTACGTCCTGACAGTTGCGAGAAGAAGTCCAAAGCTGTAGCCGTCAAAGGATGGAAGCCGTATTCCGACGGACCTGGATGACTCGTCCAAGTATGGCTCTGTGCAGGCCGGTAAACCCGTTCCGGGTACCGTGAAGGCGCGAGTAAAAAAGTAAATGGATGCTCATGACCGCCGATTGGTGCGGAGTGATGATGGCGGAGTCTGCTCGTGGGTTCGGGCCAAACGTGGCTCGTCCTGTCATCGGCGGGACCTACTCGGTTCAACGGTGCAGAGGGTCCTCCTGTCTCGACGCCCGGGGACTCCGGACCCTCTGTCTTGACCGCACTACAGGAACAACTGGGGCTTCGAGTGTCGCCGGCGAAGCGCCCGGTGGACGTCATTGTCGTCGATCATGCGGAGAAACCCCCTCCTAACTAACTAGCTTAGCTTAGCTAGTTCTACGACCGCATGATAAATTTCCATTTATAGCCGAACTTCTTGCGGGCGGCTGTGCGGTCGAACTTCCCGTCGATCCGGGCGCGGCGGCGGTTGAGGTCCCGATTCCAGGCGCGGACTTCCCCACGAAGCTCCTTCAACCCGGGGATTCTCCGGGTGCCAAGGCATTGCCTCGACAGAAGTCTGATCTCGATTTCAGCCTGATTCAGCCAGCTGCCGTGTTTCGGCGTGTAGTGCACCGTGAATCGATTCCAGACTTCGCAGCCGTACTCTTCGCCGAGTAGATCCGTCAGTGACTTGCGGCGA
>PLEX01000130.1 GCA_003136575.1 Bryobacterales bacterium | reverse complement strand
CGGCCGGCGCGGCGCAGAATGGCAAGCGCCATCTCGAGGTCGCGTTGGATCTGTTCGGCTGCCGCGGGCTTCGCCGCCTGTGGTTGCCGCTGCGTTTTCAAAAACAGTTCCGGTTCGGCGAGAATGCGCTCACGAACCACGCGCGCGCCTTCCCGCCAGGCTGTGTAAAGCTGCGCCGCCTGCCTTGCATCGCAGTGATGCTTCACGAACGCAGCAGCCATTCGCTCGCAGTCTTCCGCGCTGACGCGCGCCACCGGCACCAGATACTTCATTGCGATCTGTGCGGTGATGTTTCCTTCGCGCACATGACTCTGAACCGCTTCCGGTAATAACTCGACGAGCGCCATTCGCCGCGATACCCAACTGATGCTGCGGTCGAAGCGGCGCGCCAGTTCGTCGAGCGAGTAGCTGAATCGCTGTTCCATCTCCGACAGCAGCCAGCCCTGTTCGAGCGCGCTTTCCTGTGGACTCATTCGCTGCGAGCGCGACAGCAGCAGGGCTTCGGCTTCACCCATCGGCCAGACCGTGGCTTCGACGGTGTCGCGCCCCAGTTGGCGAAGCGCGGCGATGCGTTTGTGGCCGTCGATCACCAGGTAGCAGTCGTTGTTGTCTTGGGCGATCACCACGACGATGGGCGTCTGTTGTCCGCTCTCAGCCAGCGACGCCAGCAGATGGCGCTGGCGGTGCGGCTCGCGCACTCGCAGATGCTCCCATCTCAGGTCGAGCTGGTGAAATTCCAGTTGCATGGTCTGGCGGCTCAGCCCGAGTATGCGGCAGGTCGGGACTGGTCTTTTGCGGAAGCGAGGGAAGTGTGCCGGGAACTGCTTTGGGATCAATGAGATACGGGCGGATCTGGTCTTTCGCGGTGCGGACGATTAGTGCTCCCATAACACCAATGAAATCAGCGCCTTGCGAGCCGAACTGGTCTTTCGCGACGACCCAGGGAAGTTGGTTGAGCGGAGGGGGCATGCGAAGCGGTTCGGGAGCTTCGGACTGCGCCGCACGCTGGTCAATTCGCCATGCGATGGAGTAGCCGGGGTTGCGATTACGCCAGTTTGCCTGGGTTTTCTGACGGCGCGCCGTCTGGCAGTCAGGACTCCCGCAGGCGCGCTGCCGGCTTCCCACTCGCGGGTCGGGCCGGAACCACCGGCGACAGATAGTGCACGGTCTCTTCCGGGCCTCGGGCATCGTGATGATCTATCGTCTTCATCACGCTCCAACCGACGGGAGGTCGGCGCTCAGTTCACAATGCCTGGGTCATTTCTGGTGAGCAGAGGTGGGTCATTTCTGGAAAGCGCCGAAGTCACACGAACGGCTTGGAGAACTTCTGGTCGCTTGTGAAGCGCGAACTGAAGGGCACGTACATCAGCGTCGAACCGTTCCACCTGTTCCGGTATCTGGACGAGCAGATGTTCCGCTACAACAATCGAAAAGACGACGAGGGCGAACCGCTCAACGACGGGCAGCGGTTCGATATTGCGGTGCGCCTGATCGTCGGCAAGCGCCTCACGTGGGACGTTCTGACTGGCAAGGAGAATCCCCCGGCGTCCGTTAACTAAGAAGGAAGCGGAACGCCAGGGGCGCGGGAAGAGAAAGGCCGGTTAGCCTTTAGCGGGCAACCGGCTTTTTCTATTTGGCGAAGTGACCACCGATACGCCCGATGTCCTGCACGGTGAACTTGCCGATATCACCCGGCATCTCGTCGAATCTAACGTGTCCCCATCGTGACGTTGGGAACTTTGGGTCACGCTCACGCTCTACCGCGAGCATGTACTCATAAGCCAGGATATCGGCCGCCTGAAGAGGAGTGAAGCCCGGCACGGGAATGCCGTTCCGTCCGGGTCGATCAGTTTTTGGTTCAAAAATTGGCGTGGCGAATCCATCTTCCTTCATACGCCGCATCAGATCACCCTTATTGAAGTCTCCATCCTCGAAAACATATCGCACCGCCCGTTCCGCCGGATTCTCTTTTGTCCATTCATCGACGTTGCCAGCGGCTCCCCTCCCTGCTATGCCATAGGCAGATAGCGCGAATGCTTTACGCGCATCATCGTCAATAAGCGCTATTAGGTCGCTATTCACAACAGCGGCTCCGAACTTCCGCTGTGCGTGTTTGAAGATCATGCCAGTCAGATCAGCCAGCAGCTTCCGGCGTCGTGCTTCATCCTTCTTCCACGTCCTGTAAACGCCGGAAGATTGGGCAAATGACTGCATGTGAAACGAGGTGAGCCCGTCGTAAGCCAGCCGATCTTTCCATTCCCGATCAAAAAGTATCCAGTCTTCAACAGAGGCGATGAAGCCGGCCACGACAAGAACCGGTTGTGTAGGGTGCCCGCTGGCATCGAATGCCACTGTCAGCATTCCGAAGAGTCCCTCTTTCCAATGCGACATCCAGCAGATGTGTGCCAGGTGGCTGATGGGACTGTACTCTTCACGCTGGCTTGTTGTCTCATGTGTCCCGGTGATCGTGGCTGCGTTCATATGACCCTCTGCCAGCCTGCTATACTGGCTTCGGGTACACATCCCCCCCTCCCCAGCCGTTTAGGTGTGCGACCCTGCCAGGTCACGAGCCGGAAGCTGAGGCGAGAAGTCAGACTTCGCGCACAATCCGATATTAACAGGGAGTGTGTGTGTGGAACAGAATATCAGCAATGCTAAAGACGAACAGTCAGCGTTTGATATGGCGCTTGAAGCGGTTCTCGGCGCTATAGTCCGCGCATTAGGCGTTCCAGAACTTCTGAAAATCCGGGACCGATTTTCTCCCGAGCGTTAGCGGTCGCGGTCTTGAACTGGTCTTCGTTTATGACCTTCGAATTGATAAGGGCTTCTTTCATCCCTTGGGTCTGCGCCGCTACCTCTTGAAGGACGGCTAATATTTGGTTTATGTGTTCTGCGGATATTTCTGGCATCCCGGCATTCTATCGCGGAATCTGGCGCAACCATTGCGCCACACCGTGATGCCCGGAACACGTTCCCCGGTGATGCGAACTCCAACTGTAACTTCCGTCCCGGCAGACGGCGGTCGCGCGGAAGCCAGTCGCGCGAAACACGAATACGACCGTGATCGCGACGAGGAAAACCACGATTGCAATTCTTCTGTGTATCACGGTTGGCCAGAGTCGATGTGCTCTTCAGCATCCTTGAGTGTCTTTGCCAAAACCGCATCATGCCGCGCCTGATCTCTGAGATAACCCATCTCCTCCACATCTGCACTGCCTTCACGAATTTGCGTATTCGCACTCCATACCCACCAGTAAACCATGACCGACGCGACCACGAGGAGAACTCCGTATACGCGTTGGCGGTTACGTCTCTTCCGTTCCTCGTATCGCTTCACTGAACGTGAGTACGGGGAACCTTGGCCATATTCGTCATCCCATCGCCAAGCAACATAGTGCCGTTCATGCTCGCTGAGATTTTTGTACAAAAGGCGCAGTTGGTCGATGGCCGGCCGCTCCTCGGAGAGGATGCTTTTGAACCCCAAAAACGCGCCGTCCAAAAAACCAGTTCTGTGAGCGTATATCGTTCCGAATTCATCAATAGTCCAAGAGGCACCAGGCGGCAGTTTATCCGGCTGCTCGTCCTCACTACGGAACATGACAATCTGGCGAAATCCAGAGCCCAGTTCCTTTAACCCCAAAGCAATGTCGTCCGCGCTCTGTTGTGGTGTACGCGAATTCTTTGATGGTGGCATGGGAGCGCCGTAGCCCGGTGCTCCCATACCCATCGGACCGCCCAGCAGTTCCGGCAGCGTATTATTTTTTTCCGCAGCATGAATTGCACCGGCAGTCGTCTGGTCCGGGCGGTAAGCGTATAGGTTGCGGTGAACCTGGCCGCTCTCGTCCGTCCATGGAGCACCATGGGTAATCCGAATGCCGGGAGGATACTGCGTCGGGGCATTCTGTCCATCAGGGAACATCACCACCTTCCGCGCGCCATCACCCATCTGCTCCATCTGCAGCGCAATCGTCTCGGGTGACTCAGGTTCTGTGGGCAGATCATTCGCGTCCATTTTGCAAATTATATCCGCACCCGTTATTCGGCGCTACAATATCACCAGATGAACCCTCACCCGGCCCCGCCCGTTCCCGGCAACACCGACTGGGAACGTTTCGACAACGCCGTCGGCATGGTGCTCAAGGTGCCGAAAGCCGCGATCCTCGCAGAGGAAACAAAGCGGCGAAAAGCGAAGGCGGAAAAGAAGCAAAAATTAAATGGGAACGCAACCCGCGCCAGTTAACGAGACGGACTCATATGTGGTATGGGCCGGGCCGATAAATCAGGACAACGTACAAAAGTTCTTTCAAGGATTGGCTAACGTTGCCGCTGGCGGCACGCAGCATATTCACCTAATGCTTCATTCCATGGGCGGATACGTTAGCGATGGGATCGCCCTATACAACTTCTTTCGCGCGTTGCCGACGGAACTGACTGTATACAACGCTGGCGCATGCTATTCCGCCGCTGTCTTGGCCTACCTGGGAGCCAACAAACGACGCACTAGCGCAAGCGCAGCCTTTATGCTGTAGTCGGTCATCAGAAAACGTAGTTTTCTGACATCTGGCCGGGGCGGGGCCAAGACAACATCATCCGCGCCGCAGGCGCAATCGTCCGTCAATCATCATCGGTGAAAGTGGAAGTTGAGCGTGAAGGTAATGAACCCCGCCGTTAGTAGCGGCGGGGTTCTG
This sequence comes from Bryobacterales bacterium, assembly GCA_003136575.1. GTDB lineage: Bacteria > Acidobacteriota > Terriglobia > Bryobacterales > Bryobacteraceae > BOG-234. The sequence goes on along the minus strand of PLEX01000130.1, from coordinate 10,312 downwards.
GCTTGGTGGCGACCTTCATGGGAAAGTCAACCACACATCGAAGCTGGTTCTAACCTCCCATGAACGGATAGCCGTTGTCAAAGTCCGCACGCCGGGCGCATGGCTGTACATGGCGAGGCGGTTCTGCGGGCGCGGCTCTGTCTGGGCCGCGCCTGCAACGTGTTGTTCTTCATTTGTTCGCACTGTGATCGCGGGCAACGCTATTGCGGTGCGACTTGCAGCGCAACAGCGCGGCAGCGACAACGCCGCGCGGCTAATCGCCGGCACCAGACGAGCACGGAAGGGCGACTCGATCATCGTGACCGCCAACGCCACTATCGACAACGCCTGATTCAGGCCCGCGTGACGGATCAGGGTTCCCATCCGGCCATTTCTCCGGCAACATCGAATGGTGGAGATGAGATTGCGGCAACAGCAGACGTAGCGACAACCGCAGGTGTGCCGGCCATTGGCATCCGCACCGCAACCGGTTTTTGGCTGCGTTGTTTCTATTGCGGCCGCGCCGGGCGCTTCGTCAATCCTTTTCCACGCATTCCAAAACGAAGGCGGCTTGAATGATCAGTCCCGAAATCCGCGTGCAGATACGCCGCTGCTTTTATGCCGAACACTGGAAGATCGGCACCATCGCACTACAGCTCGGGTTGCATGCCGACACGGTGCGGCAAGCCATTGAGGTCGAGAGTTTTCATCGCGCCGAACAGTTGAGCTCTTCCATTCTCGATCCGTATCGGGAGTTCCTGCGTCAGACTCTGGACCAGTATCCTCGTCTTCGCGCCACACGCCTCCATCAGATGATCCGGGATCGCGGCTACACCGGCAGCATCCGGCAACTGCGCCGCGCCGTAGCCGGTCTGCGCCCGCGACGTACCGAAGCCTTCCTTCGTCTGCAAACTTTCCCCGCCGACCAGGCGCAGGCTGACTGGGCGCACTTCGGCCACGTCATGGCCGGCCGGGCCAGACGTCCGCTGTCGTGTTTCGTTATCACCCTGTCATGGTCACGCGCTCTTTACGTCGAGTTCTTCTTCGATCAGATGATGGAGAACTTCCTGCGCGGTCACGTTCATGCTTTTGAATATTTTTCCGGCGCACCGCGCGGCGGAATTAGTTTCACTTCGTTTGGACAGATAGAAACGACCGTGACTGGCGCGGAGTTGGTGGTCACCAACGTTTTCGGGCAGAACACTACGTTCATCAACACGGCCTACAACGGTATCGAACTGAGTGAAGTCGGTGGATCGCCCGACCCCATTATCGGCGTCGCTATTGATCCGTCGACAACCGTAGCAGGTTTTGACTCATCGCGGATCTCTTTCGACGGTACCGACGTTTTCCTGAATTTTGAAGGTCTCCCATTTGGCACCACCGATCAAATGGACGTGGACCTGACCTTCGCCGATAGCAGCAGTAGCAGCACACCGGAGCCGGCTACTATCTTGCTCGCGAGCGCGGGCCTCGCAGCCGCGGCTTTCGGACTAAAGCTGCGCTCCGAAAAATCGGCCGCCTGATAGGCAGCTATAAATCCAGCTCCAAAACACTTCGGGCCTGCGGTTTTTCCGCCGACAGGCCCGAAGTGTCTTCTCCCGAAGGTTTATCTTAGAAACTAACCCTAACCCCGCGCCTGATTCGCCACCCGCTGCTTATGCTCTTCGGAAACGCCGTAAGCCACCAGGTCTCTGTAAAGCCCTTCGATCACCGGTTCATGGCTTTTACGATTTCTTCCAGTTGTTTTGAATAATCAGGTGTCACTTGAGCAAGAAACATTTTTCTTCGTTCCGCTGGACACCGCGTGCAAAATGCTGGGGGTGCTGCCGCCTATGGAAGATCGGTCACCATTACCTATCGAGGGCTGCGTGACCTGAATGTAATTTACGACGAACTGGAGCACGGAGCCGAACTGATCTTCACCCGACACATCGAAACGGACGTGGGTGAGAGACGCGCGGAGGAGATCACCGAGCTGTTCCATAAGTCGGCGGGCGGCGCGCGGATCGGTTTCCGTGAAAGCGCTGATCGTGTTGAGGGCATTAAAAAGGAAGTGCGGATGCAACTGGGCGCGCAGGACCTGGAGCCGCGATTCCGCCAGACGCCGTTCGAGATCGGCGGCCCGTACGGCAAGTTCATGAGCTTGGCGCTCGCGGTCGCGGGCTTGTCTTGCGTAATCGCGTGAGATTGCAACGCCTGCGATGACCGCGTAGATCAGGAGATCCCAGTAGAAGCGCTCCAGGAAAAACTGGTATATGCTTTGCGGCGGCGCGCTTCCACGCAGGGGGCGGGTGATGAACCGGATTGTGATGCAGAGCAGCGTGAAGCCTGTGCCGAGAGGGATGTGCACTGCGACGCGGCGCGAAAGGGTCAGGCCGCTTCCGAGTTGCCTGTCGGTCCTGAGCACGAGCGGCGCGAAAAGGCCCCACGCATACCAGCGCGGCATCGTGAACGCCAGGGCTTCCTTCCATTGAAGACCGGCGAGAACGAGTTGGCTGGGAAAAAACAAGACCGAGCCCCGTCCAGAAGAGAATGGACCAGAGCGCATATCGGGCTGCGCGTGAAACGGCGCTCACTTTGTTGTGGCGCTCGGGGCCGGAGTGATCCGGAGATTCCTGAAATCGCCGCCGCTGGTGTTGCCCATCCATAGCCCGATCATTCCCCGGTCCAGCCCCCCGAGCTCATGGATTTGGAGCGTGGGCGCGGTGACATGACCAACATACACCTGAACCGCCTCGCCCTTGACAGTAATGCGGAGATTAACCCAGCCGTTCGGATCGAGTGACTGATCGACCGAGTGTTCGAACTTTTCCGGAAACTCCTCCCGGAGTCGCGGCCAGTCGTAATCGGGAACGGCCATGTACTGGAGCGCGTGACCGTGGCGAACGGGATCTTCAGCGCGGAAATTAAAGGGCCGCAGATAAACGCACTCGTAGTGCTGTCCGTCCGTGCCATGAAAGGCGACCCCGACGAAGCTTTGCTGCAGGACGTCGCGGCCACGGACTTCGACTTCGACGGCGCCTTCGGAGAAGTCGGAGCCTTGAATCCAGGCGACACCGGGGTCTGCCTTTTCGTTGAAGTGGATCGTGTCGGAGGTGCCTGCGAGCTTCGCCACTTCGCGGTTGATCGTTTGGAACCCGCCGGCGGCAAGCTGGTCGGCGAGATTGATTGTCTGGGCCGCAGCCGCGAGGGCGAACAGAGTCGTAAGCGACGTTGACTTGGTAAAGGACCACATAAGGTTTCAGGGTGATCTTAGCGGAAACCTGCGGGTGTTTCACGCGTGAAGTGGTGAACAGCGGTAGCGCGTGATAAATGGGGACGAGCCCCCGCGAATGGGTGGTGGACCTCCAGCCACAGCCCTGTTTCTGCGAGGTCGAGTGGTCCAGGCGGTCGGGGCCACTGAGCGCCTTTTAGAAATGTTTTCTTTGCGTCTTTGCGAGGCCTTTGCGAACTTTGCGTGAAACGGCCTTTCGCTCTTTCCCCCGTTCGCACGAACTCCGAATCGTCCCCGCTCAGTGCAGCAACATCTCCAGCCGCGCCGCCTCCGCCTGAAGATCGATGAACGTGTGGGTGTTCGGAAACCGCCGCGTGACAACGGCAAGCGCGGCTTCCCCCTCCCGAAGCGCCTCCCGCGCGGGCATCGTCGCGCCAAGCTGCTGGTAGAGCGAGGCCAGCTCGATCAGGCTATCCGCGTTCTCCGCGGTCAAATCCATCGAGTCCGGATCCCGCGTCAATGCCTGCAGGTAGAGCTTGCGCGCACCCTTGTCCTCTTCGAGCGCCTTGCCCGGCTGGTCCGTGCGATCCAACGCCCGGCTCAGGCCCGTCAGGCCGGAGGCCATATCTTCAATGGCCTGCAAAGCGTGGCGGTCGGCGTCCGCCCGTAAGAGCGAGGTTCTCCACCTGGAGGGCCGCTCGCGATTTGCCGCCGTCTCCTTACTGGGTTACACGCGTGAGATCGAGTGTGGCTTTGCCTGACGTGCCATCCGCCATGGTGAAGACAACGTCACCCTTGAGGTGGTCGCCCGACAGCACCAGAGTACCCTTATAAACGGTGCCGTCATCGGTCGATTTGACCTCGAAGGAAACCTTGTTGCCGTCGATGGTGCCATGGAGGCCGGGCCACTGATCGTTGGCGTCCGGTCCGCCGGATCCCGTGATAGTGGCGTCGCTCTGCTTCAGAATCACGTATGCCGAGCCGCCATCGCCATTTTCGGGCGTGATGAATCCGCTCCATTTCCCGCTGACATCGGCAGCGGCTGCGATGAATGGGACCGTAAAAAGGAGAAGGCACAGGAGGATTGTTTTCATGGAATAGCATACGCAGGACGGCGTAGGAAGTTCCGTGCCGTGCTGAAGCAGCACAAGCGAACGAAAAGAGAGGCGGCCAGCCGGTGAGCCCATCCACTTGGGCTAGAGCCAATCCACGATCGAACGAATCACGGTAAGCCTGGTCAGCCGGACCGCCGACGGTTCGCTTATGGCTGTGCAGCAAAACCGCAGGGAACGTTACTTCTATCCCCGCGAAGTCGGTCATGCTGTCGCTGGTGAACTTCATGGATTGTGCCGTGCCCATGCCATGACCCGACTGGTCGCTCAGGGCATCGGGATCGCTCTTGCTCTTCGCAAGCTTTGGACCGCCCTTCGCTACGGTGAGTGTGTACACCGACAGTTCGCGCTGGTCATGATGCATCACAAGACCGAAACGGGAGGAAAGCAGCTTCTGGCTTCCGGTACAAGTTCATGATGAATAGTTGTCGGCGTTCAAGCCCGGGCTCAGGCTTAGTTCGCATCAGGCTCAATCATTCCGGGATTGTTTCCCGATCCCCACTGGATCTACTTTCCGTCAACCGAGAAAACAAGCAAGGCATTCCCCGCCATACCGCCCCATTGGCCGTAGCCCGAATTCACAAACACCATTCCGCAGATGACGACTGGTCCACCCGCATCCATCGACCCTCCGTGCGCCGGGTTGCCATTCACTGTCTTAAACTCGCGCTCTGTGTCCACATCCCACAGGACCCGGCCGGTTCCAGTTGCGTATGCCCGCAGATGCCCGTCGACTGAGCCTGAGAACACGACACCAGGAATTGCAGTGACCGCTCCCGATTGCGCCGGTGAACAATCCGTCCGGCCCTCGGCGCACGGTTCGGGGCGTGCGCTCCATTCGATCTTGCCAGTTGCGAGATTCAGCGCGTGCAGACCACCGCCTTTTTTTGGGTCGAGTGTAAGGCGGAAGCCACCAGGCGCCTTGACGTCGGGAACACCGCCGATTCCGATACCGGAGATCGCGACGTAGATCTTCGCCCGGTCCGCAGCCGAACCCCACTGGCTGCCACCCAACGGACTGCCGGCGCCCGCCCTGGTTTGCCATAACACCTTCCCTTTTTGATCCGGATCGATCGCATGCACCATTCCCGACTTCTGCGCGATGACCAGCGCTCGCCTGCCCGAACCCAGACGGACCAATATCGGCGGTTGTCCAAAGTCGAAGTCGGGGCCACCGGTTTGCGGACAATTCGTCCGTTGCGGCGTGGAGCAGCCGTTGTTGAAGGTGTCATTCTCCGTCAGTTGCTTCGACCACAGCAACTTGCCGGTCTTCAGATCCATGGCAAGGATCGCGTCGCTGGTGTCCGTGGACGGGTCCGAATAGTTGTCGCCGGTCGCAACGTAAAGAATCCCGAGTTGCTCGTCGATCGTCGGCGTTGACCAGATACCTGCGCCGGAAGGCCCGTATTGTTGCTTTCCGGCCGCGTTCTTGCGGGTTGGCTTCGCCTCTTCCGGGATGGTGAACGTCTGCCACAGTTTCCTCCCGCTGGCGGCGTCAAGCGCCACCACACTTCCCCGGAACGTACAGCACTCGAAATTCGGATCGGGCCCCAGCGCTTCTTCGAACGAAGAGAACGGCTGGTAAACCACGCCTTTGTAGACTTGCGGTGTTGCCGTGGCGATAGTCGCGAAATGATCCACCGTGTGCACCTTCCAGATCAACTCGCCCGATGAGGCATTCAGCGCATAAACATTCGCGCCGCCATCGCTGAAGTAAACAGAAGGAGCGTTGATATTTCCCACGGAGACATCTCCCACGGAGACCCCGGCGCGCATACCGGCGTCTGCTTTAAGTCCCAACTGAGTGCAGCCGGTGTCGCGATCGAGCGAATAGACGGCTCCCGTCGCGCTGGCGACGAACACGCGGTTCCCCACCACGCTTGGTTCCCCCCGCGCCATCGTGACGTCCCCCAGATTGAATGCCCACTTGAGTTTTAGTTTGGGCACGTTCGCCGCCGCGAGCCCTGCCGCGGCAGCGTCCTCGAATCGCGAATTGGTGACGCTCGTGCTCCAGCCATTCCATCGTGGTGCGTTCGCGCCCGGCTGAAAAACCGCGTCGCCTTTGCAGGTCCGTTCGAATACCGGAGCCGTCGTCTGTGTCCCGCCGGTGGGGGCGATATAGCCCAGCAGCGTGAAGATCTGCTGCGTTGTCAGACCCTCGGCACGGCTTTTCATGCTGCCGCTGGTCAGGGCGAGATAGATCGCTTCGCCGCTCATCGCCCGGATGGCGCTGAACGCGGGCACGCGGGCCGCCGGTATATCCCGGGGTGTATCGTGAGGTGTATCGCGGGCGCATCGTGGCACCCGGCGCAGCGCTCTTTGTAGATCGTGGCTCCGTCCTGCGCGAATAGAATTGGAATCATCAGGGTCAAAAGACACACGTATCGCATACTGTTTCCTTTCAGGGTTCTTACCGTCGTTGTTGTAGGGGAAAGCTAACGGAAGCTAGATAAATTCCCGTTTTCTCGATTGCAGGTAAAAGGTGAGTCCCAGGATCAGCGCGATCGCCGCTGCCTCTCCCCCCAGAATCGCCAGCACCGGCGCACTCCACACCGGCGCCGAACTCTTCAGCGTCCCGTTAATCGCCGGTTCGCGAATAATGAAGTACCAGATCAGGCCGTACGACGAATTGCTCACAATCGTAGCGGCGATCGTCCATCCTTCCGATTCGCTCACCAGCGCGGCTGCCGCAATCAGGCAGAACCCAATCAGTGGCAGGCCGAACAGTACAAACATGAGGGTAATGAATCCGTTCGGAATATCGTGACGGCTCAGAACAAGGGTCCATCCGGCAATCACCATCGCCCCCCAGGGTATCAAAAACATCCCGATCGTCGACACCATCTTCGCCATCCCGTATTGCACAGCCGATATCGGAAGGCTCATCAGGAAGACAGCGCTCTGCTTCTTTCGCTCATTGATCACATTAGAGACGGGCAGCATGCTTCCAAGCACAATCAGCGCCACGAACAACCAGACCGTGCCCACCATGAATGCCGTCTCGCTTCTCAATTGAACAACCCCCAGCGCGACCACGCCCGCCACCATCGAAAACGATATCTGCGTGCGGTGCAGCTGCCAGTCTTTCAGAATCAGCGTTCGGATCACCGAGCCACTCATGCCTCCACCTCCTCGCGACTGTGTTCCACGTTCGCGACAAAAATCTCTTCAAGCGTCATCGTCTAGATCGATTGCACCCGGGCGCCCGTGCCCTCATAGGCGCTGGCCATATCGGGCGCGAAAGCATTGGCCGTTGCCACCGCCAGCCGCCCGTCCTGGCGGACGTCAATGATCCCCGGCAAAGTTGGCAGCCTGATTCCCGCGGGCACCTCAAGCCGCAACCTCCGCCAGCGGTCCAGATACGTCTCCTTATCCATCGAGTCGATAATCCGGCCCCGGTCGATAAATGTGATCCGGTCCGAAATCTGCTCCACATCCTGTGTGTTGTGCGACGAAAACAGGATGCTCCGGCGTTCGTCCGTCATCACCGCCGTCAGCTCCCTCAGGATCTCGTGGCGCGCTACCGGATCGAGCCCGGTCGTCGGTTCGTCCAGCACCAGCAGCCGCGGACGCCGCGCCAGCACCAGCAGCAGTGTCGCTTTGACGCGCTGCCCGTGCGACAGCCCCTTAACCTTCTGTTCCGCCCTCAATCCGAACCGCTTCAGCAGCAGTTGCGAATATGGCGCATCCCAGTTCGGATAGATGGAGCGGATAAAATTCATGTGCCACCCGAGCGTCATCCCTTCGTACAGCCGCATATCTTCCGACGCAAATCCCACGTCCCATTTAGCTGCGACCTGCTCGGCGGGCATGCGGCGTCCAAGGACTCGCACTTCACCGATGTCCTGCTGCACCAGTCCGAGCAGGATTCGTATCGTGGTCGACTTGCGGCGCCGTTCGGTCCGATCAGTCCCATGATCTGTCCGTGCGGCACTTCCAGATCGATATTGTCCAGCGCGAAGAAGGGATACACCTTACTCACGCCTTTGAGTTCTATCGCCAGATCGCTCATACCTTTTCGCCTTCTTCCTTCTCTATGCGGCGGTCCCCGGTTTCGCGAAGCCGGGCCTGTAGATCTTTGGGCCGGATACCCAACAGATCCGCCAGTCGGATCGCTTGTGCCAAATGCTTTTCCAGTTCCTGCTCCTGCAGACGCGCTCCCAGTCCGGGGTTCGAGGCAACGAACGAGCCCTTCCCCTGCTGCGTCACAATCACGCCTTCGCGTTCGAGTTCCAGATACGCCCGCTTTATCGTGATCACGCTGACCTGCAGGTCAACCGCGAGTTGACGGATGGAAGGTGTGGCTTGACCTTCAGGCCAATCGCCCACGGCAACCCGCTGTTTGAGTTGCTCCATGATCTGAAGGTAGATGGGCCGTTTATCCGATTGCGAGATGATGAAGCCACTTCCCATGTGAGTATACTCAGTATACTCAGTATAGAAACGTGGGTCAAGTGGATTTTTGTGTTCGGAGTGAGAAGCCCATCAACGCCGATAGGTTTGCGAAGAGAATCCCTCGCCAACACCCTCGTCGGAGGTGTAGTGCTGTCGTAGTCCCCAAACGGATTCTGAGGTGTAGCGGACGAGTCCTCAGGGTGACGAAAAGTGGGCTTGCTCGTGATCAGTCGGGAAGGGTACACGGGCCCGCGTTCAGCAGCGAAATGCCCGACACCAAACAATCGTCCCGTGTTACAGATTCGATTGTGGCTACACAGGGGCGTCTGCCCAGCAAAATGGCATCTCCGATATCGGTAGGCATTTCTCGGCCAGTTCGGGCCGGGGAAAGCTAAGGTCGACATACGTACTGGACGGAAACCCGCCCATCCGGGAGTTGGAACCCATTGATTTTTTTCAACAAATTAGAACCGAGCTCGGGGCTGGCAGTTCGCTACGGCTCTGTGACCAAGCCCGCCCGAACTCAGTTGACAGGTACAGGGCCCCAGCTCTGTCAACCACTGCAATCGCTGAGCCGCTTGAGGCAATGCAACCTGTGTCGACCTTGCCATTCGTCCACGTTGGCAAGCCATCTTCGACGGCCGCTATATTTCCGTCCGGTCTGATCGGGCGACGATAGATTCTTCCCTGGGCCGCGAAGGGGTCCGTCGATGCGGAAACAAGGATATCGTCGCCCGAGAACGCTACGGCAGAGCAGTGCGGCGCGTGGAGGCCTTCCTTTTCTGCGGTCCACGTCGCTCCCGCGTCGCGGCTAATGCAAAGCCCGATGGCCGACGCTGCGGCGACGAGGTCCGGATCTGTCGGGTGCGCGCACACCTCATGAACGTCGCTGTTGATGTCTATAGTTGGCTGCCAGGTTCTTCCACCATCCATAGAACGTGGAATGCCTCCCACGTGAACGTTGGCGTACAGTACGCTCCCGTTCGAGTTGGCTGCAACAGAGCGAACGCCCAGCGGTGGCCCGAGACGCTGCCCATTCACGATTGCCGAATCGGCAAACCAGGCATCCCGCCCAGCGACGTTATCGAATCCATCGATAGGATAGAGCACACCGCCCCCATGGCTCAGGCACAGCATGCGCGCATCGTCGGTTCCTGCATAGATGGCGTCCCGAACGGCCATGCAGCACGACAGCTCGAACTCGCTCGCAGCGACGGTTGCCCATTCGCCGCTCGGTGCACGCCTGCGCAGCGAATGCCCGTCAACAATGGCGAGCGCACCGCCGCGTCCATCCGGTGCGAGCCCTCGGACGGACTGGTTCGCTATCTCCTGTGTGCTCCCATCGCCGGCGATTGCGAAGAGACCATCGCCCCACGTTGCCACAAGTATCGCCGGTTTCGTCATGGATTGCCTTTCTTTCGCAGCAACGTCATTGTATGCCCGATTGACGATTCCCCTGGGAGGAAGGGGCTCAGCTGTGGGCCATCTCTCAGACTCTCAAGGTCGGAATGTATTCCGACTGCTTAGCATTTTCCAATCGTCGGATGATCCTGAAACGCGATTGTGTTTCCAATGCAACGTGATCGTGAAATAGATCCGGAAGCGGAGG
>PLEX01000220.1:4715-16308 GCA_003136575.1 Bryobacterales bacterium | reverse complement strand
CTTCAGACCACCTGAACTGTTACGATTTTTACCGCTGTGCAACAACAGCACGGGCTGAAACCCGAGTCAATCAAGGGACCCGGCGAATTCGTCGTTATAGATCAAGTGGAGAGACCCTCCGGGAACTGAGGACCCCGCATCGTGCAGATGCTCGGTAAGGCGTCAAGCGGCCAGCATTCATGTCATTTTATGGCCCTTTCAAAGAGAGACTTCATTCGTATCCTTGTAGGGGGCCTCAGCGCACCTTGTAATGCATATCCACAAGCCGCGACATTCTCGAGTGATGTTAATGTGGTTAACGTTTTCGCCAGCGTTCGAGACTCGCTGGGCATAATCCAACGGGATCTGAACAAAGATAGCTTTTCTCTCGAAGTTGATGGTCGCCACCAGTCGATCCATTACTTCTCTGACAATCCCACCTTAAGCATCGCCATGTTGATCGATACCAGCGGGAGCATGCAGAGTATGCTCGATGAAGAAATTGGCGCCGCCCGACTGTTAGCGGCCCATCTACTGAAAGGAGAAAGGAAGGGGAACGAGGCCTGTCTTTTGAGCTTTTCACAACGCGTCGTTCTATGGCACGATTTCACTTCCGCGCCGCTCCTTTTTTTGTCTACTCTAAATCGTTTGAGGAATGACCAGAGCGAAGACGACGACACCAACTTGTTCGACGCAATCGCGTTGGCTTCTTCGAGTATGCTGAAATCCCGCCCTGGCTGCAGGGCGATTGTATTGATTTCAGATTGCGTTGACACGGCAAGCGAGATCGGGCTGGACGGCGCAATAACGCGTGCGCAAAGAGCTGACGTCAGCGTCTACGCTCTCCGCATGTTTGATCGGGACCGCGTCTCGAAATTTCTCGGGAACGATCACTTATTTGCACCAGCCGAGGTGAAGGAACTTCAGCAGCGTCTCGACTATGATATCGACCAAGCTTGGTCGCTTATTCAGATCGCCTGCGAAAGAACTGGTGGGATGGCTGTGTCCACCTTCGGAGAAATTGAAGAAGAACTTGAGAACCAGTACAGCCTGGGCTTCAACTTGTCCGCTGAAACGGGTAAGCCAGGACCACACAAGATGAGCATCACGACCACGAGGGCGGGTCTTACGGTGCGGTCGAAAGATACATACTACATATAGGTCGCCAGCTACGCGCTTGCCGCCAGCGCCCGGTACAGCGTCGAGCGACCGACGTTCAGCAGGTCTGCTACGTACTGCCGGGCCTCGCCCTCGTGAATGAGCCTCCGGGCATGGTCAATCTGCTCAGGCGTCAGTTTCACCTTCCGGCCAAACTTCACGCCTCGACGCTGCGCCGCTTTCACTCCGGCGCGGGTACGCTCTGAGATAAGCGACCTTTCGAGTTCAGCCAGAACCCCAATCAGCTGCCACATGACGCGGCCTGTCGGCGACGCCGTGTCGATGGCTCGGTCAGCGAGTGGAATTTCACGCCACGGGCGCGGAGATCGTCGAGCATCGTTATCAGGTCGCGTAGACTGCGGCCCAACCGGTCGAGCTTCCACACGATCAGCGTGTCGCGCCGTGTTCCAGCTTCTTCGGGCAGCGGAGCAGCAGGGCGCTTCGTCGTCGCTCCTGATAATCCCTCGTCCTTGAACAGGGTTTTACATCCGGCCTTCTTCAGCGCCGCGAGCTGTAAGGCGGGGTTCTGGTCGTCAGTCGAGACGCGGGCATAGCCGTATTTCATCGCTTCATTTTGACCCGGACATATGAAACACGTCAACCTCGCTGTTTCCTGTGATCTTCGGGGATAAATGGCGGGGCCCTTCGGCGCGATTTGGCGCAAAGGCGCACCCTCACGACGGGGATGACCCAGCCCTACGCTTTCAGCTTCCAGTGTTACCGAGTACGGAATCGTCTATGATCTTGAGCTCGACTCCAAAAAGTCTCGGGCGTGGCTTGTGCATAAAAAGGTCAGTTTTCACCAGGCCGCTCCACTTTGTCGATCACCATGACCTTCACTGGAGCCTTGGCAGACTCGAGTGTGAGGCCCAGTTGACGCTGCACTGCCAGAAAAAGGTCGGGCGGCGCATCGGCGGCTGCGTCCGCGGCCAGCGATGCGGGCGTCCAGCGCAGAATGAAGTTGAAGCGCTTACTCCCGAGGCCGGTCTGATCCACAACCGGCCGGTCAAGAACCAGAGCCTGAAGCAACCCGGCAAAATCCGCTATTGTGGCATTTTTCGCGTTCAGCCCTCGCGGGCCGGACCCGGCGAACTCTGGCAGACCGGCGGGCAGGCTCGTTTCTTCTGCGATTTTTGCTCCGTCCTTCGACTGCCTAATCGCGTAAACCCCTAGCTCCTTTTCCTCTGAATGACTGGTAAGGCCGAACCTCTCCGCCAGAAGTCGCCGTATCATGGCCTTCAGTTGCTTCGCGGAGGGAGATCCCGCAGTCTCCGGTTTGGCAGTGATGTCGAATTTTTCGTCTTCAACCCAACGGGGTCCGCCGGTGATCTGTTTCGGATTCAGATCGTAGGCGTACTTGATTAGTTCGAGGAGCGAGGAGTTTGTCGTGGTCAGGAGACCGCTCGGGCTCACGTGGATCGAGAGGCCTCTATCCGGCGCGGCAGGCTTGATGGTCGATACCTCAAACGCCAGCGTTGCGTCCGCTGGCATCGACCGCGGTGCCGGGGCAGGTTCGGGAAGCGCCCACTTCGTTGCCGTCGTTGCGCGAGTCAGCACGAGCGGCCCCGCAATAGCTTGTGTAAACGTGCCGGCGATCATGTCGCCCTTTGAATCCAGCCGACCTTCGTAACTTGCGCTGAATGCCGGAATGGTCATGCGGAGGGTCGATCCGCTGCGCGTGATCGCGGCCACGGGAGCCGGTTGCCCGCCCTGATCGAGGCTATATGCGGTCGCCACCAGGCTTCCATCGGCATCCTGCGAGATACTGAAGACGATTCGCAGGTCTTGTGCACCGAAAGTTACCGTTCCCTGCCAATCACCAGCTAGAGTCTGAGCGTATACCGATGGGGTTGCGGCGAGCGCGAACAGGCAGCCAATGAACGTGCTTCGAACCCTCTCCATCTGCTGGGATTTTACCACTTTTGCGCTCGAATCCCGTGGTTCTACCCAGTCGTTTTCCCCTGCGACAGGGCACGCGAGAGAGTATGGCGGCTAACATCCACTTCTTTGGCAACCTCAGCTCTCGTGTAGTCGCGCCGGAAAGTAGCAGCGCCCGCGCCTTTTCATGTCCGCCTCATCGAGCGCTTTGGGCCTGCCACGGACGCGTCCCCGCCGCCGTGCCGACGTGAGACCCGCGTTGACTCGCTGGCGCAGAATGTCCCGTTCAAACTCGGAGAGGGCAAAAATATGAAAGGTCAGTTTCCCGCTCGGCGTCGCGGTGTTGATGTTCTGCGTCAGTGAGTGAAACTCGACCCCGCGCTCGTTCAGCATGGCCGTGGTGTCGATCAGTTGGCGAAGTGAACGTGCCAGTCGATCTAGTTTCCAGACGACCACATCACCCTTGCGGGTATTATCGAGAAGCTTCATCAGTTCCGGTCGGTCCGCTTTGGCCCCGGAGGCCTTCTCCTCATAGATGCGGGCACACTTCGCATGCTTAAGCGCATCCAATTGCAAATGGGTTTCCTGTGCGTCAGTCGAGACGCATCCGCGACCCAAACACCGGGATACCGCTCCGTCAAAACGGTGCCGAGGCCTGTCTGTGCTTCGCGCCTGCGATGGGTCACCGACGACGATGTGCGGCATGTAACGTCCTCAACCGGGCCACCGAGGACGCGACATCATCAACTTTGCGCGTATAGACGGCGTGTTCATCGTGGGTGCAAACAAAAACAAAACATAAACATTGCTGTTTGTCATGTCCCGAAACTTACCCTTGGCGGAACGCCGGCGCGAATGGAATCGCTACTTCGATGTAGCTGCCGATTGTCGCAGTGTTCACTGCGGCGACAATCGCCTCAAGATGCTGCCGCACAAGCCACCATGGTGAGTTCCCGAGAACAACGGTGGAAATTTTCCGACCGGCAAGGTTCTGTTGATAGCGTACGTTCTTGTCGGTAGTCACGATCAAATCGAAGCCCGCGCCTTCGGCCAGCTTGAGCGGGTCGCCGTTTGAGATTTCTTCCCATTTCAGTTTTTTTGCCTCGGTCATGACTATCGGGCAAAGAGGCGGCAGTCCTCTGTGTACCCCCTGATCAAACAGGACGCGCATCGGACCTGCCGGCGGCTCCAACCGGAATCGGCGGCGCGTCGAGGCTGCGAGCAGCAAATTCGAGCACGGCCTGAATTTGTTCCCGCGTGACGTCGTACTGGTCGACGATTTCTTCTATGCTGGTGCCCACTTCGAAATTTTCAAAAACCGTGGCGACAGGCATCCGGCTGCCGCGAAACACCCACGCACCGCTGCGTCTGTCCGCCACGCTTTCGACAGTCGGACAATTGTGACCAATCGAGATTCGCCATGTTCGCACCGTGCTTTCATGGTAGCTCTTTCACCTTTCGGCGGCGCTCACGCAACAGATTGGCGCGCTCGAGCCGACGTGCCGTCGCCTACCATCCAGGACATCATGCCGGCTTCAATGTGCCGCGTGGTCGGATGCTCTTCGGCGTCGGCGTGGAATGCGAACGCCGCGGCGGCGTACTCTCCATCGCGGCTCGAAGAATGCGGTTGATGCGCGTCTGATAGCCTCTGCCATTGGCGCGGAGCCAGGTCAGCACATCCGCGTCGAGGCGGATGGTCAATTGCCGTTTCGCCGGGGGCCATGCCTCTGTCGCTTTGACAAAAAATTCGTCCCCGAGAGGCGGGATGTCCGAATAGTCAATCGGCATTGCGTCGAGGCGTCGGCCCTCCGCGGGCGTTAGTTGCCGGGGCTTCTTCGGGTCAAGTTGATAGCGCTTCATCGTACTTCCTCCGCTCGCGTTCATTCGCCTTCCGCGCGGAAATCAACCGTATGCGCCCACCGCGCGGCGTCCAGGCGATCGCAAATAGTCGCCCTTCAATCTCGCCGAGGGCAAGCCGCCGTTCCTCACGGTAGTCGCGGCGGGTCTCCTCTCTGTCGAACCGATTCGGGTCGAGGAACACCCGTGCCGCATACTCGAACGGTACGCCGTGCTTAACGAGATTCCGCTCGGCCTTTTGGTCGTCCCACTCAAACTCCATCCGATAGTGTAGTTGTTTTTGTAGTTACATGCAAGGGCAGGCGACAGTACCCCGGCGTGGCCTGCCGCCGGAAGCGCGGAGCGCCGAGTCGGCCCGCTAAAATCGCGAATCTCCACGTGCTCTGATTCCGCCGGCCGGTGCTTGGTCTGGCTACCATAGAAACAGGAGTAAGACATGCCAATGGTCGCGTCGGAATGGTTCAACACGAGGAAATCCTCGCGCGGGTAAAACGACTTCGAGAGCTTTTTGCCAACGACCCGGAGGTTGCCCGCATCGATTATCGTTTCGCCGGAGATTGGAGCGGAGACGACTCGCTTTTCATCGATGTCGTTCTGCGCAGCAAGGCGCCCGATGCCGCAACAGTCGCGCGCCTCTCGGAACAGATCGACGCGGCGTTGCTCCGCGTTGTCCGCAGTGAGGAACTCGGACTGCACTCCTAAGCGGGCCAGAGAATGGTCGATGAGTTGCCGGAGGAGCTCCTCGATCAGGCAAACTTCCTTCTGACGCTTCCGCCTAATCACGCAAACCTTCGCAAGGCCGTCGCGACCGCGTACTACGCGCTGTTTCACCTTCTGGTTCGCGCGACCGTCCTGAAGTGGAAGGAACCGCTTCATCAGGCGCGAATCGCCAGAATGTTTGAACACGAGCGGATGAAGAAGGTGTCGGGGGCGACCATCAGAAGCATGGGAGCCGAAGTCGATCCTGGCGATTCCATGTCGCCTGAATTAGCATTCCGCAATGAGCTGACAAAAGTGGCGCAGTCCTTCATCATCCTGCAGCAGGCTCGACACGATGCCGACTACAACGTCGAAAAGCCGCTCGACTCAGCCGCCGCGGAGACATAAGTGGACCGTGCCAATTCCGCCTTTGTTTCCTGGAAGCTGACCTGCAACTCGGATGTCGCCCGTGAGTTCCTTTTTGCTCTGCTTTTCAGGGAGAAGGATAGATCATAGAACCTTTCGGGTTTTGCGCCGGATGGTAACGACGGCGCCATGACGGAACTGCGGAGTGCGGAAAACCGTCTGGTGCACGCCGGCGACTATCCACTCGGGTTTATACGGCGAAGAACGGAACCACGCGGAAGCGCATTTTCGTGGCAACGCGGGCCGCGGGGCCAGTAATCGGCGGGCAAAACGCGCGCCACGATGTCCCCATACGGCGTTCGGAACCGACGCGGTTATGGACAATTCCGGCTAAGTAAGAGAATATTGATACGAGTCGCGGGATGAATGCACTTACCGTTGACGTACCACAACGGAAGGAAATTGAAAAATGGCGCAGAGAATTCAAAGATTCGGGACCATGGGTTGGCTAAGAAGCGCTGCCCTGGCACTGCCGATCGCCTGCATATCGCTAACGGCGACGCCGGCGCGCGGTCAGACCCTGCCCGCTGACGCGGAGACGTACTGCGCCGTGCCGCAGGCGACCTTCAACAAATGGTTTCAATCGGGTTCGGCGGGGTTGAACGGCATGGTACTTCCGGCGAACAGCGTCGGATTTTCCAATCCTTCGGGCGACAATTGCCCGTTCTATCAGTTGGCGGAGCAGATGTTCATGTGGGTAACATCGCAGATCCCCGCCGGATCCGGCTATGGCAGCTTCGTGTCCAACGGCGGCCCGCCTCCGAGCATCTTCGATTCGACCGCATTCTTCGACGTTTCGCCGCCGTCGGGAGCGTCCGGTAATCGCACCCTGGTTCCGCATCCGACAACAGTGACTTTTGTCCGGAATGCCTTGCCGCGGGGCAGGAAGCTCGGCCCCAACGGATTGCCGCTCGTCAAGACCAAGGGAGGGGGAACCGCCGAGGTGGACCGGCTGCGGCTCGGCCCGACAGGTAAGGCGCTGATCACCGACGCGACCGGCAAGTCGGTTGAAATTGCCAGGGTGCAGGTCGGCAAAAACGCCCATGCCACGCTTTTTGACGCCCATGGCAAGGCGATCGCCCTGCCGCTGAAGCCGACGTCGTCCGCAGGCGTCGGGCATTATCCAAGGGTCTTGCCGATTCCGCCCATCTGCCGGCTGGGCGCGGTCTGCAATGGGGGCGGAGTTGGCGGAACGTTCGTCGACGTCACGACCGGCAGCATCATTGAAGTTGAAAACGGGCAGGCGCCGGACAACGCTCCGGACTTCCCTGTGGTGATGACTCAGAACAACTCTCTGCTCTACTACTCCATCATGGTGAACGACGTCGATGCGTATTTTCTGGCAGGAAGCTACGGCGGCGGCATCACCCCGAAACCAACGCACTTCCCTACGAGCCAGGCCGATCTGAATCAGATCACCGCGTTCGCTGCAACGCAGGGAGCGACTTTCCCCGATTCGAGCGCGCTGATCGTCGAATTGAAAGCTTCATGGATCGACGCCTCGACCCTCCCGGCGGGTGCCGCCGCAGGTTACATCACGACGCAGGCGACCATACCTACCTACACCCCGTCCGCCAACGGTACTCAATGGACGCAGCAGGGTCCGAACAAACCGGCGACGCTGGCGCTGGTGGGCTTGCATCTCGTTGGCAGCGCGTTCGGCCATCCCGAAATGATTTTTGCGACCTTCGAACACCTCGGCAACGCTCCCAATGCCGCGTATAGTTATGTCTCCACAACCCCGCGCCCGCCTATCAGAGGCGATCAGATCATTAAGGTGGCGCAGAACACGAGCGGCAACTGGCTTCTCTCAAAGAGCGGGTCCACCGGCCCGTTTAACCTGCAGCACATGGATATAGTGGGCAGTGTGGTGGGGACCATCCAGGCGCTGCCTTCGTCCTCGATCGGCCCGAGCGACACGATCCGCCAGAAGGCCTGGGGGGCGGCGTCGGACACTATCCCCAACCCCAACGTGAACGGCCCGGAAGTGTCCAATACGCAGATCATCTCGCTCAACAACAGCGTCCACGGCATGATGACTGCGGCCGGCGGGGGCGCCGATGTGCGCAATAACTACATAATGATTGGCGCCACCTGGACCCTGGGCGGCGTCGCGCCCGGGATAAGCTACGGCTTGTCTCCGACGCAATTCGGGCCGGCGTACCCCGTGAATGTCGTCGGTACCAGCCAACTGTTCAACTCCACAATGGAAACCTACGATCAGGGTGCGAACACCACCCTCCTGGGAAATCTGAGCAATGGTCAGGGACTCGGCGACAGCTGTTTCGACTGCCACGGCTCAACCAATAACGGGAAGCTGATTATGAACGGCTTGAGCCATATCTACCAATACATCACCGCGACATCGGTTCCGAAATAGCGCGGCGAGTTTGACGGCTGGCGGGCACGGTAGCGCGAGGGTCGGCGGCCGTTTGGAGTGGGTGGGAGTTCCGGTGCTCGATTCACTCGATCCAGCGAACGAAATGACCGGTCTGTACCCGCGATGAAACGGCCTGACGAACGTTCCAGGTCATTACGTTGAACCTGAGCGGGCAAACCGAAATAAAGTGGATCCTCGTCGGCACCGCTCAATTCGCAGTTGGCTTTTCTACGTGCTGCACCACGATTGTGTCCTCGGAGACACGTTGCGGCTTCAGTACCAGTCCTAAGGCTGCTAACGCTCGGTTCGCGACTCCAACGTCCATTCCCCAAAGCTCCCGATAAGTCGCCGTCCCCGCCTGACGACCCGCCCAGGAGCGGGGTCCTGGGAATCGGGGCGGCACTTCCTCTCCGCGAAAGCCGGAGGAGATCCGCATCGCATAGCCCGCGACCTCGCGCGTCTCTTGACGAACGATCACGTGAAACCGCTCAGCCAGCAGCGTCCTGAGCATGGCACGCATCTGGCCTTCGGAAGCCAGCGACGACGCAACCGCGTCAATGTCGTAAGCGCCAAGGTCGTCGGGCACCCCTCGGATCTGAGAATACAAGGTCTGCGGACAGCGAATAAGATCAGTTCATACAGGTCTGCCGTCCGCGCAGGAGCTTAGCATCTATTGCAATGCGTTGGGGGCCGAGATCGGACCGCGCGCCCCTGGCTATAGCTAGCCCCGACCGCGCCCGCCTCGGCCAGGGGCCGCAGGCAGCAGCGACACCAGCTTGTCGTCGTGCAGGGGGCGGGACTCGCTGACCGTGTCGAACACCATGGCCTGCGGATTGTCCGGCGTGTAAGGACGCCACTCCAGATCGGGCTGGCTGGGATTGCCGGTTTTTGCAAAACGAACCCACGCGCCGGCAACCTTGTCCTGCAGCGCCATTGCGACCGGGCCGCCGCCGGTTGCCGTCCTGATCTGAGGCACGCTCAGTGCGTGAAAGCAGAATGCTAATTCCGAACAATGGAACGCTGTGATGCCGCCATTGATCGGGTATTCCCACGCGTACACGTAGTTGTAGACGGGCGTCTTGCCCTTCTCTAGTTTTCGCGCCAGCAGGCTCTTCGAGCCGCCGCGCGAAGCGCCCGCGTAATAAAGAACGTCCTGGACCTTCTTGCGAGGGAATGCCTGTTTGAATTCCGTGACGACGGCGTCCTTCTTGTCGCCGTAAGTGGCTGTGAGCTGATCGTCGATTTCCTTCTGCGCCCATTCGTTCTTGCGCCCGTCGCCCCGAGTGAGCGTGCCCTGCATTTCACTGAACACGGTGCCGGAAATGACGGGAATATTATCCGCCCAGTCGCAGAATTCGCGCATCACNNGCCTGGCCCGCCGCGGTTCCCGCCGCCAGCAGCTCCAGATAAGGAACGGCTTTGAGCTTGTCGATTTGGCTGCCTGTCAGGTTAAGGTTCTTCAGGACCGCGGCGGCAAGCGCCTGCTGTCCCTTGATGCTCGCGGCCGGATCGGTGCCTCTGTAGCTCGCGCTGCCGCTTTGCGCGGATACGTTATGGAAGAGACCTTTCGCGACGGGCATATGCATCAGACGGACCACTTTTCCGCCGCCGCCCGATTGGCCGAAGATCATCACATTGCCGGGATCTCCGCCAAAGGCTTCTATGTTGTCGCGAACCCACTCGAGCGACGCCACCAGATCGGCCATGCCGGTTTGGCGCGAATTCGCGTAGTCCGGACCGTACGCGGAAAGATCGAGCGTTCCGATGATGTTCAGCCGGTGATTTACGCTGACCACCACTACGTCGCCGAACTCGCTGAGGCTTCGTCCGTCGTAGGCATAGCCTTCCATTGAGGAGCCATTGGTGAAGCCGCCGCCGTGCATCCAGACCATGACGGGCTTCTTCACCGCAGGGGTCGGATTCTGCGTCCAGACATTGAGATACTGGCAGTTCTCGTTGGCTGTCCAATAACGGTGCGGGAAGACGAGTTCGTCGGAGCTGACGGTGTTGGATGCCGGACTGGGGCACACCGGCCCCCACACTTGCGCGTTCCTGATTCCGTCCCACGGCTGAACGGGCCTGGGTTGAGCGAACCGCTCCGCCTCCGCATAGCGGACGCCCAGGAACGAATACGTCTTGCCTTCCCTCAGGCCGCGCAGCTTGCCGCTCTTCACCGTTACGACCGGCGGGTTCAGATTGGGATTTGTGGCCGCGGCGGTTGTGGCCGAAGCTGAAGTCTTGGCTGCGGCCGCCGCGGGTTTTGGCTTGTCCTGTGCCATAGCGCTGCCGGATTGCAGAGCGACAGCGGCGGCACCACCGATTAAGGTGGTGTTCACCAGCTGGCGGCGATTCATTTGACCAAACGTTGGCGGATGTTGACTTGACATGATTTTTTCCTTTGCCGGTATGTTGCTGGTGCGCAGCGTTTCAATACCGTTAGGAATTCTATCAAATCTCCGGTCGGTTGATTTGCCGCCGGAACCCTCCCCGGCCCGCGCAAAAATAGCTGGAGCCTCTTCGGGGACGAAACCAGCATGATGGAAGCAGAAAAAGAAGTCGCGTTTGAAACCGCTGAATTGGCGCTGCCCGAAGGCAAGGGCGACCGATTGGCCCCGGAAGAACTGGGGCTTTTGGCACAGCAACTCGCTTCGGCACCCGACGCGATCGAAGTGGAGCGAATCGGAGAGCGTCTCACGCGCGGATTCTATGGAATATAAGACGCATGTCCAAAAACGCCGGATATCGCACGCGGCGAAGGGTAAACGGCTCCTGTAGACGCAGCTAACAGACCAGATCTTCGCGCCCGATCTTGAGCCCGTCCAGATTGCCCAGCACCGTCAGCGCGATCAGCTTCTGCTCGAAGAACGTCTGCGCGACGCGCTGCACGTCCGCAGCCGTCACCTTCTCGATACTCTCCACCAGTTCGTCCAGCGTGAAGAACCGCTTGAAGTGCATCTCCTGACGCGCCAGATTCGACATACGGCTCGACGTCGATTCCAGACTCAGCATCAGCGAGCCTTTCAGATGATCCTTGGCGCGCCGCAATTCCTCGTCCGGCACCGGATTCTGCTTGAGCTCGATGAACTCCTTCAGCACCGAATCCACCAGCTTGCGAACCGACTCGACCGACGTACCCGCGCAAACCATCATGCAGCCGGTATCCGTGTAGGGGTTGAGATCGGAATACACGGAATAAGCCAGACCCTGCTTTTCGCG
>PLEX01000220.1:0-4682 GCA_003136575.1 Bryobacterales bacterium | reverse complement strand
GCAACGCGGGCGTGCGTGGCCGGCGCGGCTTCCGTCGGCGCGGCGTTGGCGGGTTTCAGTCGCTCAAAACGCTCGCTCGCCAGCGCCACCAGCCGCTCGTGCGTCAGATTGCCGGCCGCGGTTATGAGGAGATTATCCGGCGTGTAAACCGTGCGGTAATAATCGTGGACCACGTCGCGGTTAAGCGCCTTGACGGTTTCGCGCGTACCCAGAATCGGGCGGCCAAGCGAGTGGTCTTTCCAGAAATTCGACGAAAAAATCTCGTGGATCAGATAATCGGGGCTGTCGGCGTCCATCTTGATCTCTTCGAGAACGACGCCCTTTTCCTTATCGATATCGTCGGAATCGAAGCGCGGGTTCAGAACGAGATCGCTCAACACGTCCATCGCAATGGGCAGGTGCTCGTCGAGCACCTTGGTGTTGAAGCACGTCATCTCCTTCGCTGTGAAAGCGTCAAGGTTCCCGCCAAGCGAATCGACGGAACGTGCGATGTCTTCAGCGGAACGGGTTGCCGTGCCTTTGAACAGCATGTGTTCGATGAAATGAGAGACGCCGTTCTGTTCCGGGGTCTCGCGGCGAGAGCCAGAACCCACCCAGACGCCGGCCGACACGGAACGAACGTGCGGCATGGTTTCGGTAATCACCTTGATGCCATTCGAAAGCGTGGTAGTCCGGATATCGCGTTCCGCGTTGGGCGGAATTGCGGTCGCCGGAATAGGTGGTGCTTCGATTACGGGCATGAAGGGCAACGTTGGATGGACCTGATTCGTTTGTACCATACATGTCCGGTCATCCAATACTTCAAACGGGTCCGGGATGCCTCGCCGGACGCGTTAACCCGACAATGTGCCGCAAGCTCTTGCGCGGATGGAACTTAGCGAAATGTCCGTATTTGTTACCTGGCGCGTCGGACAGCCAAGGCGGTCCGGTGGTGTGGTTTGCGCAATGCGCCCAGGCGGCTCACTCGATTGTCGCGCCGAAATCGAAAATATCGGTCATTACGCTCGCCGTAGCGCCATAAGGACTCTGTACGCCCGTATTGCTGGAGGATGCGATGAAACAATACTCCCCCGACTTCAGATTTTCCACCTGTACCTTATAGAGTCCCGGACGAAGCCGTTCGCTCTTGAAGGGAATCATCGCCTTGGCGTCGACGCCCGAGGAACGTCCCCATGTGCTGAACTGCCCCACGGTACTCTCCCTGTCCGTTTTGGTGACTTCCAGCTTCAGCAGCGAGAACTGGTTGGGGTTCGAAAGATTTCCAACGCCGAAATACGTCTTTCCAAGGCCAGCCTGCTTGTCGTCAAAATAAAAATAGAATACCGGCGACGATTCGGAGATCTGTATGCTGGCATGCGGCCCGTTAATGGCATCCTTCGTCTTCGCCTTCACAATGCCGTGGGTGACCGCCGTAGCGAATATGCCTCCGGTCTTCGATCCCTGAAAGGATGCCCGTTCGAGAACGATCATTTCGGGGTTGCCGGCCCGGTCTTTGGTCATGAGGTAGATACCGGAGTCGTGCGCGGCCATCGGGTCGTTCGGATCGCCCTTCGCATCGGTGCCGGGCGCGGGCGTGGCGCCGGAGGCGCTGGGTCCCCGAACGCCGGCTGTCATCGACATAGCCGGCGCGGACTTGGGTTGGGCATTGGGATTGATCATGACTTGCACGATGGCATCGCTGACCTTAGCCTTCTTCATGCGAATCAACTGGTCCGTGGTCAAATCCATGGCGTTATTCTCTTTGCGAATCTTCGCAATGATCACGTCTTCCGAAAGGCCGGCGTCCACCATAGCGACGACGTCGTCCACGCGTTTAGTGCCGTCGTCCGCCGGCTGGGTCTGTTGCGCGGAAATGGATAAAGCAAACGTTATTGCGAGCGCCACTCGACAAAGGATACGCATATCTTTGTTACCTCCCTGGTGATTCATCCAGTATAGTGCGATTTAGCCGTTACTAACACCGAAAAAAACGGGACAAACACGGACTGAGCGAAAGAACACACATCCGATGACTTTTCGGGACGGGGCGAATGGCATTTACGCCGGGTTTCAGTAGAAACGGGATCAGCGGAAACTTCCGGCAGTTGCATCGTCGGCCATGTTACCCTGACATCATGCCGCAAGCTCTTGTAGGGATGGAACTTAGCGATCTCCGGGCCGTGCTGCCCGCGGATCAGCCGGCATTTCGCGCCGCTCAGGTTTATCGGGCCATCTACAACCAGAAGATCGGCGACTTGGTGCAGATTTCAACGCTGCCTGCCGGATTGCGCGCCGAACTCGCAACACATTCCGAGTTGGGGCTGCCTGTCGCGGATCGGATGTACCAGTCTATCGATGGCACGCGGCGGTACCTGCTGCGCTTGCAGGATGGCCGCACCGTGGAAACCGTGCTGATGCCCGAGGAGGACCGCGACACGGTATGCATTTCGAGCCAGGTGGGATGCCCGGTCGATTGCAAGTTCTGCATGACGGCGCTGATGGGCCTCGAACGCTCGCTGACGGCCGGCGAGATTGTCGGACAGGTGCTTTTCGTAGCGCGCGACAACGGGTTGCTGGCCACGAATAAGCGATTCAACATCGTGATGATGGGGATGGGCGAACCGCTGCTGAATTTGCCGAACGTGTTGAAAGCGACGCGGATCCTCACCGATTCCGAAGCCGTCGGCATGAGCGAGCGGCGGATTACGGTTTCCACTTCGGGCATTATTCCTAAGATCGAAGAATTGGGGAAAGCGGAAGTGCGGCCAAAGCTGGCAATTTCGTTGAACGCGTCGAATGAAGAGCAGCGGCAGTCGCTGATGCCGATTACGCGCAAATGGCATCTGAAGGACCTGATGGAAGCCTGCCGCGCATACCCGCTGCGAACATGGGAGCGATTGACCTTCGAGTACGTCCTGCTGAAAGGCGTGAACGACACCGATGCCGACGCGCGCCGGGTGGTGCGTTTGCTCGCCAACATCAACTGCAAAGTCAATTTGATCGCATTGAATCCGGGGCCGGGGATACCGTTCGAGACGCCCCTTCCCGAACAGGTAGCGTCGTTTCAGGAAATCGTGCGACGATCGGCGCCGTGTTTTATCCGCAAGCCGCGGGGACTGGATATTTACGCCGCGTGCGGGCAGCTGAAGAGGAATCCAGCATGACGGTTGTGGTGCCACATCGTTCGACGCAGGCGGCCGCGATCGCCGCTATGGATCAGCCTCCGGAAAAGCTTCTGGGCGCGGAGTTGAGTAAGATTCAGATCGAGGACCAGCTGAAATCGTGGGAAGGTCCCGTGATGACGTTTTCATTCACGGGAAAGCTGGGATACATTTCAGTGCCGTTTTCGGGGACGATCGCGGTAGATGACGCGAATGTCACGCTCGAATGCGAGTTGCCGCCGCTCGTGAAGAACTTCCTCGGTGAAGAGAGATTCCGCGCGATGATGGAAGAGAATATCAAGGCTCTGCTTCAACCCGCCTGATCGTTCGATAACCTGAACTCGTGTCTCTTCTTCTCAACGGAAATCTGGTTCGCGACCAGATCAAAACCGAGTGCCGTCCCCGCATCACGCGCATCATCGCAAAGACTGGCCGTGCGCCGGGACTGGCCGTTGTTCTGGTCGGCGATAACTCAGCCTCCGCCGTTTACGTCCGTAACAAGACGAAAACGGCCGAAGAACTGGGCATTCACCACGAGGCGATCGTGCGCGACGCATCGCTCACAACCGAGGGCCTGCTGGCGATCGTTGCAGACCTGAATTCGCGCGGCGATATCGACGGCATTCTGGTCCAGTTGCCGTTGCCCGCGCATATCGATTCGCAGAAAGCACTTCTCGCGGTCGCACCGGAGAAGGATGTGGATGGTTTCCATCCCTGCAACGTCGGGCTGCTCTCCACCGGGCGGCCTGGTCTGCGGCCCTGCACACCGTCCGGCGTGATTGAAATCCTGAAGCGCTATGAAATTCCGATTGCGGGGCGCAATGCGGTGGTGGTGGGACGGAGCGACATTGTCGGCAAACCGATGGCAATGCTGCTGCTCCAGGAAAACGCTACGATAACCGTGTGCCATTCGCGCACGCGGCATCTGGCCGGGGTCTGCAGAGGCGCGGAGATCCTGGTGGCCGCTATCGGCCGGACGGCGATGATCACGGAAGAGTATATTCGGCCTGGCGCGGTGGTGATCGATGTCGGCATGAATACGGTAAGGACACGGGAGGAGGCCGAGAGGGTTTTCGATGCGGCGAGGCTCGCCGAGTTCGATAAACGCGGGAGCCTGCTGGTGGGCGACGTGCAACCCGGAGCTATGGCGCGCCTGGCGTCGGCTTACACGCCGGTGCCGGGTGGCGTAGGACCGCTGACGATCGCGATGCTGATGCGGAATACAATTGAGGCGGCCGAAAGGCGCGTGGGGCTGTGATGGGGTGCGAGGGGCGAACTGTGCGGAGCGGGGTGACGACGTCGATCCTTCTTCCGTTCGGTTGCGGCTACGCTGCCTTGTGGGGCAGGACTTCCGCCCTGCCGCCGACCTTCTGGCCGGTCTTGTTCGTATGGACACGATTGGCCGGTTCCTGGCAATCCGGGACTCACTGGCAGCGGGGAAACGCCGAGCGGAAGCTCGGCGGCAGGGCCGAAGCCCTGGCCCCGCGTCGTGCGATTCCTGATGGTGGCGCAGGCGGTTTCGCCTGCGTGGTCGGCGTTCAG
>PLEX01000047.1 GCA_003136575.1 Bryobacterales bacterium | reverse complement strand
AGGAATGCGAAGGTAGGGCTAGCCCGCAACCCCGGCCATTTTCCGGAGGCGGTCATTAGCGAAGTACTGCGCCTGGCCTTCTTCGATGGCTTGCAGGATCAGGCTGGCGACGAATTCCGGTTTGTCGCCATCCGCGTAACTGGCAGCCGGGCCGCCGCCGGCCGGATTCCCCATCCTGTTCCTGCCGAAGTTGGTCGCCGTGATGAACGGGTAAATCTCGCTGACGACGATGCGGTCCTTTTCCAACTCGGCGCGTGCCGCGAGGCTGAATCCAAGCAGCGCGCGCTTTGAAGACGAGTAAACGCTGTATTGAGGTATCGTCATAAACGCCGTTCCCGAATTGATGTTGACAATACTTCCGCCACCCTGGGCTCGCATCGCCGGAATCACGGCCTGCATCGCAACAATGGGACCCAGCACATTCAGGTGGAAGATTTCGTCGAAAATCGCGGGGTCTATCTCCTCTACTGCGGTTGCATAGCTGCGCCCCGCATTATTCACGAGCCCGTCGACGCGGCCGTAATGCCCGTGCACGGTATCTATCGCTTCCCGCACTCGTTTGAAGTCGGTCATATCCACCGTGACAGGCAAACTGCCCGGTAGTCGCTGCGCAAGGTTCTCCAGCGCATCGCCGCTGCGAGCGAGCAAGGCGACTTTTGCGCCGCGGTCGGTCAGAGCGATCGCCGTCGACAGTCCGATCCCCGACGAAGCGCCCGTGACAATGAATACGTGATCCCTGATTTGCATAGTTCGATCTCCCTGAATTCAGGTTACGTCCTGTGATACTGAAAACCGAAATCTTACCGCTCCGCGGGGGCGTCGAAAAGGACCCTTTGTCGCAGCCGGAATCAGGGCAGGGAAACGAACCCGGTCCAGAACAGATTTCTGCCGGGGCCGGTTTCGATATCGTACTTGCGCGCGAACTGAAGCTTTCCATCCGCGCCGACGCGGAAGAGCGTCAGGCTTGCGGAAACGGTGCGCGCGCCATTTCCATCGCGAACTGCCAGCGGGGACTGATTGGCCACGGCCAGCAGGCTGCCAGTCGCATCGAGGGCAAACGTGCGGGGCTGGAATCCCTGGGTATCGGCGCTCTGGATGAGCTTTGGCTCGCCGCTCTGTTGGTTGATCGAGAAGACGGCGATGGTATTTTCGCCCCCGGCAAAGACTTGTTTGCCGTTGAACTCGACCGTATCGAACGCGCGGTTGGCAACATACACGAATCCGCCTTTAGGGTGGACGTGAACGGAAGCGGCGGTCTGCGTGGTCAAAGCGGTTGTCGCCTTCATCAGGGTGCTCTTGACGAACAGCGGCGTCGGATCCAGACTCCCATCGGGGGTTCTTCGATAGGTGTGCAAGAGGTTTTGTCGCTCGAGCGTCACGAAGACCCACTTGCCCGAAGGGTGGAAGTCGAGGTGACGAACCTGGTATCCGAAGCCCCCACCTGGGGCGATCGAAAGCCTGTTCGAAAGTATCCCGTTGGAGAAATTGAAGATCTTCAGTGCGCCCGGGTCTTCGGCGTTGGCGGCGGTCGGCCCGTTGCCACGCGTGACCAGAATCACCGTCTTGCCAGAGGGATCGACGCGCACCTGGTGACCATAGACGCCGAAATCGAGCTTCCCCGGCGACGGGATCTCTTTTCCGACGGTCCCGTCAGGAAGGATTTGATGGACAGCCAGGCCGCTGGGGTCATTGTGCGCGGTGATGACGTTAGTGCCGCCAACATCTGTAGTGACGAAGATCGGACGCGAAGGCAGCGACGCCGGGTCGCCGTGCGGCGTCAAGGCTCCCGAAACGGGATTGATGCGGAATGCGCTGATGCCGTGGTGATCGCCCTTCGGCGGGGTGCCGTCGGACGATGGGTAGCTTGCGCCGCCGTTGCTCCACGCAACATAGAGGTGCTGTTTACTCGGACTCAGCCAAGCTTCCTGCACATTGGCAGGCAGCGTGACCGCGCTCTGTTTGGTAAGACTCGCTGTTGAGCGCTCAACGCGGTACTGGATAATTTCAGCCCCGACCGCCGCGTAGAGAACTGTCTTTCCCTGGGTGTTCATCGTGCGCGCCTCCGTCGTCTGGCCGTTGAGGATCGGTGCGGCGAACATCGCGACATTCGCGAATGAGGCCATGGTGAAAACCAGAGTTTTCATGCCGGAATGATAGCAGTCGGAATCGAGCCATCGGTTTCGATTCAATTTAAGGTGAGAGGATGGTCGCCGCTGCTGAAGATGAGCCGCGAGTCCGTGTTCGTAGCGAATTGACCTTTGTCGAGGTGAAGCCCAAAGGCGCCGATGTACGGCAATTGAGCGGCATCTTTGCGAAGATCGCTGCACTGCATGGCGCCGTCACATGACCGATGAAGCTCTCGTGCGACTCTGGCTGGGCTCCAGGCCATCTCGCCTTCCGCTCATCTCGAACCTGTCTTCATGGCCGGAGATCTGTCCATGGGGAAACCCCGCAGTTGACAGTCGCGAGACATCCCAGCCCTATGAAGCCCGATCCTTCGCTGAGGAATCGACGTAGTACGGGTCACCAAGCCCCGTAATTGTACCCGACCTGGAGAAACGGGCTCGGCGGAAATCCGTAGGGACCAGCAGCCCACACTGCGGTCAGTCTTTTTCAAGTCCAAACTCCCGGCGCAGAGCCGCGGGCGATGATGGCTTCGGCTTTTCGCTACGCGCCTCGCGAAGCGCGGTCAGCAGCCTCCTGGCATTCGCGGGCGCACGCCATAGCTGCGCTGTCTCCATTAGGCTCGACAGTTCCTCAGCCGGAATTAAGGCTACACAATCGCCGCGATCTCGGCGCCTGACAAGTACGACCTCCTGGTCGTTGCACACGCGATCCAGCACAGATTAAAGATTCTGGCGAAGGTTAGTATACGCCGTCTCAACAGGCACAGGTTAATTCCTGTATTAGAGCACGTCCATTCAATGCATATCCCGTACGACCTGACTTGGCTCCCCACGCTGGACGCATTTCGAACTTTTGCCGCTAGAGTGCCAGCCGGGATGCTCCTTGCCGCGCCATCCTGCTCATACGTGGTAGCCGCCGCTGCGGTGTGAGAGCCGTCCTCTGTTTAGTGATCCGGAATCGAAGGTCGCAGGTTATGGGGTCAAGGGCATCCCCGCCACTGCTCTTGCAATACGCGCGGACCGTGTTAGCTGGGGAACTCCTTCAGGCGGCTTCGAGATCGAAGCGCACGCGGCAGCCCAGCGCCGTCGCTATATTGACCAGCGCGTCCAGCGAGAAGCGGGAAACCCGGCCGCGGAGCAAATCGTTGATCCGGGGTTGCGTTACGCCGCAGTGGATCGCCGCTTCGGCTTGTGTCCAGCCGTGCTGTTTCAGGCGCGCCGCGATCTTCTGCATCAGTTCGGCCCGCGATCTCAGGTTCGCAGCCTGCCCGGGTGTATCGGCGATCGCATCCCAAACACTCGCGTAGCTCTCCGGTTTGCTCATATCCTGCCTCCCAACAGTTGCCCCAATCGTCTTTTCGCGATTTCAAGATCCTTCTCGGCGTCGCCTGTGTCTTCTTATGGAAAGCGTGCAGAACGTAGACCGCCTCCACGCGCCTTGCTACATAGACTACCCGGTAGGCTCCACTCGGTTCTGAAACGCGAATCTCTTCGACACCCTTGCCGATTCCGGGCATCGGCTTGAAATCGTCTGGCTGGTCCCCTCGCTGAACTTTATCGAGCTGATAACCAGCATCATTCCGCGCGTCGTCGGGGAAGTCTCGCAAGCATTTCAGCGAATCGCCAAGGAAGCGCACGGGCCGCATGGCTCAATTA